>DRFG01000291.1 GCA_011050655.1 Roseobacter sp.
AGCTGACTGAACTGGTCATGGGTCGCCTCTGCCACCCGCAGTAAATCTTCGCCCGCCTCGGTCGCTTTGTAACCACGCGCATGACGTTGAAAAAGCTTTACCGACAGGCGCGCTTCAAGCGCATCAATGTGGCGTATCACCGTCGCGTGATGAACCCCCAACACGTCGGCGGCCCCACTTACAGTCCCCAATCTCGCAACCTGATAGGCAGTCTTAATCTCGTCCCAGTTATCCATCCCAGATTCTCTCAACAGCACCTTGCGCCCATTGTGCAAATTTGAACACGTGCCACGCATTTCCGCAAGTTGTGTTCGTATGAGTAAAGCACATTTTAAAAGGACAGCAGCAACACGAACCGAAAGGACACTATTTCATGTCTACCCTGCGCATTGATTCATCCGCGAATACTACAGATTCTGTAACCCGCACCCTGACTGACCGCATCATCGAAACACTCGGTGATACCGATGTTACTGTGCGTGACCTGGCGCGCGAACCCCTGCCTCAAATCACCCACACATGGGCGATTGCGCGCGTCACACCCGAAGCAGACCGTTCCGACGAACAATCCGAAGCACTGGCAGAGTCCGACAAATTGGTCGCCGAACTTTTAACCGCCGACACTATTGTTATCGGCGCGCCGATCTACAACTTCAGCGTGCCAGCGTCGTTGAAGGCATGGATCGACTTGGTTGCACGCGTTGGCGTCACTTTTCGGTACACCGAGGCAGGCCCCGAAGGTTTGGTTAAAGGCAAACGCGTGATCGTCGCCATGGCATCTGGAGGTGTCCCAGCGGGATCTGAGGCCGATTTCAACACAGGCTATCTCAGAGCGGTACTAGGTTTCATGGGAATGACCGATGTGACGATCGTATCAGCCGACGCCTTGGCTACCGATCCTGAAGGCACGATTGCACGGGCCAATGATGCAGTAGACGCGCTGCCCCAAGCGGCCAAGGCCGCCTGACCCCACAAAATCGCATCGGCAACGTGGGCGGGTTGACTCTCGCCCGCCCCTTGCCTAAAGAACCCCCATTCCTCCGGAAGCATCATGTCTTCCGGTCTCTGGCGCGGCCAGAGATCGCCCCCCACCAGCGTGTCACGCCCGTGGGGGCATTTGTGTATTAAGCGCTGGCGTCCTATTTAAGGATGAACCGCAACCGACCGAAGGGGGCCATGGCCCATGTTTGAGAATCTCTCCGAACGCCTGTCAGGCGTTTTTGACCGCCTCACCAAACAGGGTGCCCTGTCCGAGGAAGACGTCAAAACCGCACTGCGCGAAGTACGCGTTGCGCTGCTGGAGGCCGATGTTTCCCTGTCCGTCGCCCGCGATTTTGTCAAAGCCGTGCAAGACAAGGCTACGGGTCAAGCGGTCACCAAATCCATCACCCCCGGCCAACAGGTCGTCAAGATCGTCCACGACGCGCTGATTGACACGCTCAAGGGCGAAGGCGAGCCGGGTGCACTGAAGATTGACAACCCACCGGCACCGATCCTGATGGTCGGCCTCCAAGGTTCAGGTAAAACCACGACCACGGCCAAGTTAGCCAAGCGACTTAAAGACCGCGAAGGCAAACGTGTGCTGATGGCGTCGCTTGACGTGAACCGCCCGGCTGCCATGGAACAACTTGCCATCCTCGGCGTGCAAATTGGCGTTGACACCTTGCCCATTGTCAAAGGCGAAAATCCTGTCCAGATCGCCAAACGCGCCAAGACCCAGGCCGCCATGGGCGGTTATGATGTTTACATGCTCGACACAGCGGGCCGTCTTTCCATCGACGAAGAGCTGATGCAACAGGTCGAAGCTGTCCGCGATGTCGCCAATCCTCGGGAAACCCTGCTGGTGGTTGACGGATTAACCGGACAAGACGCCGTGCAAACGGCTGAAAACTTTAACGATCGTATCGGCATCTCCGGCGTCGTGTTGACCCGCATGGATGGCGACGGCCGCGGCGGCGCTGCGCTTTCCATGCGCGCCGTCACCGGCAAACCCATCAAATTCGTCGGCTTGGGCGAAAAGATGGATGCGCTCGAAACCTTTGAACCCGAACGAATCGCCGGCCGTATCCTTGGCATGGGTGACATCGTCGCCCTGGTTGAAAAAGCGCAAGAGACCATTGAGGCCGAGCAAGCCGAAAAGATGATGCGCCGCATGGCGAAGGGTCAGTTCAACATGAACGACCTGAAAATGCAGCTCGAACAAATGCTTAAGATGGGCGGCATGCAAGGCATGATGGGCATGATGCCGGGCATGGGGAAAATGGCCAAGCAAGTTGAAGATGCTGGCTTCGACGATAAGATACTCAAACGCCAGATCGCCCTTATCCAATCCATGACCAAGAAAGAGCGTGCAAACCCCGCGCTCCTTCAAGCCTCGCGCAAAAAACGCATCGCCAAAGGTGCAGGCATTGAAGTTAGCGAGCTGAACAAGCTGATGAAAATGCACCGTCAAATGGGCGATATGATGAAAAAGATGGGCAAAGGCGGCATGCTCAAGCAAGCGATGAAAGGCATGCTAGGCGGTGGCGCGAAAGGGATGGGCGGTATGGACCCCTCGCAGAGGGACCCAAAGGCGCTTGAAGCCGCCGCCAAGCAAATGGGCGGCAAACTCCCTGGCAATCTAGGTGGTTTTGGTGGTGGTGCAGGGTTACCCGGCGGCCTTTCCGGATTCGGTAAAAAGAAATGAGCCTTATTTCATTTTGCCAGAAAAACTCCCGCCGGAGGCTCCCCACGCCGGCGCGTGCGCCGTACCGCACTACTAAAGGAACCGCCGCATGACCGATCCTGTCGCCCGCGCCGCGGAGGTGCTGAAAGATCACCGCGCATCAATCGACCGCCTCGATGCCATCTTGGTCTACACCTTGGGCGAGCGGTTTAAACATACTCAGGCCGTGGGGAAACTCAAAGCCGAACATGACCTTCCCCCGTCTGATCCGGATCGCGAAGCAAACCAGATCACCCGGCTCGAAGATTTGGCGAAAGAGGCTGACCTCGATCCCGAATTCGCCAAGAAGTTTCTGAACTTCATCATCGCTGAAGTCATTCAGCACCACAAACAACACCAATCATAGGCTGGGGCTTACCCCATGCTTCTTTGCTAAACTAAAGGAAATACACTCATGTCCATGAAAATTCGTCTCGCCCGGGGTGGTTCTAAAAAGCGCCCATTCTACCGCATCGTTGCCGCTGACAGCCGCATGCCACGCGATGGCCGTTTTATCGAAAAGCTGGGCACATATAACCCATTGCTGGCCAAAGATAGCGAAGAGCGCGTAAAAATGGATGTGGAACGCATTCAGCACTGGATCGGTCAAGGCGCCCAACCAACAGATCGTGTCGCACGTATGCTGGAAGCCGCTGGCGTCACCGCCAAGACTGAACGCAACAACCCAAAGAAAGGTACCCCGGGCAAGAAAGCCCAGGAGCGTGTTGAACAGAAGGCATCTAAAGCCGCCGCAGCAGCAGAAGCGGCTTCCGCGCCAGCAGAAGACGAAGCAGCCGCCGAATAATCGCACAGGACTCTGGCGTTTGAACACCTACGCCAGAGTTCGCCCGCAGCCTGTGCACAGTTAGCCCCCTTTACCCGTACTGCCTCTGCGTTATACGTATGATTCAAGACTGCACTGATCGCGCCGCGGTGCGCATTCACTTGAAGGCTTCTCATGTTTCGCTTGCTACGCCTTACTATAATCCTCGGCATTGGTATCGCCATCGGCATTTGGTTCGAACGGTCCCTCATGAGGGCGGAATGTAAAGCAGGCGAGGGTCAATGGACCGGTACTATTTGCCTCAATTCGGAGCTATTGCAATGAGCGAAAAAATCCCCGTAGGACTTATCACCGGCGCTTATGGGGTCCGTGGCGAGCTTAGAATAAAAAGCTTTTGCGCCGTGCCGCAAGACATTGAAAAGTACAGCCCGCTTTCATCCGAAGATGGAAAGAAAAGTTTTGCTCTGGCGCTGGTACGACCGGTCAAGAACGGATTTGCGGCCCGTATCGCCGATGTTGCCACTAAGGAAGACGCCGACGCAATGCGTGGTACGGTGCTTTTTGCGCAACGTGGTCAGCTTCCCTCGCTTCCCGATGACGAATTTTATCATGCCGATCTCATCGGGCTTGATGTGTACGATACCGGCGGAGCGTTGATCGGCAAGGTCAAGACTGTTCAGAACCACGGCGCGGATGATTTGCTTGAAACGCAACTGTCTGGTTCGTCTGCCACCGTTTTCCTCCCCTTCACGAAAGTTGCCGTGCCGACCGTTGATTTGGCAGCCGGGCGGATCATAGCGGATCCTCCTGACGGAATATTACCCGATGCCGATGACAGCTAACCTGCCAAATCTGGTTTCTCATTCTCCAAACCGTGCCGAAAAATGAAAATTATTCTTCACCCTGGCTTTCATAAAACAGGCACAACGACACTTCAGAATGCCCTGCACGCCAACCGGTCGACCTTAGCTCCTGACATTCACGTTTTACTCAAAGACGACCTATCTGGTTTAATTGGTGCAACTAAAGGGTTTTCGGGCTCTCTAGACCCACTAGATCTCGCACTTGTCAGTTTTGAGACAGCGCAGATTGCCCAAACTCTGCGAGGCCACCAAGGGGTTATCATCAGTGCGGAAAGCCTTTGTGGTCATATCCCCGGCCGCGACGGCGTACGCGATTACTCTGCCGCCCCTGACATCCTGCGCAGCATTACCGACGCTATTAATCAATCTTTGCCTCAAGCGCAGTTGACCGTAGCTTTGACAATCCGCCCCGCCGCCGAATGGCTACTCAGCTGTTATACGCAGCACCTGCGTGCCTCACGGATGCGGTCTACGGCAGATGAATATGTGAATAAATTTGCCGACTGCGCCAACCTTGATGAGATGGCCCAGCAAATAGCGGGCGCCGTGTCCCCGAACCCCACTCATGTATTCGACTCCCAATCCAGCCGTAGTCAATGCCTGGGCCTGCTCGATAGCCTGCTGGATATCGCAGGATATCCCACGACGAAGCGATCCGCGCTTGTACCTGTGACTGATGCGAATATTGGACCGTCACCTGCGCAGATCACCGCCTTGCTAGAAATAAACCGGTCGGCGCGAAGCCTTAAGGACGTGCTTGCGGCACGGCAGCGGTTGGTCAAGGGAACCCCCTGATGCCGCGTCAGATCATTCTGCACACAGGGTTTCACAAAACGGGTACGACAAGCCTGACGGCGACACTGCGCGCCAATCGTCCCGCGCTAAAGCCACATGTCGCGATGCGCTTGGCACCGCAAATGCGCGAACTGATCAGCGCAACGCGTGGTTACTCCACGTGGCGCGACCCCCTCTCATTGATAAAAGCCGAAATTCGGTTTCGCGCGCTATTGGATGAACTGCCTTCCATGCCCAGGCGCACATTGATCATTACCTCTGAAGAACTGGGTGGGCACTTACCCGGTCGAGGCGATCTTAAAGACTACGGTGCGATGCCGGAAATCTTGTTTCAATTCTGGTCCATCGCACGAGAAAAATTTCCCAGTGCCGATATTCAGGTGTACCTGTCCACGCGTGCGCAGAGCGACTGGCTCGAGTCAGCTTACTGGCAGCATGTTAAATCGTCCTCGATGACGCTGGATCTCGATATATATCTGGAACGATACCAAGATTCTGGTAATCTCGATGATATGATCGACAGAATAGCCAGCCGGGTACCCTGTCCTGTACATTCCACCGCGTTAGAACACAGCAGGCTCCGACCTCTCGGGCCAGCCGATCCGCTTTTGGATCTATGTGACATTCCTGACGCTCTGCGTGACACGTTGGTTCCCGGTGCCGCGCAGAACGTTCGGCCTGACCCGCAAACACTGATGGCCTTGCTCGACGTCAACAGAACTGTCAAAGACCAGGCAAAACGCATGGCAACGAAGAAAGCCATCATGGCAAAGGCCGGTATGAAATGAGCAATCCCCCCCGGTCACATAGCCGCCAATCTGTACGCCCGACCTTGAAACCGCGCGAATTGATGCAGGACATCCCTGATTACGCAGGTGTGTGGCGCGCGGAAATAATCACGCTTTTCCCTGATCTGTTCCCCGGTGTGCTTGGCGCAAGCCTGACAGGGCGTGCCCTACAGGAAGGATCGTGGCAGCTACGCACCCACGATCTGCGCAGCTATGGCGTTGGCAAGCACCGCAACGTTGATGATACCCCCGCCGGCGGAGGTGCCGGGATGGTGATGCGAGCCGACGTGGTCGGCCCTGCAATCGAGGATGCAATGGCCGGGGCCGCAGGGCGTTGGCCGATCCTTTATATGTCACCGCGCGGGCGGCGCTTCGATCAGGCCATGGCGCAGGATTTGTCGAATTGTTCCGGCGTCACCATCCTGTGTGGCCGTTTCGAAGGCGTGGATGAGCGCGTGATGGAGCATTATGGCGTCACCGAAGTGTCGCTTGGCGATTTCGTTATGACCGGGGGCGAGTTGGCCGCGCAAGCGATGGTCGATGCCACGGTTCGTCTATTGCCCGGCGTCCTAGGAAACGCTGAAAGCACGGTAGAAGAAAGCCATTCCTCAGGCTTGCTGGAGCACCCTCAATACACCCGCCCCGCCGAATGGCTGGGGCACCAGATTCCGCCCGTTCTGATGTCGGGCAACCACGGTGAAATTGCCAAGTGGCGCCTTGATCAAGCAGAGCAACTGACAAAAAGCCGCCGCCCTGATATGTGGGCCAAATATTCGCCCAAGAAGTGACCGCCAAGGAAAGCAGACCATGCAAGACCTGACACGTACCCTTGACCATGCCCGTATTGACGAGCTGCCTAACCCTTATTTTGGCAAAGTCCGAGATTGTTACGACCTGCCTGACGACCGGCGCATCCTGATCTCGTCCGACCGCATCTCAGCTTTTGATCGCATCCTCACCGCGATCCCGTTCAAAGGCCAAGTACTGACACAAACCGCGCGCTTCTGGTTCGACCACACCAGCGATATTTGCCCAAATCATGTACTGGAGTACCCAGACGCTAATGTGGTGATTGGCAAACGGCTGTCCATCCTTCCCGTCGAAATTGTCGTGCGCGGATATCTGGCCGGTTCGACCGGTACTTCTGTGCTAACGCTATACAAAAAGGGCGAACGGGAAATGTACGGCCATACGTTCCCTGATGGCCTGCGCGACAATCAGGCATTGCCTGCGCCGATCATCACCCCCACTTCCAAGGAATTTGATGGGGGTCATGACGCGCCGATGACTGCCAAAGAGATCATCGACAAAAAGCTGCTGACCCGGGCGCAATGGGATCAGATTAGTGATATTTCACTGCGGCTTTTCGCTAGAGGACAGGAAATGGCCGCAAAGAATGGCTTGATCCTTGTTGATACAAAATACGAATTCGGTACCGATGCCCAAGGTAATATCTTGTTGGCAGACGAAATTCATACGCCAGACAGCTCACGCTTCTGGTTGGCAGATGGTTACGAAGCCGCGCTGGAAAACAATACGCGCCCACCGTCTTTCGACAAAGATGTGATCAGATCTTGGGTCGATGCCCGCTGCGACCCTTACAAGGACGATATTCCGCAGATCCCGCAAGATTTAATCGCCGCGACATCGCAAGTGTACATCGACGCTTACGAGGCGATCACCGGCCAGGCTTTCAAGCCCGATATGGAAGGGGCAACGGTACTGGCCCGAGTGCGCAGTAATCTGGCCCCTTATTTTACAACCTGATGCGCAGGGAAATACGCTCAGAACTCTCTTGAAACGCTCGTAGCTTCCCCCTATACGACGCCTAGGTCTGGAATCGCTTTACGCGGCTCCGGCCTTTTCTGCATTCGCAGACGACAAGTAAAGTTGATGCTACCTTCGATGGGGCGCTGCGGCGTGCCTGGCAAACAGACCGAAGCTCTTGGATCGCGCAAAACTTCGTGGGTTAACCGCGAGCATTTATAGGAGAAGCATCAGATGAACCTGATCGCAGAGATCGAGGCGGAACAAATCGCCGAACTGGGGAAAGAAATCCCTGACTTCCGTGCCGGAGACACTGTACGCGTTGGCTTTAAAGTGACCGAAGGTACACGTACCCGTGTTCAGAACTACGAAGGCGTCTGCATCGCACGTAACAACGGCAAGGGTATTGCTGGTTCGTTTACCGTGCGGAAGATTTCCTTTGGTGAAGGCGTAGAGCGTGTATTCCCGCTGCACTCGACCAATATCGAAAGCATCACTGTCGTACGTCGCGGCCGTGTCCGTCGTGCCAAGCTGTATTATTTGCGCACTCGTCGTGGCAAATCGGCCCGGATCGTCGAGAACGCCCATTACAAGCCAAAATCTGGCGCGAACGCGTAAGGAGAGCTGTCATGAAAGCTGATACACACCCCGAATACCACACGATCAACGTCAAAATGACTGACGGCACGGTCTTGGAAATGAAATCGACATACGGCAAAGAAGGCGACCAACTGGCGCTGGATATTGACCCCTCCGTGCACCCAGCATGGAACGGCGGCACATCCCGCTTGATGGACACCGGCGGCCGCGTGTCGAAGTTCAAAAACAAGTATGCTGGTCTCGGCTTCTAAAGCTTTACCATCATTCTGCATTCGAAATGGTGCGCCTCGGGATGGGGGCGCACCATTTTTCGTTTAAGCCCCCTGCGTCATCCGGGCCACGCTTTGGTAACATAAACACCCCCAAAGCGCAGAGGGGCGCTTTTAAAATATGTGTACCTGCCATAAGATAGCCCGCAATGTGGCCTCGGCTTAAGTCGAGGAATAAAAGGGACAGTTGACAATGGCGCATATAATCGTCGTCGGGAATGAAAAAGGCGGCGCGGGCAAATCGACCGTTTCGATGCATGTGGCAACCGCACTTGCACGCATGGGTCACAAGACAAGCGTTTTGGATCTGGATTTACGTCAACGCACTTTCGGGCGTTATGTCGATAACCGAAAGGCGTTTCTCAAGTCAGCCGAACTTGAACTCCCTTCCCCCCAGATGCACGAGCTACCCGAAATCGACCCGGAAACCCTGAACCCTGGCGAGAATATATATGACCATCGGTTAAGTGCCGCTGTAGCCGAGCTAGAGCCTACCAGCGAATTCATCCTGATCGACTGCCCGGGTTCCCATACCCGTTTAAGTCAGGTTGCGCATTCGCTTGCGGATACGTTGATAACGCCGTTGAACGACAGCTTTATCGACTTTGATCTGCTCGCCCATACCGATGCAACCGGCGACAAAATTACCGGTCCCTCGGTCTATTCTGAAATGGTCTGGAACGCCCGCCAACTGCGCGCGCAGGCTGGCTTGGCCCCGATTGACTGGGTGGTCGTTCGCAACCGCTTGGGTGCGCAGCGCATGGTCAACAAAGACAAGATGGAGCGCGCCATTCTGAACCTGAGCAAGCGCATTGGCTTTCGGATTGCGCCCGGTTTTAATGAACGTGTCATCTTCCGAGAGCTGTTCCCACGCGGACTGACCTTGCTTGACCTTAAGGATATCGGCGTCAAGCAACTGAACATCTCGAATGTAGCCGCCCGACAAGAGCTGCGCGATTTAATGAAAGCGCTTGACCTGCCCGGCGTCGAAATCAACTTCTGATCGGTCTGCGGCGGCGCAGGAAAATGATGTTTGATACGAACAGTGCCAAGATTACGATTGCGCCGCCCGCCAAAGCATATTGACCCGGGTTTTCTCCTATCACGGCCCAGACCAGTAACGGGGCCAATACGGATTCCAGCAATACCAACAACCCCACCTCTGCGGAGGTGATGTAGCGCGGCCCAAGCGCCAAAAATACCGAACTGCAAACGATTACGGTACCGTGAAGAAGTATCAATGGCGCTTGTAATGGAGCGACGTTCATCGGATTTGCAAACGGCGCGATCACAGCTGCAACTACAAGATAGGCCATGGCGACTCCCGGCACCATCGAGACCGCTTTGGCGCGCCGGGCTGCGGTTAGCCCTGCGGCGAATAATGCAGATACTGCTACAGCCAATAGATCCCCGGTAACGCTGGCTTGGTCGGTTTGCGCGGAACCATAGGCGATGATAGCGATTCCGCACATCACCACAGTGATGGTAATTACCATGCGTTTACTGATAGGCTCAGCCAGAAATATACGGCTGAAGATCGTTGCGAACACCGGTAAGGACGCAAGGATGAAGACGACGTTGGCCACCGAGGTCAAGCTTACCGCCAGCACAAACAGCACCCCGCTTGCCCCCGTACCAACCATATAAACCACACCATAGCGCCCTGTGCGCAGAACTGCGCGAAACGGGTCAACGCCTTGCGTCAGCAAAACACCGATGCCAATCATCCCACCCGCCAGCGTCAGCCGCCAAAATGCGATCGTCAAAGCAGGCGCGTCGATAAGCCGGACAAAAAGAGAATCCGGCACCACAAACAGAACCCCCAACACCGTGAGCAAAAGCCCCCGTACTTGATCCGTCATGTTTTACCTGCCGCCTTGTCAGAGGGTCGGTCGCTGCCTGCCATGCCTCTGTACTGCAATTTCAAAAGTAGCTGTCGCAGCGCGTCGCGTTCGCTTTGGGTCATCTCGGCTGTCAGCTCGGCGTCATAGCGCTGCGCGACCGCATGAAGAACCGTATAAGCCGCGCGCCCTTGCGCAGTCAGAGACAAGCGTTCAACGCGTCGATCATCTTCGTCACGGGCACGGATCACAAAACGCCGCTCCGACAGCTTCTGGACAGCACGGCTTATCTTGGTCTTGTGCATCTTGGCCCGTAACCCAATGTCACGCGCCGTCATTTGCCCGTATAGCCCAAGATGAAACAGCACCCGCCACTCGGTTCGCAACATACCATATCGGTCTTTATAAAACTGCTGAAATTGCATGCTACTTGCCTCAGCTGCTTGGTTCAGCAGATACGGTAGGAAAAAGGTAAGATCGAAATCATCATCAGGCATCGGCGGACCGCTTGTTAGTTACAAAAACAACTATTACAAACGTAACTGAGATTGCAAGCGAGGCTTTTATGACTAATCAGACCAACCCCTCTGGCCAGATTAAAGCAACCGGTACAATGGGCCCGGCCGCTGATTACATGTCAGGCTTTGGCAATGATTTCGAGACAGAAGCCCTTCCCGGTGCCCTGCCCCAAGGCATGAACAGCCCGCAACAGTGCAACTATGGCCTGTACGGAGAGCAGCTTTCAGGAACCGCGTTTACCGCTCCTTCGCATCAGAATGAACGGACATGGTGCTACCGGATACGCCCATCGGTCAAACATTCACATCGCTATACTAGAATAGACCTGCCCTACTGGAAAACCGCGCCCCATATCCCGCGTGACGTGACCAGCTTGGGTCAATACCGGTGGGACCCGCTACCGCATGCGTCGGAAAAGCTGACCTGGCTTACCGGCATGCGCACGATGACCAGCGCGGGGGACGTCAACATACAAGTAGGGATGGCCAGCCACATCTACCTCGTCACGGACAGTATGGTCGATGCATATTTCTATTCGGCCGACAGCGAGATGTTGATCGTTCCACAAGAAGGCCGGCTGCGTTTTAGCACAGAGCTTGGGGTGCTTGATCTGAAACCCAAGGAAATTGCGATCATCCCGCGCGGCTTAGTCTACCGCGTCGAGGTGATAGACGGCCCGGCACGCGGCTTTGTTTGCGAAAATTATGGTCAGAAATTTGAACTGCCTAACCGCGGACCAATCGGCGCAAACTGCATGGCAAACCGGCGGGATTTCAAGACACCTGTCGCCGCCTTCGAAGATCGCGATGCTCTCTCTACCGTCACGATCAAATGGTGTGGCCAGTTTCATGAAACCCGTATCAACCATTCACCGTTGGACGTGGTCGCATGGCATGGCAACTATGCCCCGGTCAAATACGATCTGCGCACCTATTGTCCGATCGGGGCGGTACTGTTCGATCATCCGGACCCGTCGATCTTTACCGTCCTCACAGCGCCGTCAGGTGTCGAAGGCACTGCGAATATTGATTTTGTGCTGTTTCGCGAACGGTGGACGGTTGCGGAAAACACCTTCCGCCCGCCTTGGTACCATAAGAACGTCATGTCCGAGCTAATGGGTAATATTTATGGCCAATACGATGCCAAACCCCAAGGTTTTGCCCCCGGTGGCATGTCTTTACATAATATGATGTTGCCGCATGGCCCAGACAAATCAGCCTTTGAAAAGGCATCGAACGCTGATCTGAAGCCGGAAAAGCTAGACCATACGATGTCGTTCATGTTCGAAACCCGTTTTCCTCAACATCTGACCGAATTCGCAGCCAACGAGGCGCTGCTACAAGATGATTACATAGATTGCTGGGACAGCTTGGAAAAGAAGTTCGACGGTACCGCCGCATTGAAATAGCGTCGATACCTGCCGCCTACCCGCGGGTGCCCCAACCTCCCTTTGCCAGCGTTCGTGCAACTCAAGGACCATATATGACATTACTCATCTCTTGGGTCGAAAGCGCCAACAGCGCCGACACTGACTTCCCTCTTAACAATCTTCCCTACGGCGTGTTCTCAACCAACAACCTGGACCCCCGTTGCGGTGTGGCGATCGGGGACATGGTGCTTGATATGGCCGCCGCTGAAAATGCTGGACTGGTCGTCCTTGGCGATGAGCCAGTGTTTGATGTGCCCTACTGGAACGATGTGATGGACCTCGGCCCTGACGCGTGGGAGGTGCTGCGTCTGCGGCTCATGGCGATGCTCACGGCGGATTCGGCAGAACAATCGGCTGTCGCTGCTCTGCTCATTCCAGTGTCAGAAACCCGTCTGCACCTTCCAATGGTGGTTTCGGAATACACCGATTTCTATTCCAGCCGCCATCACGCGGTTAATGTCGGCACTATCTTTCGTGGAGCAGAAAGTGCGCTGCCGCCCAATTGGCTTCACATGCCTATCGGCTATAACGGACGCGCATCGACCGTCGTAGTATCGGGTACGGATGTTCATCGCCCCAACGGGCAGATCAAATCGCCTGACAACGATATGCCAACTTTCGGCCCCAGCCAAAGGCTCGACATCGAACTGGAGCTGGGCACCGTCGTCGGCACGTCGACCGATATGGGTACCCCGGTCAGCGTGGCGCAAGCCGACGAAATGATCTTCGGGTACGTCCTGCTCAACGATTGGTCCGCACGCGACATCCAAGCCTGGGAATACCAGCCTCTTGGTCCCTTTCAGGCCAAGGCATTCGCGACCTCGGTCTCTCCTTGGATCGTTACGCCCGCGGCGCTGGAGCCGTTCCGGACATCAACCCCTGAACGGGAAAAAGACCTGCTTGCCTACCTGCAAGAACCACGCCCGATGCTATACGATATCGATCTGTCTATTCTTATCCAGCCGCCTGACGGAAACCAAGAAGTCATCGCCCGCACCAACTATAAGACGATGTATTACTCAGCTGCGCAGCAACTTGCACACCACAGCTCCTCGGGCTGTGCAATGAACGCAGGCGACCTGCTCGGCTCCGGTACGATTTCCGGCCCGGATAAAGGCGCATATGGCAGCATGCTAGAACTCAGTTGGGGCGGTACTGCCCCCCTAAGCCTCGCTGACGGCTCGTTTCGCACATTCGTCGAAGACGGCGATACCATGATCCTCACCGGTCGGGCCCAAGGCAGTGGGTACCGGGTTGGTTTCGGTGCGTGCGCAGGCACAATTCTGCCAGCGCTCTCCTTTCCCTGACCCAGGTTTCATTTTGCCCGATAAACTCCCGCCGGAGGCTCCCGCACTCGGCACCCCGCAATGTCCGAAATTAAAGGAATCCAGATGTCCAAAAACTTCGCATCCCAAGGGGATACCGCCGAAAAAAAGATCTCATTCACGGAGGTGGGCAAGGATTTGTGGGCATTTACTGCCGAAGGTGACCCAAACTCCGGAGTGATCATCGGCGACACCTCTGTTATGATTATCGAGGCCCAGGCCACCCCGCGTCTGGCTAACAAGGTCATCGAAAAAGTACGACAGGTCACCGACAAACCCATCACCCATGTCGTTCTGACTCACTATCATGCCGTTCGCGTCCTCGGTGCTTCCGCCTTTGACGCAAACCAGATCATCATGTCCGAGATGGCGCGCGGCATGGTGGCCGAACGCGGCCAAGAAGACTGGGATAGCGAATTCCAGCGTTTCCCACGGTTGTTTGAAGGCCACGAATCCATTCCCGGACTGACGTATCCCACCACGACGTTCAACGACCGGATGACAGTCTACTTGGGAAACCGCCGCGTCGACCTGATGCATTTGGGCCGTGCACATACCGCAGGCGACATCGTGGCTCACGTGCCTGATGAAAACGTTATGTTCACCGGCGATATCGTTGAATACAATTCTGCTTGCTATTGTGGAGACGGTCACTTTGGTGACTGGGGCAATACTCTCGATGCCATCAAATCTTTTGACGTGGATGCGATCGCGCCGGGTCGGGGTGACGCTCTCGTGGGGCGGGACATGGTTAACACTGCCATCGAAAACACTCGTGATTTCGTCGATAGCACCTACCGTCCCGCTGCGCGCGTGGCCGCCCGGAACGGTTCACTCAAAGATGCGTGGGATGCGGTAAGGGCAGAGTGCGACCCGAAATTTGCGGACTATGCGATCTATGAACATTGCCTGCCGTTCAATGTTGCCCGCGCCTATGACGAAGCCCGCGGGATCGTGCATCCCCGAATCTGGACCGATAAGCGCGACCTTGAGATGTGGGAGCAACTGCAAAGTTAACCCAGCGTGAGGCTTTTCCTATGGCTTATGATTATACGCCTTTCCCCTATGCCCCGCCCCCCGGCTTGACCAATGCCGAACCCCGGCATCGTGTGGTCATCGTCGGGGCTGGTCCCATCGGTCTCGCCATGGCGGTGGATTTGGCCCTGCAAGGCGTCGCAACGGTTGTCCTAGACGACAATAACGTCGTTTCAGTAGGATCTAGAGCCATCTGCTGGGCCAAGCGCAGCTTGGAAATATGCGACAGGCTCGGCATCGGAGATCGCATGTTGTCCAAAGGCGTCACCTGGAAGGTGGGTCGCAATTTCCATCAGGATAACCAGGTCTATGCCTTCGACCTTCAGCCCGACCTCGGATATAAATACCCCGCCTTCATCAATCTTCAGCAATATTATGTCGAACAATACCTCATAGATCGCGCCAGCGAATTCCCCAGCCTGATAGACCTTCGGTTCCTGAACAAGGTTATCGCACACACTGATCGCGGCGACCACGTAACCCTTAATATTTCCACCCCAGACGGCCAGTACACTTTGGAAGCCGAATACTATGTCGCCTGCGATGGTGCGGGCAGTGCGACACGCGAACGCATGCAGCTTGCTCTTAACGGTCAGACATTCGATGAACATTTTCTGATCGTCGATGTGGAGATGGTAACCTCTCCGTTCGGCGATCACACAACACCGGAACGCTGGTTCTGGTTCGCGCCGCCGTTTCACAGCGGCCAGTCTGCCTTGCTGCACAAGCAACCCGACAACATATATAGAATAGACCTGCAACTAGGTCCAGACACCGACCCCAAGAAGGAAGCCACCGAAGCCAAAGTGCGGCCCAGGATCAAGGCTATGGTGGGGGACGCGCCGTTCCGCATCGACTGGATGAGCGTATATAAATTTCGCTGCGCAAAACTGGACCGCTTTGTACATAATCGCGTGATCTTCGTCGGCGACAGCGCCCATGTAGTAAGCCCGTTTGGCGCACGTGGCGGCAATGGCGGCATCCAGGACGTCGACAACCTTGGGTGGAAGTTGGCGCATGTATTGAATGGCACAGCTCCCTCGGCGCTTCTTGAAAGCTATAACGAAGAGCGGGTACAGGCCGCAGACGAAAACATGTTTAATTCGGCCGGTGCCACGAACTTTATGACACCACGCTCCCCGATTGAAAGGCTCTTTCGCGATCAGGTACTTTGGCTTGCGGTTCAACATCCATTCGCACGCAAATTAATTAACTCAGGACGTTTATCGCAGCCTTGTGTGCTATCTCAATCCACGTTGCAAACTCAATCTTCACTGCAAACCGATGGCACTGCGCCGGTGTCACCCGGACATGCGCTGGTTGATGCTTCGCTAACGGGGACGACGGGCCTCACATGGCTGGTGACCGAGGCCCAAGGGCGTTTCACTCTGGTTACCGCCAATCCTCGACCACTTCCCGACATCATAGGTATCGACAGAATTGGCATTGACCAAAAGGAAAGCTACGCTTGCTTCGAGGATACGGATGGATGTTTCAAAGCGCGATATGGCACAGCAAATATCTATCTGTTGCGTCCTGATGGGCACGTCTGCGCGGTATTTGATAAGTCTGACGCCGATGCCATCATCGCAGCCCACAACCGCGCCATGGGAGCCACAAAATGATCCTCCAAGACAACCTCGGCGAGGACGCTGATAATTTTTACAAAGCGTTGATTACGGCGCATGAGGGGCTGACGGAATCCCAAAGTCATACGCTTAATGCCCGGCTGGTCCTGATGTTGGCCAATCAAATAGGTGACCTCAACATGCTGATAGATATCTTCGACATCGCGCGTAAAGATTTGCCGGATTAGGCCAATGATCCTCCAGCAAACCTTGTCTTGCGCAAACAACCATAATCTTTCCACCAAGACCAAGGGTTGACGCATGGGGTTCCGATGTTTGACACTCGGTTTTGCACGCTATGTTTAACGCGAGCCAACAATAGCAGCAAAGCTGTGTCACCGAACGCGCGGCCTGTTCGCGCGTATCGTCGAAGGCGGTCTTTGCTTTAAGCAGGCTCGTCATTCCAACAGAGAGGAAGAACATGAGTTTTTTAACCCGTACCGGAAAGCCTTTACCTAAATCAATTTTGGATTCAGCGGAAGCGGCCAAGAAAGACCCCGTTAACCGCCGAGAGTTCCTAGCGCTTGCAAGCGCCTTTGGGGCAACGACGGCAACGGCCTACGCGATGATCGGCATGCCGGCCCCCGCCTTCGCTGCTGCTCACAAGGAAGGCGGAACTGTGCGCATGCAGATGGAGGTCCGCGCCCTGAAAGACCCCCGTACCTATGATTGGTCGCAAATTGCCAACTTCTCTAGAGGGTGGCTTGAATACCTTGCGATTTGGGAAAATGACGGCACGTTCACCCCTGCCCTGCTTGAAAGCTGGGAGATCAACGATAACGCAACCGAATACACACTGAACGTACGAAAGGGTGTCACTTGGAATGACGGAACGCCCTTTACCGCCGCCGATGTGGTCCGCAATATTATCGGCTGGTGTGACAAGTCGGTAGAAGGCAATTCGATGGCCGGCCGTTTTGCGACACTTATCGACGAAGAAACCGGCAAGGCGCTCGACGGGGCCATCACTGCTGTGGATGACCATACGGTTAAGCTGGCTCTTCCGCGACCAGACATCACATTGATCCCCGGTATGGCCGATTATCCTGCGGCCATTGTACCTGAAGGGTTCGATGCCGAAAACATGTTAGAAAACCCCATTGGCACTGGCGCATACCTTCCCGAGTCGCTTGAGGTTGGGGTAAAGAGCGTTCTTGTGAAAAATACCGACCACAAGTGGTGGGGCACCGAAGTTTACGGGGGGCCTTACATCGACCGCCTGGAATACATCGACTATGGCACTGATCCGTCTGCGTTTGTGGCTGCTGCGGAAGCCGAGGAAATTGATGCAACCTATTCTATTGAAGGTGAGTTCATTGACGTATTCGGCACATTGGATGGGTGGAACCAGAACGAAATAGCCACAGCGGCTACTATCGTCATCCGTCCGAACCAGCTTGCTGAAATTGATGGTAAGAAACCCTATGCCGATGCGCGGGTACGCAAAGCCCTTAGCATGGCCGTCGACAATGGCGTTTTACTGGAATTGGGATACGCTGGGCGTGGTCTGGTGGCTGAAAACCATCACGTTGGCCCGATGCACCCCGAGTACGCAGCGCTGCCCCCGCGTAAGGTTGACCCGGCTGCGGCCAAAGCCTTGATGGACGAGGCGGGTATGGGCGATTTCGAACACGAGCTGTTTTCGATTGATGATGCGTGGCGTAAGGACACCACCGATGCCGTTGCCGCGCAATTGCGTGACGCGGGTATCAAGGTAAAACGGACGATCCTGCCTGGCTCCACCTTTTGGAATGACTGGACGAAATACCCGTTTTCCTCCACCAACTGGAACCCGCGGCCCTTGGGTGTCCAGATTTGGGCTCTTGCGTATCGTTCCGGCGAGGCTTGGAATGAGTTCGGTTGGTCCAGCCCAGAATTCGATGCCTTGCTGATCAAAGCGCTATCAGTTGCCGACGTGGAAGCACGCCGCGCGATCATGGCCGAAGGTGAAGCGATGATTCAAAATGAAGGGATTACGATCCAACCGTATTGGCGGTCCCTGTTCAACCACACCAAAAAAGGGCTGGTCGGCGCCGAACACCATATCGGCTTTGAATTCCATCCTGCACGCATAGCGTGGACAATGTAAATTTATAACTAAACCAACGGGAAAGGGCCGCACATTTCGCGGCCCTTTTTTATGGTTCGGTCCTCAAGAACCCTGTCAAGTTTTCCGCCGGGCACCACAGGTCTGCATCAATTTCTCCGAGCACTTCGAGCCTGGTACGAACTACGCTCAAACCGATCTCGGCAGCAGGTAAATGCATGTTCGGCAGACCGAGCCTGTGCAACGCAAGTTGGTCGAGATTTTCTGGTGTCACATTTTCTGACACAAGGTTGGCTGCCGTATTGATAACACCGAATAATACGGCGTCTGCCGCTTGGGTGGGGGTCATCGCAACCGCCCGAATGCCCGCGAAACGAGCTTCCTCGACGATCAGGTCTTCGATCAACGGGTCTATAACAGCGCCGCCGCCGCCCGGGTAACGATACCACCCCACACCGACCGACCTCCCCAACCGCCCTTCGCGCACCATACGGTCAGCCACCAGCAGGTGCTCATCACGTGCTTGGCGACGTCCAAATGCAACTCCGAGCCCAACGTCATCTTGTGCTTTCAAGACCCCCTGCACAAAGCCTGCCTGCACGAGCGCCTCATCCAATTCCCATGGGAGGCTTCCGACAAGCATCAACCGATCGATCATTGCCAAGGCTAGGTCTTGCAAAACTGTCCCTTCAAAGACGTCCGTACGTTGGCTGATCGTGTAGGGGCACCGAAGCATCTGGATCAGGTCTATTGTGGTGCTGCGCGTTTCTTGTGACGCACCGCCAAAGGCTACCTCGATCACGCCCAAGCGCAAAACATCCATCGCCACAGTCCCTAGCGGACAGGGGACATCGCGAAGAATCTGAGGCCCGTCAACGACCACAACCGACGTTTTCGGGGGGGCATGAGTGGCATGACAGCCGCGACAGATGAAACCTGCGCATCTGTCGGGGATCATAGTTTCCACAGTTAAATGAGGGTCTCGCGTGTGGCGCTGCAACATATCTCTTATGCGGGCAGCATCATGCGCGTCAGGCTCTACTACAATCACGGTCTGCCCCGCAGCAACCAACGCCTGTATCAGCCTTAATGATGTGGTGCCCAAATCATACAATACATACGGCAAAGACGGTGTCTTCACGTCGTTGGCACGTCCAGAAAATGCCGTTTGTGAATGATCCTCAACAGATCTTCCAACGAAGCCTTAACGGGGCGATTTGAGGTATTGATTTGCGCATCAGCACGTTCGTAAAGCGGGGTGCGGGTGTCCAATAAGTTCTTCAGTTGGGTCATAGCCGCCGGATTTCCCTCCATCGGGCGTACATCACCCTGCGCACGGACCCTTTGCATATATTCAGACGGGCTCGTGTATACCCAGATTGTGTGAAACTGTTGCAGAAGCCGCGCATAGGTCGCAGGGTCTGCCACCACCCCTCCGGCCACGGCCAATATCATCCGGTCGTGCCGCTCGGTCACGCGCTCAAGCGCTTCGGCCTCCATCTCGCGATAGCCTTCTTGCCCATAAAGCGCCATAACTTCGGCTATGGGCATTTCGCTCGCTGCTTCGATCTCTTTGTTCAATTCTACAAAGGGTAGTCCCAAAGCAGCACCAGCCAGCTTGCCAAGTGTGGACTTACCCGCCCCGCGCAGACCGATAAGACAGATCCTCCCCGCACGTTGTTCTGTCGGGCTTTGCCGGGTCAGCGTCGCAAAAACTTGTCGCTGAATATCCAGTGGCGCTTTGCCGAACAACGTCGCGACTCTTTCGACGTCGCGATCCCACGGCGGGCGTTCGGATAAAAGCGTTTCGATTTTGACACCCAATGCCAGCGCTACGCGTTGTAGCAATATAACAGAAATATTGCCTTCGCCTGCTTCAAGCTGCGCAAGATAGCGCGGCGATACCCCGGACATTTCCGACAACACACGACGCGGTAAACCCCGCAACTTACGGGTTTCCCGTACGCGGACAGCCAATCTTTGAATCAACTCTTGGCCTGCTAAGGTGGGATGGTCCGTATCTCTCATCTTGCTCGCTTTGTGTAAGATAATGCAAAACTATCTTACCACCAGCGACATACAACCATTTTTCGCAAAAAAATGCATTATTCTGAACGGATAAGCGGTTCTACTACATCCCGAATACGATCAGGGGCACGCATACTTTCGAACACATCAGCTTGCGTAAATACGCAGGTAAAACTGCCCGTAAAACACAAAACTTGGTTCTGGTAGGCCTTCATGCCAAAGGTGATCGACTTCTCCCCTAACCTGGTGGGATAAGTTTCGCACATTAACCTATGACGAGGCGTGACCGGGCTGCGAAAGTCCATCGACAGGTTTACAAACGGAGTGCCCATATTTCGGTCGATTTCCATCTGGAACCAACCTTCGCCATCAAAGTGTTCTTCCCACCATGCGTTGATCGCATCTAGGGCAAACCATGGCAGCCGGGCGGTATAGGCAATTTGGGCAGGGTCGCAGTCACCCCAGGTTACGCGGATTTCGTGAACAAATGGCGGGGTGGTCATTCAATAGGTTTCCACATGATAACGCCCCTCTTCGCGCATGGTATCGCGCAACGCCGTCCATTGCTGCCCCATGCTTTCCGCGATTGAGGTCAGCGCCTTTTCAACACCCTCCTCCATCCCGCGCAGTCCGCAGATATAGATATGGGTGCGGCTGTCAGACAGCAGTTCTGCGACGGCGTCCTCTTCGGCAACGATGCGATCTTGAACGTATTCTTTCGTCTTGCCCTCTTCACGGCTGAATACAAGATGCTGGGTCATCAAACTTGCTGGTACTTTCTTGAGCGGCCCGAAATACGGCAGGCTCTTGGGGGTACGCGCGCCAAAGAACATCGTCATGCCACCGGTTGCACCACTACGCTGGCGCTGCATTGTAAAGGCCCGCATCGGGGCAGATCCTGTGCCCGTGCAAATCAACAGCAAGTGCGCATCCGACGCGCCCGGCATCAAGAACGTCGCCCCGAACGGGCCTGTCACGTCGACCTCTGCTCCGGTCTCCAGATCACACAGGAAATTTGACGCCAGCCCGTGCTCATCGCGTTTAACGGTAAGCGAGATGTTGTGATAGCCGGGTCGCTCGCCATCGCGCGGGCTCGACACGGAATAGAGGCGCGGCAAATGCGCCTTCCCTTCTGCATTGGTACCGGGGGGAATAATGCCGACAGACTGCCCTTCGAGCACCGGAAACGGCAATGCACCCGGGTCGAGGATAATGTGGCGCACGTCATGATCGGGATCATCCGTCAGGCGGTAATTGCCCTGCACCTTCATCTTGGCGGGTTTGCCAAGGTTGTACATGTTCACCGTAGGTTTGCTGGCCGTCACGGGGGCCTTGGCTTTGCCGCCAGCACCTTTATGCGCCTCGGCCAACAAGGCCGCTATGGGGTCCACGGAATCTTCATCACCGGACGGAGGAGCAGCTTCGATGTCTGCCTGTTCGGGCAGTTCTTCCATCTCGAACTGTTGTTCCAACGTGTACGGCGTATCGACCACCCGCCATTCGTCGATAGATCCTGTCGGGCAAACCGGTATGCAATCCATGCAAAAATTGCAGATGTCAAAATTCACCACGACGTTATTATCATCATGTTCGATCGCGCCGATAGGGCAGGTCATCTCGCAGGTATAGCAGCGGATACAGATTTCCGGATCAATGAGGTGCTGTTTGACGGGCTGGTTCATGACGACGGCTCCTGCGGGTTTATGTGCGGATGGGTGGACCATAGCCCACCCATTCTTGTTCTTTGCGCAGGCTGTGTGCAACCCACCGTGCGGCTCAGGCCATGTGCAACTTTACATATTCAAAGTCGCCCGGCTTGTTGTCGATCCCGACCTTTGGCGGGGCGATCCAGCTGGCGTACTGACCGGGCTCATAGCAAGGTTTCATCAGCGACTGGATATAGTCGCCATCCGCTTTGGTCGGCAGCCATTCGTTCTGGCGTTTTTGCCACTCATCAGCGGAAATGATGTTGCCGTCAGGGTCCACGGCGACGGCACTGAACACCCCAATCTGGCGATGGAACCCTTCGTGCGGCATCTTGAACTGGAAATCGACGCCCGACTTCTGGATCTGTTTATTCCACCGCCCCACGCCGCCAGCGGCATCACGTACATAATCATCGCGCAAGCGCATGTTGATCGCAGTCAGCGCGGGTACGTCTTCGGTAACGATCTTGCCCTCTTTGATAGAGGTCACAGCATAGGTGTCATTCTGCAACTTGTGATCATCGTCGATACGCTGCTCCATATACCGACCCTTGATGCCGTAGTTGAATGCGTTGGCTGCATTGGTCGACACTTCCTGCCCGAAAAGATCCAGCGACAACGTATAATGCAGATTCAGCTTTTTCTGGATCGTCGGCAGGTCGATCACACCCAGCGCACGGATCTTGTTGATGTCATAGGGGTCGGTGATGCCCGCTTTGTTCATCGCTTCGAGTGTCGCCTGAATGGTGCGGCCAACGCCGGTTTCACCAACAAACATATGATGTGCTTCTTCCGTTAGCATAAAGCGGCAGGTGCGTGATAGCGGGTCAAAACCGGATTGCGCTAGGCTTTCCAACTGCATCTTCCCGTCGCGATCCGTAAAGTACGTGAACATGAAAAACGACAGCCAATCCGGCGTTTCCTCATTGAACGCGCCCAACATCCTCGGGCTGTCTTCAGAGCCCGACGACCGCACCAGCAGGTCATCCGCTTCTTCGCGGCCATCCCGACCAAAGTACTTTTGCAGCAGATAGACCATCGCCCAAAGGTGGCGGCCCTCCTCAACGTTGACCTGAAACAGGTTGCGCATGTCATATAGGGACGGCGCAGTGAGCCCTAGAAAGCGTTGCTGCTCCACCGATCCCGGTTCTGTGTCGCCTTGGATAACGATCAGACGTTTCAGCATATTGCGATATTCGCCGGGTACTTCCTGCCACGCAGGTTCGCCGAAATGTTCGCCCATCGGGATTTTACGATCTTCGACAGCGGGGGCCAGCAGAACGCCCCATCGGTATTCCGGCATCTTGACATAGTCGAATTTTGCCCAACCTTTCGGGTCGACCGAGACAGCGGTGCGCAGGTAAACCATCGAGTCCTGAAAGTTTTGCGGGATCAGGTCATTCCACCAGTTTATGTAACCCGGGTGCCATTTTTCCAGCGCCTTCAGCACCTTTTTGTCCTGGCTCAGGTTTACATTATTCGGGATCTGGGTGTCGTAGCTTACGTTGATTAGGTCGAGCATATTATTCTCCTATCGAAGGGACGGGGCAGCGCCCCACAGCTGTGTTCACACACGTTCCATGTTGTAGTCGCCGCGCACGCCGGTACCGTAGCGTTGCAGCGCGCCGTCTTTTCCAACCGCGTTCGGGCGCTGGAAAATCCAGTTCTGCCACGCGGTCAACCGACCAAAAATGCGGGTTTCCATCGTTTCGGGGCCGGCAAAGCGCAGGTTCGCTTCCATCCCCGTCATTGCATCGGGGCTAAAGCTGGCGCGCTCTTCCATGAACAGGCGCACTTCGTCTTCCCAATCAATGTCATCATATACATAGGTAACAATACCCGCCTCGTCCGCCTTGTCGGCCTCAAGCGGTTGACCTTTCAAACCTTTCAGGGTGCCGACATCTTCGGGCGTACCAAGAAAGCGTGTTTCAAGACGGGTCAAATTGTTACCCATCTTATAAGTTTCAAAATTGCCTTCAGTCAGAGTTACGGTGGCGAGCGAGCGATTGTCGCCGTCGAACTCTTCCAGCATCATATAGCTGCGATCGACGGCCCATAGCAGTTCCGCCAACGGCCCTGCAAAACATGACCCATGCTCGACGATCGCCACCAAGCTACGTGATGTCATGTCGATCCGTTTCAGGACCCGCTTCCAATATTGCAGAATTTCATTAGCGAGCCAGTGATCCTTATTGGCC
>DRFG01000292.1 GCA_011050655.1 Roseobacter sp.
GTTAACGTCGGCAACCCTGGCTCTGGTCAACTTGCGACGATGCAGGTGGTTCTGGATGCCAAAGGTTGGTCCATGGATGATTTTGCCTTGGCATCCGAACTGAAGCCCGCAGAACAAGCGGCTGCTTTGGGCGATAACAAGGTCGATGCGATCGTCTATACTGTGGGTCACCCTAACGGATCTATCCAAGAGGCGGTTTCCACCGTTGATGCAAAGCTGGTGCCCGTTCAAGGCGAAGCTATCGACAAGCTAGTCGCAGAAAACCCGTTCTATGCCTATGCGACCATCCCTGGTGGCATGTACAAAGGTACTGACAACGATGTGAAGACATTCGGCGTGAAAGCGACGTTTGTGACTTCTGCCGATGTTGACGATGAGGTCGTTTACGAGGTCGTGAAAGCTGTGTTCGATAACTTTGACCGTTTCAAGAAATTGCACCCGGCTTTCGAGAACCTCAAGGAAGCAGACATGATCAAAGACGGGCTTTCCGCACCGCTGCATGATGGTGCCGTGAAGTATTACAAAGAGCGTGGCTGGATGGAGTAATACTACCCATTACGAAAACAGCGAACGCAAGATTAGCTTTGCGTTCGCCGATTGCGACGAACGGCGCAATACGACTCTAAAATAATACGCACCTGTTAAAATACGGGGCAGCCGAGGGGATGATAATGCAAGAAAATGACCAATACAAAGCCGCTTCTGTCGAAGCCGAAGCCGCCGGAAGAGGTGGGTTGAGCCAGGCAGAGTTGGATGAACTTGTCGCCTCGTCTGACACAGGTGGCCGATCAACTACGGGTACAGTCGGAGTCTTTTTGGCGCTTGTTGCGCTCTCATGGTCGTTGTTTCAGTTGTGGATTGCATCCCCGATCCCGTTTGCATTCGGTTGGGGTGTTTTTAACGACACAGAAACCAGATCTATTCACCTCGCTTTTGCTGTTTTTCTTGGGATCACAGCGTTTCCCGCCGCTCATACAAAGTGGCAGATGGGGCTGGGTATCGGCGTACCAGTGATGCTGGCCTATCTGTTCATGGTAGGCGCAAAGGATGGCACGCCGGTTTGGTGGATTCCGCTTATCGCGATTGCCGTCGTGGCGACGGTGGTACTGGGTTCACCTAAGAACCGTATCCCGGTTTGGGAATGGCTTCTTGCGATCATCGGCGCGGCTTCTGCGCTTTATATTTTCGTATATTACCGAGAGATCTCCACGCGCGTCGGTGCCCCGACAGTTCAGGACATGGTCGTCTTTGTTATCGGCATCATGATCCTGCTTGAGGCGACCCGGCGGTCCCTTGGGCCTGCGTTGACGATCGTGGCATCACTTTTCCTTGTATACAACGTTCTTGGCCCGATGATGCCGGATATTATCGCACATAAGGGCAACTCGCTTTCCGAGGTCGTGAACCACCAGTGGATCACAACCGAAGGTGTGTTCGGCATCGCATTGGGGGTTTCGACGTCGTTTGTGTTCCTGTTCGTCCTATTCGGGGCGTTGCTGGATAAGGCAGGTGCGGGCAATTATTTCATCCAGGTCGCGTTCAGCTTGATGGGCCATATGAAGGGCGGACCCGCAAAGGCTGCCGTTGTATCGTCGGCCATGACGGGGCTGATTTCGGGGTCATCCATAGCGAATGTAGTAACCACTGGTACGTTTACGATTCCGCTGATGAAAAAGGTCGGTTTCAGCTCTGAAAAGGCGGGCGCGGTCGAAGTGGCCTCGTCGGTTAACGGCCAGATCATGCCGCCCGTGATGGGCGCGGCGGCGTTCTTGATGGTGGAATACGTGGGTATCCCCTATTTTGACGTGGTCAAACATGCGTTTTTACCCGCCGTCATCTCCTATATCGCCTTGGTTTACATTGTGCATCTTGAGGCGCTGAAGGCCGGGATGCAGGGTCTGGAACGGCCTTATACGCCCAAACCGATCATCCAGCGTTTGCTGGTATCCGCCTTCATTATTGCCTGCATATCGGCGCTGAGCTTTGCGGTATATTATGGCATGGGGTGGCTGCGCCCGGCCTTTCCTAATTCCGCCGGTTACATCATCTTTGCCGCGCTGACAGCCGTATACGTTGGCTTGCTTTATATCGGGTCGCGCGAAGAACCCTTGGTGTTGGATGATCCAAACGAACCCGTGACGCGTCTGCCTTTGCCGGGTCCAACGGTACGGTCAGGCCTGCATTTCATCCTGCCTATCGTCGTATTGGTCTGGGCGTTGATGGTGGACCGCCTTTCACCTGGCCTATCCGCGTTTTGGGCGACCACCTATATGGTGTTCATTCTTCTGACCCAACGGCCATTGATGGCCATGTTCCGTGGAGAAAGTCGTTTCGCCAACGACGTCGTCGCAGGCGCTAAGGATCTGATTGATGGGCTGATCGTCGGGGCGCGCAATATGATCGGCATCGGCATCGCCACGGCGACGGCTGGCATCATTGTGGGGGTCGTCAGTCAAACAGGGGTCGGATCCGCCTTGGCGGATGTGGTCGAAGTCCTGTCGGGCGGAAATATCCTCGCTATTCTGTTCCTGACAGCCATCTTATCACTGATCTTGGGCATGGGGCTGCCGACGACTGCGAACTATATCGTCGTATCAGCGCTGCTGGCACCTGTCATCGTGACGCTTGGGCAGCAAAATGGGCTGATCGTGCCGCTTATCGCTGTTCACCTGTTCGTGTTTTATTTTGGCATCATGGCCGATGTGACACCGCCCGTGGGTTTGGCTAGCTTCGCCGCCGCTGCAGTATCTGGGGGTGATCCGATCAAAACCGGTATCATAGCGTTTTTCTATTCACTGCGCACCGCGGCGCTACCGTTCCTGTTCATCTTCAATACAGAGCTGCTGTTAATCGACGTGACGATCGCTCAGGGGATTTTCGTCTTCATTATCGCGACTTTCGCGATGCTGTTATTTGCTGCGGCCACTCAAGGGTGGTTCTTGGCTAAAAACCGATTTTACGAGACAATTGCATTGCTGTTAATCGCCTTCACGCTATTTCGGCCGGGCTTCTGGATGGACATGGTCTTTCCGCCCTTTGAAGAAGAAGCACCGGCTGCCATCGTTCAGGCGGCTGCTGAAACACGCGCCGGCGAAGACCTGCGCATCAGGGTTTCCGGTGT
The DNA here is from genome assembly GCA_011050655.1 of Roseobacter sp. Lineage (GTDB taxonomy): Bacteria > Pseudomonadota > Alphaproteobacteria > Rhodobacterales > Rhodobacteraceae > Sulfitobacter. The sequence goes on from DRFG01000292.1 coordinate 3,122, forward strand.
CGGCGATTTTGGGGACCCGATAGAGTTTGTTTCTCTTTTGCCGATTGGCGGCGCGGCCACGGGTGAAGAGCGGCTTGAGGTGGCGGGTATCGTGACGCGCACCGAAGGTGACCGAATGTTCATTGACGACGTGGTCTATGGGTCTCCGGCACAAGCTGCCGGGCTGGACTGGGATCAGGAAATCCTGCGCGTTCTCAAACCGGTACCAACACCCAGCAAATACTGGATGTTTATTCCCGCATTGCTGCTTCTGGCCTTGGTGGTCATGCTTCAACGGGGGCGCAATCAGCGCGGCACTCGTAAAACCGTGACGACATAACATAGTCCCGTGTGCATATTACGCATAGAACCCATGCAAACAGAGGTGGCCTTTCCACCAAGTCGCCTGTTTAATATTCCCAACGATGGGCGTATGGACGCGTCAAGTTGGGCGTACGGAGGGAGCTTTTCCTGTCAGTTCCGCCCTTTTGGACGGAGTGACAAGTTATGACACCTTTTGCGATCGCCGGCGTACAGATGTACGTGAGTGCTTTGGAATCCAATGTCGAGGGAATGATCCAGCGGTTGGATATTCTTATGGCGCGTTTCCCGTGGACCCAAATGGTTCTGTTTTCCGAGCTTACGCCGTTCGGTCCGCTTGACCGCTTTGCGTTGCCGCCGGAAAATGAAACCCTCGAGGTGTTTCAGGCTGCCGCGCGCAAGCACCGCGTCTGGTTGATACCCGGGTCGATGTTCCTGAAAAATCCCGAGGACGGACGGGTGTATAACACCGCCGTCGTGATCAACCCCGAGGGCGAGATAATTCGCCGTTACGCCAAGATGTTCCCATTCCGGCCCTATGAATCCGGTATCGCCGCCGGGACAGAGTTCTGTGTATTTGATGTGCCTGAGGTTGGGCGGTTCGGCCTGTCGATCTGCTATGATATGTGGTTCCCCGAAACCACGCGTCAGCTCACCAGCCAAGGGGTCGAAGTGTTGTTGACGCCCGTCCTGACCGGTACGACTGACCGCGATGCCGAGCTCGCAATCGCACGTGCAACAGCGGCGCAGTTTCAGTGCTATGTGTTCGCGGTAAACGGTCTAGGTGCCGGGGGTGTGGGAAAATCTTTGGTGGTCGACCCTACTTCGATGGTTTTGCATCAATCTGCGGGCCAGGAAGACATGTTCCCTATCGAGGTGGATCTGTCGATGGTACGCCGACAACGCGAAACCGGGATGAAAGGACTTGGCCAAGTTCTCAAGTCATTCCGAGATCGGTCAACGGACTTTTCGATTTATGACCGGACCAGCGGCACCGACGCTTACCTGAACACTCTGGGGGCGCTCGAGATCCCACATCAAGGGACGCGTGCTGGGTTGCATGTAGACGTTCCGGCCCGACATGTGCCCGATGCCCCAGCCTTTAAAGGCCAAGAGGTCATGCCGGGCTTTGCTCAGGCTCAACCGGCATTTGCGCCCGAACCGCTTCCCAATCCAACGGCAGGTACCGCCGCTATCGAAGAAGCAACGCCTGCACCTGCACCCGCAGTTCCACCTGCGGCTACGCCAAACCCACCCGTAAAGCCCGACATTGTGTCAGGCAGCGGACCGACATCCAGCGGCTAATGCGCTGTTTTCTGGCCTGACCTCGCTTTGGTCAGGCCGCAGAATGCAGCGGTTAACGCCCCTAGCGGAGTACGATTGATGCATTCTATGAACGACTATTCGTCGGCAATTCAGCTTAGATCTGATCGGTGGAGCGCATTGCGCGAGGCTTCAAGCGCACTGACGCGGGACATTACCCCCGAAAAAACCAAGGTGTTGCGCGAACAATGCATGGCTTTGTTCGCCTCACTTTCGTTAATCGAACCCTATTGGGCGTTTCCCGGCATGCCGGCGTTCGAACATCTGCAACGGATGTTGAACCACAACAGCTTTGGGGACATGTCATTTGCGGTAAACCGCATTACCCGCGCGCTGACCACTGGCGCGTATCGGCGACGGTCAATTCCGTTGGAACGCGACAGCATCGACCACGATGAACACGACGACGAAGCCATGTTGTCGCCCGAAGCGCGCGCCCTGACCAAGCCCTATTTCGAAGTACTGATCGTCGATGATGTGAACGACCAGCAGGAACGTTGGCTAAAATCTAACGTGACGCGAATGCGCCGCACCGAAGACCCGTTCCATTACGAAGCGGTGGTGGTTAAATCAATCGAAGACGCGTTGATTGCCGTATTGTTCAACCACAATATCCAAGCAATTGTCGTGCGGCCAGGTCTAACGCTGAAATCTAAAATGGATGAAACGATACTCGTCCGCTATCTGGCCCGCGCGGGTGGTCAGGAAGAAATAGACGCACTTCAACCAGAAAACTATGGCCCAGAGCTGTGCCGAATGATCGCCAAGGTGCGCCCCGAGCTGGATGCTTATCTGGTCACCGAACGATCGGTCGAAGATATTGCTGGTCTTGACTTAGGTATTTGCCGCCGTGTCTTCTATAATCAGGAAGATTTCATGGAGCTACACCTGAACATCCTCCGTGGCGTTCAGGCGCGTAACAAGTCGCCGTTCTTTACCGCCCTTGTTGAATATTCCAAACAGCCAACGGGCGTTTTCCACGCCATGCCGATTAGTCGTGGCAAGTCGATCACCCGGTCGCACTGGATTCAGGACATGGGTGCGTTTTACGGGCCGAATATCTTTCTGGCCGAAACATCAGCGACATCGGGTGGGCTGGACAGCCTGCTGGAACCGCACGGCCCGATCAAGGAAGCGCAGGAACTGGCATCTCGGGCGTTCGGGTCCAAGCAGACTTTCTTTGCGACCAATGGCACATCGACCTGTAACAAGATCGTTGTGCAGGCCCTTGTGCGCCCCGGCGACATTGTGTTGGTCGACCGAGATTGCCACAAATCCCATCACTATGGCATGGTGCTGGCCGGAGCACAGGTGTGTTACCTTGATAGCTATCCGCTGAATGAATATTCGATGTATGGTGCAGTGCCCCTGCGCGATATCAAACATCAGCTATTGACGCTCAAAGCCGCGGGCAAGCTGGATCAGGTGCGTATGCTGTTGCTGACCAACTGCACCTTTGATGGCCTTGTTTATAATGTAGAGAGGGTGATGGAGGAGTGCCTTGCAATCAAGCCCGACCTGATCTTCTTGTGGGACGAGGCATGGTTTGCATTTGCCCGATTTAACCCGACCTACCGTCAGCGCACCGGAATGAACGCCGCCAACACACTGCGCGAAAAATTCAAATCGGTTAAGCATCTGGAAGCCTACGAGAAGCAGCAGAAAACGCTGAAGGATGCAGATGACGAGACGCTGTTAAGCACCCGGCTGATCCCGTCTCCGAAGTCTCGTGTCAGGGTATACACGACGCAATCGACGCATAAAACTCTGACATCCTTGCGTCAGGGGTCGATGATCCACGTCAATGATCAGGATTTTAAGGGCGAGGTCGAACAATCTTTCCACGAAGCGTATATGACGCATACGTCAACATCGCCAAACTATCAGATTATCGCGTCTTTGGATGTTGGGCGGCGACAGGTCGAACTGGAAGGCTTTGAATTTGTTCAGCGCCAGATCGAGGCCGCTTTGTCGATGCGCCGCGCCATAGCGGATCATCCCCTTTTGAACAAATACTTCAAGGTGCTGACTGCCGGTGACATGATTCCCGAAGAATACCGTGAAAGCGGTGTGACCAGCTATTACGATCAGCAACAGGGCTGGACCGATATGTGGGACTGCTGGGAAAATGACCAGTTTGTTCTGGATGCAAGCCGTGTGACTTTGCTGGTGGGTGGCACGGGCTGGGACGGAGACACGTTCAAGACCGATATTTTGATGGATAAATACGGTATCCAGATCAACAAGACCTCGCGCAACACCGTGCTGTTCATGACCAACATCGGCACCACACGGTCGTCGGTTGCCTATCTTATCGAAGTGTTGGTCGAGATCGCAAAGTCACTGGATGACCGTCTGGACGATGCCAGCAAGATGGAGCGTCGGTCATTCGATAACCGCGTCTCGAACCTGATGGAAAACTACCCTCCGCTACCGGATTTCAGCCGTTTTCACGAAGCGTTTAGGAATGACAGCGTCACCTCAGAGGGTGATATCAGAACGGCGTTTTTCCTCGCCTACGACGAAAAGAACACCGATTATCTTGAGCTGAACGGATCGCTGAAAGACGCGATGGATGTTAACCAAACGGTTGTATCGGCCAGCTTTATCATTCCCTATCCGCCCGGCTTTCCAATTCTTGTCCCCGGACAGGTAGTGAGTCAGGAAATTCTGTCGTTTATGCGCGCTTTGGATGTAAGCGAAATACACGGCTATCGCCCCGACCTGGGGCTGCGCGTTTTTACCGACGCGGCGCTGAAACGGGTGCGCAAGAAAAACCTGTCGTCTTCACCAGAATAAGAAAAGCAAAGGACCCAATATCATGGCAACTACTGTTCTCAAGAATATATCGGAAATTCGCCGCTTCTTTCACCGAAATGACGACCCCGTTTACTTTATCTCGGCCACAAACTTTAACCTGCTGGGCCTCGATGAGTGGGTGAAAAACTTTAAATATATCTGCTATATCGACTGCTACGGCGGCAAGCATCCGAACGTATTTTGCCCGTCCGAACAGCCGCATGCTGAATTCCAGTCCATCGAAGACATCAACAATTATCTGTTGCAGCACAAAGAGGTTATCGACTTTATCAAGCGGCGCGGTGGCAAGCCCAAGTTCGTGTTCCTGATGTTCGACGAAGAAACCGAACGCCTGTCAAAAGAATTGGGGGCCGATGTGTGGTTCCCGAAGGCCAAGCTGCGTCAGAAGATGGATAACAAGATCGAAACCGTGCGTATCGGCAACAAGGCGGGCGTGCCGTCGGTGCCGAACGTGCTGGCCGAGGTCAAAGACTATGAAGACCTCAAGAAAACTTGCGAAGCCGCCGGGATCGGTCATGACCTGGTGCTGCAATCCGCCTTTGGCGACAGCGGCCATACGACGTTCTTTATAAAATCCGAAGCTGATTTCCGTCGTCATGAATCCGAAATCGTCGGAGAGGGCGAGATTAAGATCATGAAACGGATCGACTGTCGCGGCTCTGCAATCGAGGCTTGCGCCACCAAGGAAGGCACCATTGTCGGGCCGCTGATGACTGAACTGGTGGGCTTCAAGGACCTGACACCTTACCGCGGCGGATGGTGCGGTAACGAAATCCTGTCCACCGCCTTTCCGCCCAAGGTCCGCCAGAAAGCGCGCGAGCTGACGTATAAATTTGGCGAACAGCTGCGCAAGGAAGGGTATCGTGGTTATTTCGAGCTCGATTTCCTGATCGATAAAAAGACCGGCGACATCTGGTTGGGGGAACTGAATCCACGTATTACTGGGGCGTCGTCGATGACCAACCATGCGGCATTTGCTCACGCAGATGCGCCGCTGTTCCTGTTCCACCTGCTTGAATTCAGCAAGAAAAAATTCGACCTGAACGTGGAAGAGCTGAACAACCGATGGGCTGACCCCGAGATGATCGATGGCTGGTCGCAAATGGTCATTAAACATACCGATGACAGCGTGGATATCTGTACCGAGGCACCTGAGACAGGTATCTACAAGATGCTCGAGGATGGTCGCGTGGTCTTTGACCGCTTTGATTATCACCGCCGCGCCGTCGAATCCGAAAGCGAAGCGTTCTTCCTGCGAATTCTACAACCGGGTGATTATCGCTATGAAGGGGCTGATATTGGCATTCTCGTGACGCGCGGCCGTTCAATGACCAAATCTTTCCAGTTGAATGATCGCGCGAAAAAGTGGATTCACGGCATCAAGAAATCGGTCAATGGGCGTCCATTGCCCGTCGCCGAAGCTGGTCCAGCCTTTTCTGACCCGGCGTTTAAAATCCTGTAAGCACCGAAAGGGCAGCTCATGCTGTGGCGTGCCATTTCAGAAGAACTGCCCGGTCCCAAATGGGCCGGGCTTTTCGCCGAATATTGGCCTCACTACCGTAAATGGTGGTTGAAAGAGGGCGAATCCGCACGCCCGACCTTTGCCGAATGTCGCCGGGCGCTAAAGACCCATATGCCCGAGATCGTACCGTTATACGAAGAGCTGTGTGAGCAGGCTGGCGGCGGCGACCATGCTGCAAGGTTTCTAAGCTTTTATTGTCCGCCCCCTTACTTATCAGGATGCAGTCAGGCGATTTGGGGCGGCAAAGAGCCGGTCATGGTGCGCAACTACGACTATAACACCAGCGCGTTTGATAGCCTGCTGTTGCATACGGCCTGGCAGGGTCGCAAGGTGATGGGCACGTCGGACGGGTTATTCGGGCTGGTGGACGGAGTAAACGATGCAGGTTTGTCTATCTCGCTGACCTTCGGGGGGCGGCGGGTCGTGGGTATCGGCTTTGGCGTTCCGCTGATCCTGCGTTATGTATTGCAAACCTGCGAAACTACCGAACAGGCAGGCGCGGTGCTGGCGCGTATGCCAACCCACATGAGCTATAATGTCACTGTGCTGGACCGTAAGCGCAAATATCTGACCGCGTTGATGGCACCTGATCGTCCGGCGATCATTACCAATGCCTCTGTTGCGACGAACCATCAGGAAAATGTTGAATGGATCAGTCACGCGCGGTTTACAGCCACCGTCGAGCGTGAGCGCTATTTGTTGCAGCGGCTTCGTTTCCATCGTGACCCAGAAGAGAAATTCATCAGCGCCTTTCTCAAGCCGCCGCTATATTCTCATGCGTTCAACGCGGGTTTCGGTACGCTTTACACCGCTGTATATCGCCCACGAAAACGGCAAATGGAGCTGCGGTGGCCGGGTACCGTCTGGCCGCAGCGACTGGATGCGTTCGACGAAGGGTCGCGAAATGTGCAGCTGCCCGGAGCCGCCTGACAGCACACATGCCACGCGCGAGCGAAAATGCGCGGTTTTTCGTTGAAATCAACGGTTACGTGACCGTTTCAGGGAAAGAAAGCGATACACAGTGCTGCATCCATAATTTATGCTGTGCGTATGAAAGACACCGTTGATCACGAATTGGATATTCCGTTGACAGATCTTATTGTCTGTCCTCAGTGTGATGCTGCGTATCACTTACAGGTGCCCGAAGTCGGTGAGAAAGCAGTTTGTCAGCGATGTAACACTGTGCTGATCGCTCCACGGCGCAAAGCGGGGTTGCAGATCATCGCGCTAGCACTTGGCATCTTTATCCTGCTTATCGGTGCGACATTCTTTCCTTTTCTAGACATTGATGCCGCGGGTAATAAAAATTCGGTCTCTATCGTAGACGCGGCTTTGGCCTTTGCGAATGGGCCGTTGATCATGTTGGCCTTGGTCACGGCAGCGCTGATCATTCTGATCCCTTTAGCGCGTGTCATGCTAACATTATATGTGCTGGTACCTATCGTGCTGGATATGCCGCCGGCGCGGCATGCGATGCAGGCATTCCGCCTATCAGAAGCTTTGCGGCCATGGTCTATGGCAGAAATATTCGTGTTGGGATGCGCAGTCGCTTTGGTAAAGGTTGCCGATCTCGCTACTGTGGGTTTTGGTCCGGCTTTCTGGATGTTCAGTGCGCTGGTTGTTCTTATAGTGGCGCAAGAAAGCTTTATGTGTAAATGGTCGGTATGGAATTCGCTGGAACACCCCAAAAAATCCTGAGTGCGCGTGAAATGGGTATAGTTGCCTGTACCCGGTGCACAAAGGCCTGGCCTTTGGGCACGCCCGTCTGTGGGCGATGCGGGCACAAGATGGTGTCGCGCGATTTCCAAAGCTTACAAAAGGTCTGGGCATTTTGGCTGGTGGGTCTGATGTGTTATATCCCAGCCAATATTTACCCGATGCTCAAGACCAAGACGCTTTTTCAAGTCGAAGAGAGTACGATTATCGGTGGCGCGGTAGAGCTGGCACAACACGGTGCCTATGGTGTCTCACTTATCATTCTGGTGGCCTCCGTAGTAATTCCGCTCGCTAAGTTCTGGGCCATTGCCTATTTGGCGATCAGCGTGAAAACCCGGCTCCCCGCTGGGAACCATTCACGTCAGCTGATGTACGAAATCGTTGAATACATCGGCCGGTGGTCAATGATTGATATCTTTGTGGTTGCGATTTTATCTTCACTGGTGCAACTCAAGACTCTGGCGACAATCAACCCTGGCCCTGCGAGTATGTTTTTCGCCTTGTCTGTCATATTCACCATGCTTTCTGCGCAGGCGTTTGATTCCCGCTTGATCTGGGACCACGAAGCCAAGGATAGGGGACCCCAACAAGATGTCTGAAACACCGCCCGACGTGCAGGTCAAATCTGCGCGCAAGATTTTTTTGAGCGGCGCGTCCATTGTTTGGGTTATTCCGCTGTTGGCGTTGGTCGTTGCCTTGGGCGTGGCTTGGAACAGTTATAATGCGCGCGGACCCGAGATTTATGTCGAATTCGATAAAGGCGCAGGTATCAAGGCTGGTGAAACGGAACTGCGCTATCGCGATGTTACAGTCGGTCGGGTTGAATCTGTCGGTTTTACCGAAGATCTGAGTAAGGTTCTGGCGACCATACGTGTGAGCAAGAGCGTAGCGCCGTATATTGATAACAGTGCGGCTTTCTGGGTGGTCCAGCCAGAGGTATCGGCCCGTGGTATCAGCGGGTTGGGCACGGTTTTAAGCGGTGTCTATATCGAAGGCTCCTGGAGCGAAACGCCGGGCCCTTTTGCAAACCGGTTTTCAGGATCGAGTTCAGCTCCGTTGATCCGAGCCGGTGAATCCGGCTTGCAGATTGCTTTTCGAACCGTGGGAAACGGGCAGCTCACGGATAATGCCCCGATCTTGTACCGGGGTATCGAAGTCGGTCGATTGGGCAAAGCCGAGATTGCCCCGAAGGGTAATTTTGCGATCGTCGAAGCGTTGATTTACGAAGAACATCGCAACTTGATAAACACTTCGACCCGTTTCTGGGACAGTTCAGGCTTTAGCGTCACCATCGGACCAGCCGGGGCTGAAATTGACTTTCAATCCCTTGCGACGGTGATCGGCGGCGGGGTTACGTTTGACACCTTCGTATCAGGTGGTAATCGCGTCCAGGACGGAACCGTATTCGAGGTTTTCGCTACCAAGGAGGATGCGCGCTCTTCGGTTTTCAGCGCTTCCGAAGTCGACCCGTTGAAGCTTAGCGTCGTTTTTGATGACAATGTATCTGGGTTGGCGGTCGGGGCTCCGGTTGAGCTGAGCGGATTGAATATCGGCGAGGTAGAATCCCTGTCGGGTATTGTCGACTATAACCAGTTTGGCGACAGCCGAGTGCGCCTGAACGTCACACTTTCGATCCAACCTGCACGCCTGGGCCTGCCAGGCGATGTGTCCGCCGCCAGCGCTCTTCGGTTTCTTGAAGACCGTGTGTTGAATGGCCTGCGTGCACGACTTGCCTCGGCGAGCTTACTTACTGGTGGTTTGAAGGTCGAATTCGTGGTGGTCGAAGACGCTACTTCGGCGCGGTTGGTAGAAGCGGGGGACAATTTTCCCGTTATGCCGACAACTGCCAACGAAACCTCAGATGCCGCGGCGACAGTAGAAGGGGTGTTTACCCGTATCAACAACCTCCCCATCGAGGAACTTCTCAATAGCGCCATCGGTCTCATGAACTCAGCGCAAGCGCTCATCGGTAGCGACGATCTTCAACAGACGCCGCGCGATGTTCGCACATTGATTAACGAAGTAACCGGGCTGGTCGCTTCCGACTCGGTTCAAAATATCCCAGTTTCGCTGAACGCGACCTTATCGCGTGTCGAAATGCTGGTAGCCACACTTGAGCAAGAACAAATGGCAAAGCGGCTGTTGGATGCCGTAGATTCGGTTTCGGTCGCCGCCCAGTCTTTCACCTCGTCCACCGAAGGCGTCCCGGATTTGATTTTGGAGATTCAAGCGGTTGCTGAAAAGGCCAGTCAGCTTGAACTGCAACAACTTGTTGATGAACTCACTGCTTTAACCAAGTCGGCAGATCGGGTAATCGGTACACCTGATGCGGTGGCCCTGCCGGGATCCCTGAAAAGCGCGCTGGACGAACTAAATTATACGCTTCAGGCACTACGCGAAGGTGGCGCAGTCGAGAACGTGAACCAAACGTTGGCTTCTGCCCGAAACGCTGCCGATAATATCGCCGTATCTGTTCAGGATCTGCCGCAGATCGTTAGCCGCCTATCTGCCTTGTTCTCACAGGCGAGCCGGACAATCGAAGGCTATGACAAGGGCGACGAGATCAGCCGAACAGCACAAGAAACCATGCGTGATATCCAAAAAGCTGCCGATGCACTTGCATCTTTAGCTCGCACCATTGAACGTAATCCTAATTCGCTCTTGCTGGGACGATAGAAAATGAACGTTGTTAAGAATATACTAGGTTTAGGACTTTTGCTGGCGTTGACAGCGTGTGGAACCGCAGACCGTTTTGCGGTGGATACGCCTCAGGTCACTGAAAAGATCAATATAGGATTTTCTGCGGTTGAAGTACGCGATGTGTCACTTCCTACCTACGCGGCAGATGACGAGATCCATATTCTCAAAAATAATGGAATGATGACCAGTTCAGCCGATCAGCTATGGGCTGACTCTCCTGAACGTGCGGTCGCGCTTGAGTTGAGCGAAAATTTGTCACGCCTTACAAGTCGGCGGATCGCCTCAGAGCCGTGGCCATTCGAGGCATATCCAGATGCACGTCTTGAGGTGAGATTCAGTAAGTTAATTGCGTCTGAAGCCGGGCAATTCAGGGCGTCGGGTCAATATTTTGTTGCGGTTTTGAACGGCACACAAGAACGGTCTGGCCTGTTTGACTTATCGGTCCCGTTCGACCCTAAGGGCGGTGCAGCTAGTATTGCTGTGGCTAGAGGTCAGCTAATCCTTGATTTAGCAAGCTTTATTGCGCGCAATGGTCTAAAATAGATAAACAAAGCTCAAAACGTTTAGCTTAAAGCGAAATAAAGCGCCTTCGAATTAAAAAATTTCACTTTGGGATTTGGAAAAGCCAACTGCTGACTGGAAGATAATCATCTTTTGATTTAGTTTGCTCCGGTTGATTTTCTTGACCGGTGCTTGCACAGATTTGTGCAAGCTTGGTGCCGATCTCGATTGCACAGTTTCATAGCCTTAGTTTGGCAACGATTAGCGGACCACTATAAAATGATGAATCAGAGCCAGCAAAATTTCTCTCACGTGAATGCTGACAAGGACGACACTATAGATGTTAGCGCGTTGCTAGCGACGCTCTGGCGCGGTAAATGGCTCATTGCCCTCGTGACGCTTATTTCGATGCTATTGGCCGGATACTATGCCTATGGGGTTGCTGTGCCCAAGTACCAGTCCACTTCGGTGGTGATTCTTGACACTAAAGAAGACAGCGTTGTCGATCTGAAGGCAGTTGTGGGCGGTTTTTCCGGGGATTCAACGGAAGTAAATACCGAGGTCGAAGTTCTTCGGTCGCGCGGCTTGGCAGGCAAGGTGGTGGACCGTCTGAACCTGATAAATGATCCAGAGTTTAATGGTGCCCTACAGGAGCCTTCACTCATTGGGACTACGATAGCTCGTATCCGCGCTATATTGAGCTTTGGCCAGAAGCCCGGCACTGCGCTCGACCCTGAATTGGAAAAAAACCGGGTCAAAGACGGTGTGGTTGCCGCGTTGTTGGATAGGGTGTCCGTCTCAAATATCCGTCAAAGCCTTGTTTTCAACATCACGGTGGAAACTGAATCACCTACGAAGTCAGCATTGATCGCGAACACGATTGCCGAAATCTATATACTTAA
>DRFG01000293.1 GCA_011050655.1 Roseobacter sp.
ACATTGTGTCCGCTGGCAAGGGGCCCCGAAGCGCATAGCCTTCGGCCTGCATTTCGCTGATAAGCCCCACCATCCAGGTTTGTTCCTCTTGCCCCATCGTGCCGCCTTCGCCCGCGTGAGGGTTCAGACCAGCAATAGCTATGCGGGGCTGTGAAATACCAAACTGGGTCCGCATTCCGGCAGCGGTAATTTCAATCACCCGGCGCAGACGGGACGGGGTGAGCTGTACCGGCACTTGATCTAATGCGATGTGAATCGTCGCCGGCACCACCCGCAATTGTTCGCTGGCAAGCATCATTACCACGTCATCGACCCCCGCAAGGGCTGCAAGATATTCGGTGTGGCCCGGGTAGGCAAAGTCGGCCCCATCCTTAAGGGCTTTCTTATGGATCGGCGCTGTTGTCAGGGCGCAGGCATCGCCGCTGCGCACCAGATCTACGCCGCGGGCAATCACGTCGATCACACTTTGTGCATTGTCGGGCTCGGGGATGCCCGGTCGTACTTTTTTAGCAAACGCATGTACAAGGACGGGTAGGGCTTCCGAATTAACCCGAAGTGCCTGGGCAGGGGTGTCGATCACCTCGTGGGGGATATCGCGTGGGAGGTGACGAGGGTCACCCAACCATACCATCGGGATTTCGCCCGCCAGCACCGCCCACGCTTTGGCAGCGATCTCGGGGCCGATACCGGAAGGTTCCCCGCACGAGATAACGACGGGTCGATCCGAGATCATTTTCGGACGATACGCGCGTTGGCCCGAAGTTGTTCGAGTAGTTGATCAGCATATCCTGACAGGCGTTCTTGACGCAGTATGTTCACGACATCGTCCCGCGAAGCGGTTTCATTGGCGGCGGCGGTACGGCCGCATAACATCAAAAACATCAGGGTCTGACCATTCGCTCTGGTCAGGGCGGTCGATACTTCACCCTGGTCCAGCTTGGACAGCTCAAGCGCGATATCTTGGGGAATTTCGCTGGGCTTTTTGGTTTCACGGTCCAGTACGCTTACAGGTTGCCCCTTGGCTACACCGTAAAGATCGTCGCAGGTGTCTACGCGCGCCTGCACCCGCGCGGCCTCGGCGAGGCCAGCTTGGCTACGCCCGCCGGGGATGTAGTAGGCGGCGTATTCTATGGTCGAATAGGTCGGCGCGGGTGCGTTGGTCTCTTGAATATCTCGCATCTGAAACAGCGCCACGGCATTGGGAATCGGCAGCGGATCGGTCACTTGTCCGGGGGCTAATCCCATGATCAGGGGTTGTAGACTGGGCGGCAGGTCGGACAGATTCTGCCATTCAAGGCGGCCGCCGTTTCCTCGGGAAGCCGTAGCGGAATACTTAGTCGCGTAGTTGGAAAATTCAGCCGACGTTTTGGATTGAGATATCTGCTCGGCGAGCGCGTTGATGCGGGCGGCATCCTGCGGCGGGGCCGGTATGATAATCTCGGACATCAACACACGAACGCCACTGCCTCGTGTCGATCCAAGCGCTCTGCTGATTTCAGCGTCGGTAATCTGGGTACGTGACCCATAGAGACCACGGATAAGCTCGCGCCATCCGATCGAGTTTACAACGAAATCCCGAAAGGTCTCTCTCGATATGCCGGACTGCTCAAGTCTCTTCACAAATTCGTCAGTACCCAAGTTTGCGCGTCCGGCAAATTCGGATAGGCTTTGCTCAATTGTCTCGGCTGACAGCTCGATGCCGGATTTTGTGACGGCCTCATTGCGAAGCCGTTCATCAATTAGTGAATCGAGAGCACCCTGGCGCGTGGCCCCCGGGGCGTTCAGCGCTTGCAAGAACTTCTGACGCTGCTGCACCTCGAATTCAGTCACTACCGTCTGATTGACCTTTGCGACAGGCGTATAAAGACCCTGCGCCACAACTGGGGCCGATGCCAATAAGGTTACGCCCAGAACGGCGATACTACACGTCAGTCGCTTCAGGTTCATCTTGCTTACTTCCCACATGATCGCACATATCTTTCTGTTCCGTTTGAGGCCGAAAAGCCGCGCATGCCGACGTTAAACCCGATATTGGTCGACGGCTCAACACTTGTAGACGAGGTGTAGCGACGGCGCACCAAGAGGTCTATGCTTACGCATTCATTATTATAAGTCAGGCCAACACCCGCCGTCGCGGCCTGCTTATTCACCACGTCATAGCGGACGTCCGCCGCAGCGGTCCAATGCCGGCCTATGTCATATGTCCCGTCCAAGGACACTTCGGAAACTGCCTGTGTGCGGTCTTCGGCTGCATCGGCTTCCAACCAGACATACGTTCCCGAAATGCTGGCTTTGCGAAATGACCAGTCGCCGCGCAATTCGGTCTTGGAAATCTGCAAATCCGTATCAAGCAAGGTACGGGCAGTAATCGCCATCCCAGCAGCGCTTCGAATTTGCGCGGCTAACAAAAGGTCAGAACTGGTCCCGGCAAGGCCTGAAGTATCAGAAAAGGATGGGTCCAAAATACTGCGAAACACTTGGCCCGCTGCGATATACGCGTCCCAACCTTTGGGGTTTATCCGTGACCAGTTTACGCCGATGGCCGCAATTGTACCGCGTTCACGGCGATCCGGCCTTGGAAAGCGTGACAGCGCCAAAAGGTTGCCCTGATCAAACTCGACCCGCGTGCTTTCCTCATTCGGGATAAGTTGCCGATCGCCCCCGGTCCAACCTAACTGTGCAACGGGGGTAAGCACCTGTGTCACGTCCGCAGAAACGCGTCGCACCATCGGATAGCTTAGCGCGACAGATGTAAATGGCGCAATATCACTATGGTTCTGCGCGAAAGTGCTGTCTTGGGTGATGTCGAAAAAGTTAAAGCTGCTACCTGCACGCACATCTGTCACCAGACCTGAGCGGAACGTAAACCTGCGCAGATACTCCAGCTTGCCATTAATCCGCGCGACGTCGCGCCCGTCGACGATCAGGTCAGGGTCCGGCCCGTCTGTGTCTCGATCTGAACTGCGACGATGGCTATGGGCCTGAAGCGACAGCCGAACTTCGCCACCAATCGACTTGGGAAAGAACCGTCGTTCGAATTCACCATCAATGACCAAGGTCGGCAGTGTCGCATTCACTTCACCTGCGCGCAGGGATTCAAAATTGTACAAGCTGGCGCGCACATAGCTGTCACGCCGCGCCCGCGACAAGGTAAGATCGCTGCGCAGCCGGTCTTCGTAAGAATAACCATATTCGCTGAAATACGCTTCGTCGCTGACGGTTTTGATGTTGAAACTCAGCAAATAACCACGGTTCATCTTAAATGCACCAGAACCGAACAGGTATCCACGCTGTTCACCGGGGCGCTGATCGTCGCGCGTATAAGCACCGATGAAATTGATCATACCGTTGGTAAACGCCTGTCGATACCGCAGTTCAAGCGTGCGGGTTGACGACGAAAGATACGGGGTCACCGTAAGATCACGAGAGTCGCCCAGCTTAATGAAATACGGGATTTTCAATCCGGTCCCCAATTGCGACGTCGTTCGTACCGACGGGGCAAGAAACCCCGAGGCACGTTTGAGCGTCGGGTCGGGTAGGCGCAACCTGGGCAGATAAAACACCGGCACCGTGCGAATATGAAAAGTCGCATCGTCAAAATAGAGCTGCTGCGCAACCTCGTCATGGATGACCCGGCGGGCCCTGATTTGCCACAATGGCACTTCACCGTCTGCACAAATCTTGCAAGAGGTCACGGCGGTTTTATAAAGCTGGCTATAGCGCCCATCGACGCGATCAATCTGAGCCGCAGCCAGTTGTAGCTGCTGGTTAAGCACCATCCGAGCTCCGCGTAACAACCCGTTTTGCAAACCTTGATCCAGCTCGGCCGTGTCAGCCAATATCACCGCGCCCGCGCCGTCATTTAACACGATAGGACCGGTGATGGTCAAAAGCCCCGTCTGGTCGTCATAGCTGATGGCTTTCGCCCGCAGACGGGTATTACCTTGAAATGCCTCGACGTTACCTTGGGCAACCAGCACACGGTCGCGCGTAATATATAGATCATCTGCCACCAAGATCGCCGCGCCGTCAGAAGCAGTGCTTTGCGCCATAACCGACCAAGGCGTCAACAATATCAGGGCAAGAGTTACGAAAAATCGGCGCATTTCAACCATCCTCAGCGTGTAAAAGTAGGCCAAGCGCCAGCAAAATAGAGGCAACAGGCGGTGCCCATGCCGCCAAGATGACAGGAATCTGCCCGTTCTCGCCCAAGATTTGCGCAAAACTGCGAATGAAATACAATCCGAACCCCAACAACACCGACGCAAGCACCGCAACACCCGTGCCGCCGAACCTCGTATGGCGCATGGTGAAAGCGCTCGCAACAAGAACCATTGCAACAAGGAAAAGCGGCCGCGCCAATTCGGTCTGCAACCAGACTTTATGGCGACGCGGGCTAAAGCCCGCCAATTCGAGCTGCTTGATAAATGCTGGCAGGTCATAGATCGAAACGGCACCGGGGTCGCTTATGCTTTCGCGTATCCTGTCCAAGGTCAAATTAGATGGCAACGACAAGGTTTCGGACGTTTCAGCATTGGCTTCGGCGTTCACCCCAAGAGCCAAGGGCCATGATTTGACGTTGGTCAGCATCCATACCCCGTCTTCTAGCGCCGCGCTTTCCGCCTCTATCCGCCGGATCGGACCGCCGTTCGGCTCGTAAGACAGGAAGGTGACATCGTACAGGACAGATGCATCCTGATTAGAACGCCAAGCCCGGATAACCGTCTGTCCCTGTTCGCCGCCTTGGCGCAGCCACAACCCTTCTTCGTTGATAGAAAGCGTCGAAGCGCCGCTTGAACGTATGTTTTCCGACAGTTGCATATAACGCTTGGCAGTCGCTGCAACGATGGGATTTAACATGCCTACCGCCATCACCCCGATGATCAATGCCACCCCGACAGGGGCCTGCAATGCGCTTAGGGCCGACCGCCCTGATGCGCGGGTCACGACCAGTTCAGAGGACCGTGCCAAAGACAAGAACAACACAACAGTCGCGAGGATCATGATCAAAGGCAGGATCAGGTTCATCGTCGCGGGGGTGTTCAGCATCGTCATTGCAAAGATGCGCCCCCAACCGATTTCATAGCTGCCGAATTTTCGCGACTGCTCCACCAGGTCCACGAGCATTACCAGAGCAAACAGTACCGTCGAGATAAGCACGAAACCCATCAAGAAACGGCGGGCGAAGTAAAAATGCAAAGTCATGCTGTTTTCCCTCGCGATCGGATGCGGTGGGTCCATCCCGGATGAGAAGCTTGCCAGATCATGCCGATGACGAGGACACCCCCAAGCAGACTGGGGAAAAACATTATCGGCCACATACTGGCATCATTTCGTACGGTGTCGACCAATGCACCGCGCAGACCGTCAATGGCGATCAGCAGGCCAAAGGCGATCACGATTTCACGCCACACCCCAAAGCGCGAAAACCCACCCAAGATCAGCGTGGCATAGCCAATCATCGCAGCCACCACCGAAAACAGCGGCTCGGCAAAGCGGGCGGCCAGATTTTCGACCAGCGCGCCTTGTGATTGTTTCACCTTTTCGGCAAGCCCGGTCCAGTTTGTCAGGATTTCCAATGTCGTAAGACTGTCTATCGACGCGACGCTATTGGCCTTGTTGGTAACCAAAGCGGAAATATCAAAAGAGAAATCGCGGAATTTGGCAGTCGACAGTTGCTTGCCATCGGCCTGTAACCGCTGAGCCAGACCGTCGACCATGATCAACGTCGTCCCTTCGCCGTTGCGTACCAGATAGGCTTCGGCCGCGGTATAGATCACACCCTCGTCTTGCTTTCGCCGGTCAGATAGAAACACATCGCGCAGCACCCCATCGGCACCGATCAGCCGAGTGTAAAACGTAACCTTTGACGTCGGATGGAGGAACGTGCCTTCGGTCAACAACCGCGCGGTGACATTTTGAGAGATTTCAGCCTCGCGTTGTTTGAGCTGGGCATTCGCCATCGGTACCAGAAAATGCGTGAGCACTGACAGCATCACCGCGACACACAATCCATATACAAACACCGGGCGGGCCAGACGCCATGGGCCCGAACCTGTCGCCTGCAACACCGTTAATTCGGATTCGCTGGTCATGCGGTTAATCACGTAAACGGACCCGGCGAAGGTGGCGATGGGTAGGACGGTCGTGATGAGCTTTGGCAAGCCCAACACCGTGAACTCGAGAAAAACAAGGGCAGTCTGCCCATCACCGATCAAGCGGTCAAACAGCACGACTGCCCGGTTGATCCAGAAGATCGCCACCAAGACTAGTGCAAAGAAACTGAACAGGGTCAGAAACTGGGACAACATATAGCGGTCGAACTTTGCCAATCTGCTTCCCTTGGATGATCTTAGGCTGGAATTTCGTGTCACGATAAATGAATTTTACGGCCACGAAAACTGCTATCTGGTCTTAGTCGGCCTCGCGCGGTACGTCTAAGCAAGAATATGACTGAAGGGATGCCCTATATGACCACATTGACGCCGATGAGCTTTGTACAAACCGATATAGACCAAATTAACACCCATGTTGGCCGCGTCGCCGTCACGGTTGATGTAAGCGGTAAAATGAACGCTGGCGCACGGCGGATCAACAAGTTGACAAAGGGTGCTCTTGAACGGCTTATCAACGGCAAAGAATTCGCGGAGCTGTCGGCTGGCGATGTACTGAGCCTCGGATACCCGTCGGGCATGGATGCGATTGCGGTTGATGTCGCAAAGCTTGAAAACAATCCAGACGCGACCATGTTGCGCAAGGCCGGAGCAGCTTTGGCAAAACGTCGCGGTGATGCGGATCTGCTGGCGCTTTTGGGCGGTTTGCGCAAAGCAGCCGAATTGTGCTTTGGGCTGGCAATGCGGGACTACACATTTGAAGATCGCAAGACGAACGGCAAGCCGCGCAAGGGGGCCGTTACCTTGATGTGTACAAACCCCGAAGCGGTCGAAACAGCCGCAGCACCACTGTTGGCCGTTGCTCAAGGTGCCTTTATGACGCGTGATTTGACAAATGAACCGGCAAACGTCCTTACAACTACCGAATTCACCGACCGGCTGGCGGAAATGGAATCCATTGGTCTGAAGGTCGAAATACTCGATGAAGCGAAATTAGAAGAATTGGGCATGCGCACGCTGTTAAGCGTCGGGCAGGGGTCGGCCAGCCCATCGTACGTGGTGGTGATGCATTGGAACGGGGCCGAGAAAACAGTGCCCCCGTTGGCACTCGTAGGCAAAGGTGTTGTGTTCGACACTGGCGGCATCAGCCTTAAGCCGGGTGCCGGAATGGAAGACATGACGATGGACATGGGCGGCGCTGGTGTCGTTGCTGGTGTCATGCGTAGCCTTGCGCTGCGTAAGGCTAAGGCCAACATCGTCGGCTTGGTGGGTATCGTCGAAAACATGCCTTCTAGCACCGCGACGCGGCCCGGGGACGTAGTCAAGACCATGAAGGGTGACACCGTAGAGATCATCAATACCGACGCCGAGGGTCGACTGGTTCTGTGTGACGTGCTTTGGTATGCTCAGGAACGGTTCAAACCAACGGGGGTGATCGATCTGGCGACCCTGACAGGCGCCATTATCATTGGACTGGGGCATGAGAATGCCGGCGTTTTTTCGAATGATGACACACTGTGTAACGCCTTTCTAAAAGCGGCGCAGACTGAAGGTGAAGGTGCATGGCGCATGCCCATGGGCCCCGGCTATGACAAGCTATTGAAAAGCCGGATCGCAGATATGAAAAATATCGGCGGGCGACCCGCCGGTTCAGTCACCGCGGCGCAATTTCTCAAGCGGTTTATCAAGGACGGAACACCGTGGATTCACCTTGATATCGCGGGTGTTGCTTCTGTCAAAAACGAAACAACGCTGGCCCCCGCAGGAGCAACCGGTTGGGGTGTCGCCGCTCTTAACCGACTGATCTCTGACACGCTTGAGACCGATTAGAGCAATGGGTGTCGCCTATTTCTATCACCTGACCCAGCGACCCTTGGTCGAGACATTGACCATGTTGCTGGGCAAGGCCCGCGGCGCGGGCTGGCGCGTGGTCATACGGGGAACCGACGCTGACCTGCTTGCCCAGATGGATGTGGCGTTGTGGCGCGGCGCTGACGATGTTTTTTTGCCGCACGGAATGGCAGGCGGTGCCCATGATGTGGACCAGCCAATTTTGCTCACGACATCGATCGAAGCAGCCAACGGGGCAACCTGCGTATTTTCGATCCACGGTGCCAATGTCTCGCCAGAAGAAGTGACGGCGGCTGACCGCGTCTGCATTCTATTTGACGGGTTGGACGACGCTGCATTGAACGCCGCGCGTGGTCAGTGGATCAAGATGAAAGAGGCCGGCGTAGGCGCACAATACTGGTCGGAAGAAAGTGGAAGGTGGGAGAAAAAAGCCGAAACATGAAATACTTGGGTTGGGTATTTAACGTTTTAGAATAAGTTCGTTATTTGCAATCTCTATCCGACCCCAACGTTGCAGATATCCCATTCCCAAAAGCGATTGAGGCATTTCCCCGTCATTGACCACCGCTGGTACGTCAAAGTCGCGCACCTCGCCCAGTTGCACTTCGCTTAACCGTACATAGGCGGTGCGGACCTCTCCGTTGGCAGTTGTAGCACGCCCCAGATAGTTCAGAGTCTCCGGTGAAAGACCTGCGCGTTCTGCGTCTTGGCGGGTTAACACCATGTCACTCGCACCGGTATCGACGACGAACCTGATCGCTTCGCCATTAACCAACGCAGTCAGGTAATAATGCCCGTCGGCCGAACGTGGTATCGTAACGGCACCGGTCCCAGTTTCGTAGCTTTGCCGGGGTATCCCACTATTGCGCGTAATGTCGCCCCATAAGCCATACCCCGCGGCGGCACCGATAAATATCATGCCCCAAACGGCGATCTGTTGCAGAGACTTGTTCAGCCCCTGACGGTTTTGCATGTAAAACCATCCCGCCACCATCAGCAACAGCAGGATAAGATAGATCAGACGGCTGGTTTCAATTTCGGGCATGACGGCTTCCTTGACTACTGAAAGGAATATGGGG
>DRFG01000294.1 GCA_011050655.1 Roseobacter sp.
CTGTCGGGTCATGTTTATTCGCCCGCCATGCTGTTGGTTTCCAAGCCTTTTTGGGATGGCCTGTCGGATGATGACAAGGTTGTCTTTGAAGAGGGCGCGGCCGAAGCCGTGGCCGCGATGCGTAGCTATGTCGACGATGTCGAACAAAGCGGCGTTGCGACCCTTAAGGAACGCGGGATGCAGGTCAATGAGCTGTCCAAAGAACAAAAAGCCGCGTTTCGCGCGTCGATCGAAAGCGCTTATGAATCCTATTATGACACCTACGGCAAGGACCTGATCGACCAGATTGCGGCCACCGAATAGACGTCAAAAAAAATACAAGCGGCCGGGATGAATTTTTCCAGCCGCTTGTCGCGAGGGGGCGAGAAAGTATGCGCAGGCTTGAACGGATATTCGTGTCGATCAACGCGGCTGTGGTGATTGGCTGTCTGTCTTCGATGGCTTTGGTCGTCGGTGCGAATGTCGCCTTGCGTTATACCACCAATCATTCGCTTTCATGGGCTGATGAATCCGCACGCTATCTGATGATCTGGATGACCTTTCTTGGGGCAGGTCTGGCGCTGCGGCAAGGCGGCCATGTGGCGATTACCAATCTGCACGATGTCATGACCACCAAAGCCCAGCGCCTGCTGCGCACAGCCATCGTGCTGATACTGCTATTATTTTTTGGCTTTATGGTCTTCGTCGGATGGGAATACATGCAGCGTGCCCAATTTCAGATGACGCCAGCCCTGCGCTTATCGTTCCGGTATGTCTATGCAGCGATACCTGTGGGTTTCAGCCTGCTGATCGTGCACCTATTATTGGTCGCCAAGCCCTTCATCCTTGCGGGTCACTACATACAACCTGACGGTCAGTCCGACAATCTGCCGGGCCCCGCAAATGGCTGAGATTCTGTTTATCTCGCTGTTCGTGTTCATGGTACTGGGGCTGCCTGTGGCTTTTGCCATGGCGATATCAGTCTTTATCGCTATCGAATTGGGCAGTTCCTATCCGCCCATCGTCGTGGTGAAAGAGATGTTTTCCGGGCTCGACAGCTTTCCGCTGCTTGCCGTGCCGTTCTTTATCCTTGCCGCTGAAATTATGACCGGCGGTGCCATTACCCAGACGCTGCTGCGTTTTGCCTCACAGTTCGTCGGCCACCTGCGCGGCGGGCTTGGCTATGCTAATGTGATTTCCTCGACCATGTTCGCCGGGATATCCGGATCGGCACTAGCCGATGCGGCAGGGCCAGGTGCAATGATGATCCGCATGATGGAAAAGGGCGGCTATGACCGATCATATGCAGGGGCGCTGACGATCTCGAGCGCCGTGGTCGGGCCGATCATTCCACCATCAATCGTGATGATCATCTATGCGCTGCAAGACCAACAAGTCTCGGTTGGCTCGCTGTTCATGGCGGGGGTTTTTCCGGGGCTGCTGCTGGCCTGTGGTAGCCTTGTCGCCAATGGCTTTGTCAGTTGGAAACGCGACTACCGCAGCAGCGATCCGCGTCCAAGCAAGGCCGAGATGTGGCGCAACACCGTGCTGGCGCTGCCTGCCCTTGGTCTAATCGTGTTGATCGTCGGTGGAATCCGAGGCGGCATCTTCACCCCGACCGAGGCTTCGGTGATTGCGGTATTCTATGCGCTTTTCTGCGGATTTTTCGTGTACCGCGCACTATGCTTGCGCGATTTGCCAGCAATCATCCTTCGCGCGGCGCTTATTAGTGCCGCCGTATTGCTGATCCTTGGGGCCGCGCGGGCCTTTGCCTGGGTGTTGGTCATCGAAGGCGTGCCCCAGTTTTTAGCCGAAACGATTATCAGCTGGGATCTCTCGCCAATCCTGTTCCTGTTGGCCGTCAACCTGTTGATGTTGCTTTTTGGTTTATTCATGGACCCGTTGCCTGGGGTGATGATCCTAGTCCCGATCCTTGCGCCGATCAGCCACGCGCTTGGCATCGCGCCCGATCACTTTGCCATCATTGTGATCGTAAACCTGACGCTGGGGCTTACTACACCACCCGTGGGCAGCCTGATTTTCGTAGTCTCCTCGGCGGTCAACCTGAGACCCGCCGCCTTGATCCGTGAAATGCCGCCATTCTTTCTGGCGAATTTCATCGTGTTGATGCTGCTGACCTTCTTGCCCGCGCTCAGCACTTGGCTGCCAACGGTCAGCGGCTTTTGATCGGTATGGTGCAACATCCATTCAGTGCTAGAGACCAACAGGAGTTTGCCCCGCAATCAGGCAAGTCACCGGGTGCCGCAATTATTGGCGCACCGGCAAACTAGCTTCTCTCAGAGCATAGATGAAATGTCTGATGCCCCGGTCGGATAGGCAAACATGGTATCTTTAAGTTGATCTGCGGTCAGCCCGTGCTGTACGGCGAGAGTAAAGATGTTTATGACTTCGTCGGCATGCGGCCCAAGCAGATGCGCCCCTAGAATCCGTTCGCTACCTTCCTCGACAAGCACCTTGTAGCCAGAGATGGATTCAGCCTGTTGGCGGGTCGAGAACCAGCCCGATGTGCGGTCGCATCGCATACGGAACTTTAGGCCTTTCTCGCGTGCCTCGCCTTCGTCTAGTCCAACCCGGGCGATCGGAGGCAGTGTGAAAGCGACCGAAGGCACGCCATTGTAGTTTGGCGTGGTATGGTTGCCTTTCAGCAGGTTTGCAGCGACGACCTTGCCGTCGTGGTTTGCCACGGGTGTCAGCGGCGGGCCCATCTGGGCAGCGTCACCGGCCGCATACACCGCCGGGTTCGACGTGCTTTGCAAGAACTCGTTAAGGGCCAGCTTGCCGTCATTCAATTCTACGCCTCCGGCCTCCAGGTTGAGCGATGCAAAATCTGGTTTGCGGCCAGCCGCGTGCACGACAAGATCCGCTTCAAAGGTCTGAGATCCACCTTTCCCGCCAGCGGTAATACGGAAGGCATCACCAAACTTTTCGACACGTTCGACCGTGGTGTCGGTATGCAACGTGACACCGATATCTTCGTATTTTTCCATCAACCAACCGACAAGGTCCGGGTCGAAACCGGTCAGCATCCGGTCGCCGTGCTGAAGGATGGTCACCTCTGCACCCGCACGCGCCGCAATGTGCGAAAACTCCGCAGCGATATAGCCTCCGCCGACCAAAACGATACGGCGGGGCAAACTTTCCATCTCAAGAAAACCCTCGTTGTCGATCAAATATTCCTCGCCGGGAATGCCCAGTTTAATTGCTTCGGATCCGGTTGCCAAAACGATATGCTTGGCCTCCAGCGTCTCGTCATTGATCTTGACCGAGTTCGTGCCAACAAAGCGTGCTCTTCCGTGGAAGGTCACGATGCCGCTATCTAAAAAGCTTTTTTCCTTCTTCTCTGGTACGGGATCGGTGAATCCACGCTTGAATTCCAAAAGGTCGCGCCAATCAATCCGCACCTCGCCCTCGACCCCCTTATCGTGCATTCGACGTACGTGATCGGCGGCAGAAGTACCTCCGATCAACATCTTCTTTGGGTCACATCCGCGCAACGCACAGGTGCCGCCATAGGCGCGGAAATCGGTCACGGCCACACTTAGACCTGTGGCGCTTACGCGACGTGCCACGGTAGTCGCAGCGGTGCCGCTGCCGATGACAATCAGATCGTAGGTCTTGCTCATGATTGGTCTCCCTTTTCTTGTCGCACGGCACGCTGCTTCAAGTTTACGCGCGTGATTATTACCCGTTACAGGGCTTCGAAATCAAAGCCGTGTCTTTTTGAACTCTGTATCCAACTACAACCTGACGTCAAAGTTCCGAATGAGCCCCGATCAATGCGAGGCGCAGATGCGCCCGCCTGTCTGACTGGCCAGCGTTCGGTAAGAAAACTTTTAACCGGCGCAGCAGCTCAGCATTGTCACATCTTTATCAAAGGTCTGGGCCGCAAGCTTCAATCCCTCAACGGTGGTAAGATAGGGAAAGATCGTGTCGCCGAGCGCCTTGGTGGTCATGCCAGCCTTTAGCGCCATCACCAACGTCTGGATACTGTCGGAGCCTTCGGGTGCAATGATTTGCCCCCCAAGCAGTTGGTCCGTATTCCGGTCAGCGACAAGCTTAATCAGTCCACGCAGGTCCCGCGCTGCTTGCGCCCGTGGTACTTGATCAAGAGGCAGTACAGAGACTTTGACCTCGTGACCTGCATCGCGTGCCTGATGTTCGCTTAGGCCAACGCCCGCGACTTGGGGGTCGGTGAATACCACCCAAGGCATCGCGCTGTTGTCATAGCGGTTGTTGCCGTCCAACACCGCGTTGCGGGCCGCGATCTTGGCACCATACGCCGCCATATAAACGAACTGGTCGCGGTCGGTCACGTCGCCAGCGGCATAGGTGTCTGCCCGCGAAGTCTGCATGTCGGGGCCGACGACGATCCCGCCGCGGCTATCGATCTGCACGCCCGCCTCATTCAGGCCCAGCCCTTCGGTGTTGGCCTGCCGCCCCGCAGTAATGACGATCCGGTTGGCGGTGACGTCTTTTGCTGCCCCATCTTGGCTAAGACGCAATGTCACCCCACCTTTTGCATGCCTGATGCTGTCATACTGTACACCGGTCAAGACCGTTATGCCTTCGGCTTTAAAAACGCCGGTCAAGACTTCGGATACCTCTGGCTCGGCGCCCGGTAACACGCGCGAGCGGGTTACAAGTGTGACCTTGACCCCCAGCCGAGCCATCATTTGCGCTAACTCTGCACCAATATATCCGGCTCCGATAAAGATCAGGCTGTCGGGCAAAGTTTCCAGCTCGAGAAGCGAGGTGCTGTCGAGAGGATCGACATCTTCAATCCCACGGATTGCCGGGACGAACGTGCGGCTTCCGGTAGCGATCAATGTCTTGGGTGCCGTGATTTTGCGACCGCCAACTTCAATACCCCCATTGATCAGGGTCGCCGGTCCTTCGTCAATATACTCGACCCCCTCGTAGGCTGGCAGAAGGTCGGCATATTTTTTCTGGCGCAATATCGTGACCAAGTCGTCCTTGCCAGCGATGAGCCGTGACCAGTCGTTTAGCTGCGCCGCGCCTGCAATGCCGGGAAAGCGGGCGGCGGTATTCGCACCATGCAACGCCTCGGCTGCACGAACCATTGCCTTGGATGGGACGCAACCAACGTTGACACAGGTTCCTCCGATCGTCCCGTGGCCGATAAGTGCCACGCGTTTGCCCGCTTCAGCGGCGGTGATCGAAGCAGAAAACCCCGCAGAACCAGCCCCCACGACGATGAGGTCATACGGTCTGTTGTCGCTTGTGCAGCTATCTTTCATGGTAGGTCGCTTTCGTCATTAGATCGGTCTTGGGTTTAGCCAAGGCAAGATAAAGGATGCTGTCGACCACGCGCTAACCCATGGCCTTCATAAACAGCACGTATTCAGCCTCACGAGCCTTTGCCGGTTTCCGTGTCCGCCAACAGCTCAATCGGATAGCCGTTCTTTTTAACTGCTGTGAGAAGATCGTCGACCGTGGCGACTTCGTCGTCAAAACGGACGGTGTACACGCCTTGGGTTCCGTCATCGCTTTCGACGAATTCGTCGATCACGGTGCTTTCTACGGATTTAAGTGAATTGCCGACGATGAAGGAACAGGACGGACAGGTTAGCCCGCCCACGTGAAAACGAACAATCTGTTCTTTCGCGAATACTGGAGAAGCAAGAAATGTCGCAAGCGCCAGAGCGCTAGAGAGAATATATCTCATATTAAAGTTCCTTTAGAATGAGAGGATATAGGGGGAAACGTAAGGGAACAGCATGGCCACAAACATTACCGCAGCGGCAGCCCACAGGATGGAACGCATGGCAGCGCGGTTCATCGGCCGGGCACAAGTGCCATCATCGCAGGAAACCGGACGGTAGGCTTTGTAAAACCCATACCCCAGAAATGCTGTGGCAATGGTGAAAGTGTACCACTTATAGGCATACAGAGCCCCCATTTGCGCTATAAATACCCCGCTAACCCCGAAACTGACGAGAACCAGCGGTAAGATACAGCATGAGGTCATGGCCAAGGCGCCCAGCGCTGCAAATGCGGTGGCTGCCCACCCTCGGCCTTCGACCGTTTCAGTTTTAATTGGTGTAAGTGCAGATTCTGTCGTGTCCATACGGGCCTCCTTGCGATCATCTGCAACGAGTCCTAAGCTCTGTAGGTGATACAGGCTCAAGGAGTATTTGAATGAAAACGGGTCACACTTTCGTGAAACCGTTACAGCGGGCCGCGCTTGCGCGAGCAACGGGATGCAACCTAGAGACAATCCGCTATTACGAGACTATCGGCGTCATGCCAGACCCGCCCCGAGACCCGAATGGATATCGGAGCTATAGCGAATATCATGTGCGCCGGTTGCAATTTGTCATGCGCGCCCGCGACCTTGGGTTTTCGCTTGAAGAAATACGTGGGTTGCTGACCCTTGTGGATAACGACACCCGTTCCTGTGTCGAGGTTGAGGAAATCGCTTTGGCGCACCTCAAAGATGTTCAGAACAAAATCGCACACTTGGTTCGGATTGAGGCCGCGCTTAGTAATACCTTAGCGCACTGTAGCGGCACCGATGTACCGGAATGTGCTGTGCTAGATGCTCTGCTGGATTAAACAAGAATCGCGATTTAGAACTCGTACATAACAAATGCACGGTCACCGACATGCAATCTAGATCACACCTAGCTTTATAGATTGCGCCTAGCTTTGATGATCCTAGTCCAGAGCGGCGATGATGGTTTGCTGGGTTTCTAGCCCCGCCATCCAGTCGGTTCCTTGGGCGGTAACGCAAGCCGTACCATCCGATAAGGTTTTGACCGCAGACCAAGTTCCGGTCATTTCGGACGCCCACACCTGAACATTGCCATCTTGCTGATTAGGGACCGGTTCCTCACCGTACCAATCTACCAATGACGCCTTCAATTCCTGTGCTGGCATGCAGACTTCACCGGCAAAGGCAGGCGCACTTACCGCGCCAATTGCAAAGGTCAGGACTAAAGTTGAAATTACAGGTTTCATGATTGTCTCCTTCATGGGAAGAACACGGAAACTGTGTAAATGTTCCACTATCTTGAAGCAGAGGCACCCAATGGCGCAGCAACCCCGCGCGTGGCAACGCATGTTATCCGGTCGCAGGCTTGACCTTCTTGACCCGACGCCCGTCGATATCGAAATCGAAGACATAGCGCATGGGCTGGCTTTCGTGGCGCGCTGGAACGGGCAAACCCATGGTGATTTTGCCTATTCCGTTGCCGAACATTCGCTATTGGTGGAAATGATCTATGGGCGATTGAACCCCAAGGCCCCGGCAAAGTGGCGGCTGGCCGCGTTGCTGCACGACGCGCCAGAATACGTGATCGGTGATATGATATCGCCGGTGAAGGCGGCTGTCGGGCCTGAGTACACTGCCTTGGACCAGCGTTTGACGGCGGCAATTCATATTAGATTTGGTTTGCCGGCTGCAATTCCCAAAACGGTCAAACAGCAAATCAAGAAAGCTGACAAAATCAGCGCTTGGATGGAAGCAACGCAGATCGCGGGATTTTCACACGCTGAGTCGTCGCGGTTTTTCGGCAAACCCGATCCTGCGATCTGGGA
>DRFG01000295.1 GCA_011050655.1 Roseobacter sp.
CAGTATAGCTAACGGAGTAACCCATGACAGATTGCAATCATTTTTGGCACAGCAATAGCGGTCGCGGCGGTATGGCCGTATTCCGTCGCAATCGTCAGATGTCGGCGGAACCATTGATGCACGTTCGTTGTTCCGCATGCAATGCCCGCACTTGGTTGACGAAAGAGCAGTGGGAAAACGCCAACTACACCACTGCGCCTGTAGGAGATATACAAAAGTGAAAGTGACAATTTCTTCAAAAGGAACACTCGCCGTTGCTGCTGAGACAGACCTGGAAAGCTTTGCGTTGCAGCAATGGAGCGACATCTATTTCGCAGGCAAAGAGGACTCCGCGTGCGCTCCGATGTTCGTCATCGAAACGACCGTGGTCGAGGATAGTCTATGACCTGGATTAGCACCCAAGACAGCCTACCTTGTTTTATTTGCTTCGGCTTTCAAACCGGTAAAAAGATCAGATATCGAACCGAGGGCGGCGCCGAACATGAGGGGATTTATCAGGGATGGGGGCTTTTCGGAAAGGACGACAGAATGGATATCACGCACTGGCAACCTATCGAAACCACGGTGACGCATGACTGCCCACATACCGAAATCGCTGACGAGAATAAACAGTGACCGTAATCGCTACAGCACTTAAAGAGATAAGCACCGGGCCAAGCTGCATCGAGCTGTGCTGGTGGGAACCGAACGAAAACCGCAAGGACTTCCCTGAAGGCGGCTGGAATCTCAGGGTGTACGGCCGGGGTCGATCAGTTGATATAGAGGAATACGGCGAAGGCTACCAGATGTTCAACCGCACCTATCGCGGACCATCACTGATTGATTTAGCTCGACAGGCTGCTGAGGAAATCCAGGCAGAACAGGCAAGGGCGAAGCCCGATCCCGTTCTTACCGTAGTAGAGAAAGGACACGCGACCGATGACTAAAGACGAATTCATCAATATGCCTGAAGACAGTCGCGTTCGCCTTACGGGCGATCTGGAAGGCCGGTTCGGCTTTGAGAGCGACCTACTATTTATTTTGAAGGAACCTGGCGATACGGATGGCGCCCTAACGACTCAGGAGCGATTCGGGTCATTTACAGATTCCCTTGCCCACGTTTTTGCTGATGAAGGAATAAGGCGATTCCGACAGACAATCGGACACGTGTGCGACATGGAATTGGTCACTGACCACGACGGACCAGGGACCGATGCCGATCAAGCCTGAAAACGCGAAGCGATACCCGGCAAACTGGAAAGAGATTGTGGAGCAGATTCGTGAACGGTCAGGGGATTGCTGCGAGGGCTCGCCGGCATATCCCGATTGCCGCGCCGCCAACCGGGAGCCACATCCAGTTACCGGCTCGAAAGTCGTGCTGACGGTCGGCCACCTGGATCACACGCCGGAACACTGCGATCCGGACAACCTGAAACACTGGTGCCAGCGGTGCCATTTGACCTATGACGCGAAGCACCATGCGCAGACAGCGTACATGACCCGGCGCTGCGATCGCACTGTCGAGATGTTCGGCACTGACCAGACAAGGCGCGAATCCGATGCCTGATTATTTGCCGTTCTTGATTCTGTATTCCAGCTTTTCCAGCTTGCGCATTTGTAATTCGTGATGGCGGTCGACTTTGTTCAGCATTTCCTCACGTTCGGCAGTGTGCCTTTCCTGATCTTCTTTTCGTTGCGTTACGAAATTCGCCTGCATGGTGGCAAGTACCTCATCACGAGTCTCAAGCCCCATTAGTTTTCGATAGATATGAGCGATCACGACAATCAAGGATACCCAGGCCCACCGCAAAAAGTCCAATAACAGGTTGTCAGAGTCGATCCGCATACGGCGTCACTCGAATCTAAGGTCATGGGCGAGGATGCGGCGACAGTTCCCGACACCCCAATCCTTGATGGCTGCCACTATGTATGCGATCCAAACCAGATCCTCCTCGCTGAGATGAGCGCGCATTTCTGGAGTCATAGGCTCAAGTAAGGGCGTATCCGCGCAGCCGATGGCGACGTCAGCCGGTGCGCTGGCACAACCGCTAATCGAACTTATTGAGATCAGCGCCAAGAGAATCAGGAACCTTGCCGTCCCTGATATCCTGCCGCGCTTTCTTGTTTGCTGCATTTCGGTCGATCGTGATTTGTTTATCGATTGCTGCATTGCTGCGCTCCTGGTCACGCTGTGCCTTGAAGACCTTGGCCTTGCGCCGCGCAGCGTCGCGCTGGCCCTCGAGCTGCTTGATGCGTAGATAGGTCACCGCAACCGCCAACAACAGCCCACCGATAGCATAGAGTTTTGCCTGCAGCCCCGAGAAGAAACCCATTACTCGATGCTAGTGTCGGTGATCTTGCGCAGACCGACGTTCAGGATTGACACGATAAACAAGGTTATGCCGTATGCCTTCGCCGGAATAGCAACTTCAAGCAGCGGCAGGTACGCAACCACGAGACCGGCCGCAGCAGCGACACCCGAGGCAATGTTGAGCCACATTGTTTTACTTTGATACCATTTTTTCACATCTACTCTCCGTCTATTTCGACATGGAACAGGTCGTCAAATCCATTGTCGAGTATTTCTCCGTCGCGATCCCAATCGCTGCCGGTGCGTAGCGGTATGTCCATCATTTCCGCGATGCCCTTGTAAAGACCGAGCAAGTATAGCTGTTCTTCGCGTTGTGCTGAATCGCCACCGTCCGTGTCAGGCGGTGGGAACGGATACGCCTGCACGTCCTGGGCTTTGGACGGATAGGCGTTGTGCTTGCCTTTAGGCCACGGAAGTTTTGATCGTTGCGGAACCGCGTTGTATGCTTCGTTTTGTTCGTCTTCTGGTCGATGGCCCTTGACCACAGAATGATCTTTGATCTGCAACACGACATCGCCGATAGCATTGAGGCGCGGGTCGGACGTTAGCCGCTGCAGAATAGAGTTTGCGCCCCACTTGTTCATCGCCCGGAATGGTACACTCTTGATGGCATTAATTCGCACAGATCAAAAGGAAACATCTATCATGATCATAGCAATTTGCCCCGTTCTCGTATTGTCGGGCTGCGCCAACATGACGCCCGGGCAGAAGACCGCGACATGGAACTCATAGTCGTCTTTGTCATTCTGCTGGTCGCAGTGTTCTGCATTGCCAGCACCATCGTTGCGGCAGTCTTCATAATTCCCATTGTTCTGTTCATTGTCGTCGGTCAGGTGTTTGGCCTGAACTGGTGGCA
>DRFG01000296.1 GCA_011050655.1 Roseobacter sp.
CCGAGCAAGCAGCCTTGTTGGAGTGGATTGGAGAAGGCGGCATGTTGGTGCGTTTTGCCGGGCCGCGCATCGCCGCGAGCAAGGTTAGCCGCGATACCGAAGACCCCTTGATGCCTGTGCGCCTTAGGGCCGGCGGTCGTAGTGTCGGTGGTGCGATGAGCTGGGGAGAACCGAAATCGTTAGAGAAATTCAAAGACAGCTCGCCGTTCTTTGGGCTCGATATTCCAGAAGATGTGGTCGTGTCGGCACAAGTCGTCGCACAGCCTGATCCGACGTTGTCCGACCGTGTCATTGCGTCACTGAATGACGGCACGCCATTGGTTACCCGCAAGGCCATCGGTCAAGGCCAGATTGTGCTGTTTCATGTGACCGCGACGGCAGAATGGTCGACCCTACCGCTATCTGGTCTGTTCGTCCAAATGATGGAACGCTTGGCAATTTCCTCCTCTTCTGCCAGCAATGATACGCAGGGCCTGCAAGGCACCGTATGGACGCCGCTGCGTGTTATGGACGGATTTGGGGTATTATCAGACGCGGGCAACCTGCCCGGCGTGGACGGAGCCGATCTTGCGGAAGGTCCCGCTGGCCCAGATATGCGGCCTGGTATCTATGTATCGGGGGACCGTCAAATTGCCCGCAACGTCGTGACCCCGGATACGCAGCTTGCTCTTGCCGACTGGCCAACCGGTGTGCCGGTTCGTGGCATGAACGTTTCGCCTGAGACGCCGCTTGCCGGTTGGCTGTTAAGCTTTTCCATACTGTTGCTACTGGCTGATGTAATCGCGTCTTTGGCGCTGTCTGGCAGGCTGCTCAAACGGGCTGGCACCATCGCTGTCTGGCTCATCGCAATGATGCTTCAGCCACCCGCACCAGCTACCGCGCAAGACGTCAATGCAGACGCGTTTGCTTTGAACGCCACTGCGGAACTGACGCTGGCCTATGTGGTCACTGGCGTACCCAGTATTGATGAAATTTCCCAAGCGGGATTGCGAGGGCTGTCGGATACGCTTTATTTTCGAACGTCCGTCGAACCGGCCAACCCGATCGGCGTCGATCTTGAGAACGACGAATTGGCATTCTTCCCAATGCTGTACTGGCCGATCACCCCTGATCAAGCGCGCCCTTCGGACGCGGCATACGTCAAGCTAAACGAATACTTGCGCTCTGGCGGAATGATCCTGTTTGATACCCGAGATGCTAATATCGCCGGCTTTGGCGCGTCTAGCCCGAACGGGCGCAAGCTACAGTCGCTCGCTGCGCCGTTAGACATACCACCGTTGGAGCCGCTGCCCAGCGACCACGTGCTGACCCGTACTTTTTATCTGCTGCAAGACTTCCCCGGCCGTTATACCGGGCGTGATATATGGGTCGAAGCGTCACCCCCTGACGCCGAGCAGGTCGAAGGGATGCCGTTTCGAAATTTGAATGACGGTGTGACGCCAGTGGTGATCGGCGGCAATGATTGGGCTGCCGCTTGGGCCGTTTCCAGCTCTGGTGCTCCTATGGTGCCGATCGGACGTGGCTTTACCGGCGAACGCCAACGTGAAATAGCCTATCGCTTTGGCGTCAACCTCGTCATGCATGTGCTGACAGGAAACTATAAATCTGACCAGGTTCATGTACCTGCGCTTTTGGACAGGTTGGGCCAATGACCTCTACGATAGTTTTCGACCCGATGATCCCGACGTTACTGCTGGTTATTGTCGCATTCTTATCGTTCGCGGCGGTCATGCTTGCCGTGACCCGTGGGCTTCAAGGCTGGGCGCTACGCGGAGCCGCCCTGATGGTGATACTGGCAGCCTTGACTGGCCCATCCGTTCAACAGGAAGATCGTGCGCCCCTAAGTGATATCGTTCTTATGTTGGAAGACGTCAGCGCCAGTCAGAAGTTAGCGGATCGAGAGGTTCAAACCAAAACGGCCGCCGATACTCTGGCCGCGCAACTACAAGCGCGCGAAAACACCGAGCTGCGCCGTATACCGGTTAATGACGGTATAGGGGATGCGGGGACTCAGCTAATGACCGCGCTCAGCGAAGCCTTGGCCGAAGAACCCCGTTCTCGTATCGCTGGCATCTTGGCTATCAGTGATGGGCGTATTCATGATGCGGACCTCCCCGTTGATCTACCAGCACCGATGCATCTGTTGATGTCTGGAAAGAAGTCGGATTGGGACCGCCGTCTTTCAATACGCAATGCCCCGGCCTTCGCCATCATCGGAGAACCGATCACCCTAACCTTGCGGATAGATGACTTGGGTAATCCTCCTGAGACTACTGTATTAACGCCGCTTGAAATTTCCATTGATGGTGACCCTGCCCAGACGTTTCGCGTGCCGGTCGGGCAAGACCTAGAACTGCCCGTCACCCTGCCCCACGGAGGGCGCAATGTGATCCGATTCTCGTTGCCCGAAGCTGACGGCGAATTGACAGACCGCAACAATGCCGCGTTGATTCAGATTAACGGCGTCCGAGACCGTTTGCGCGTGCTGCTGGTCAGCGGAGAGCCGCACCAAGGCGGGCGCACGTGGCGCAATCTTTTGAAATCCGATAGTTCGGTTGATCTGGTACATTTTACCATTCTGCGCCCACCGGAAAAGCAGGACGGCGTGCCCGTGGACGAACTTTCGTTGATCGCCTTTCCGACCCGCGAACTGTTCATGGAAAAGATCGAGGATTTCGACTTGATCATTTTCGATCGCTACAAGCGTCGTGGCATCCTGCCCGCGCTTTATCTGGAAAACGTCGCGAATTATGTCCGCAATGGCGGGGCGGTGCTGGTGGCCGCAGGGGCCGATTTCGCCAGCGCTGACAGTCTTTATCGTTCTCCGCTAGGGGAGGTCCTGCCCGCGACCCCGACGGCCCGGGTCATAGAAGAACCCTACCTGCCGCGGGTGTCAGACCTGGGTCAGCGTCACCCCGTGACCGCGAACCTTCCGGGTAAGGGCGATTGGGGCCGTTGGCTGCGTCAAATTGAAGTAACAGAACCGCAAGGCAACGTCGTGATGACCGGGAAGGACGACCGCCCGTTACTGATCTTGAACCGCGTCGAAGAAGGGCGTGTTGCATTACTTGCCTCTGATCATGCCTGGCTCTGGAGCAGAGGCTATGAAGGTGGCGGCCCCCAATTGGAACTGTTGCGCAGGCTGGCTCATTGGATGATGAAAGAACCCGAGCTTGAAGAAGAAGCGTTAACAGCAAGCGCCGAAGGTCAGACAATGCGTATCATCCGCCGCACTCTTACCGATAACGTCCCCCCCGTTACTATTACTGCCCCCGATGGCAGCACATTCGAACTTACGTTGTCCCAGACAAGCCCGGGTGTTTTTGAAGGGACGTTCGAAGGGCCAGAAATTGGTCTTTACCGTCTGGAGAATGGCGACCAGAAAAGCATTATTGGCCTAGGGCCCGCCGCCCCGCGAGAGTTCGTGGAGACCATTGCCAGCGGTGAAACAATGACGCCCATATTGTCTTCGATGCGAGGCGGAGTTGCGCGCCTAGAAGACGGGTTGCCTCGTCTGCGTGACGTGCGTTTGGGGCGCCCTGCTGCCGGGCGTGGCTGGGTTGGTCTTACCCCGCGCAATGCTTACGAAACCCGCGATGTCCGGCAAACCCCACTTTTGCCAGCGTGGTTGGTTCTGCTGCTAAGTGCAGCTTTGATCGTCGCGGCATGGGTGCGCGAAGGCCGACGCAGCTAAAGCAAGGATTGTTGGACTAGCATTTGCGTGCTGACACCGGCCCAAAGGTCGCGACGGCACCGGTTCGGCGATTGCCATGCTGGGCAGCACCTTTAAACACTTATTCATGACCCATAGCGATTATCAAACCGTAACCAAAACCCAAGGATTCGGAGCGACGCATGAGTTTGGCAGATAAGCTGACGCAGGAACGGCGCGTACGTCTTGCTGCGGAACGGATGCTTGAACTAAAGCAAGCCGAATTATTTGCCGCCAACCAAAAGCTTGGGCAACATGCGCAGCGCTTGACGGACGAAATTGTGGAAACACGTGCCGAAGTCGAAACCATTCGCGGCGAAAATCGGCGCGTTAAGTTTGACTTAGACGCGGCCCGCGAAAAGATTGAACTGACTGAAAGACGGCTTTGGCAATCCATCGAAATCATCAAGGACGGTTTCGCCTTTTTCAATGCGAACAATGAATTGATTATGGCCAACCGATCTTACCTGGCGATTTTCGATGGGTTGAACGTTATTCGTCCTGGTGTGAACTATGTCACTATACTTCAGGTTTTAACCGATGAAGGTATCGTTAACACGGGTGATCTTTCTGCAAAAAACTGGCGGCGGTTGATGTCTGAACGGTTTCACCAAACAGCACCCGACCCCACGATTATTCAACTGTGGAATGGCAATCACATAAAACTTGTCGACCGGCGGGGCCCTGCGGGTGATATGGTGTCACTGGGCTTGGATATTACAGCGACCGTTGAATACGAAAGACAGTTACGCGAAGCACGGACAATAGCGGAAAGCGCCAACCGCGCGAAATCAACGTTCCTTGCCAACATGAGCCATGAAATCAGAACTCCGATGAACGGGGTAGTAGGCATGTCAGAGGTTCTGCGAGACACTGATCTGACCGAAGATCAGCGCCTGTGCGTCGAAACCATCAAGAACTCAGGCGAGGCGTTACTTGTTATCATAAATGATGTTCTCGATTACTCGAAAATTGAAGCGCAAAAGCTAGATTTGCACCCGGAACCTTTTGATCTTGAGCGGGCAATACAAGAAGTCATGAGTTTATTGCACCCGCTTGCACGCGAAAAGGGTTTGGACCTCGCACTTGACTATGACCTGCCTATTTCCAAACATCTTATTGGCGACCCCGGGCGCATCAGACAGGTATTAACCAACCTTATAGGCAATGCAGTCAAATTTACCCGCGATGGTCATGTACTGATCCGGGTGACCGGGGTACCTGACAACGCCACCGCCAAAATACAGGTCAAAATCGCGATCGAAGACACGGGGATAGGCATCGCCCCGGACATGATCAACCACATCTTGGGTGAATTCAATCAGGTCGAAAGCAATCGAAACCGCAACTTCGGAGGTACCGGGCTGGGGCTCGCCATCTGCCAGCGTCTGATTAAGATGATGAACGGCGATTTCTGGATCACCTCGGACCTATCGGTTGGATCGTGCTTCGGGTTCGAACTTCCCTTGTTGACCCACGGGGAGCGTTATCCATCACAACCACAGCTTCCTCGTCAGCTACGCCATGTCATGCTTGTGAGTCCGAGAGGTGTGAACCGATTTATACTGCGCAAACAACTTGAGCGGTTAGGTCTGAAGGTTTCGTGCAGCGATACTGTTTTAGATGCTGTACCGCGAATGGGTGACAACGTGGATTTGGTTCTGGCCAACCATAACATACCCTCTATGGGCGGGTTTGAACTGGCAAATACGCTGGACGAAAAAGGAATGATGACCCCTATCGTTATCTTTACCCCGAATGCGACACAGGCGGAAAATCACCCCGCGCGCCCTTTGGTTACAGCGGTATTGAAAGAACCCGTATCCCGCACTGAGTTGTTGGATTTATTTGCCAAGGTCGAATTTCCCACGGACATTCTTCCCGAAACCTCTTTTTGCAGCATGAGGATCTTGTCGGCGGAGGATAACAAAACCAATCAACTTGTTTTCTCGAAGATGGTTCAAAATTTAAATGTCGATTTAATGGTGGCTCATAACGGCGAGGAAGCCGTCGCAATGTACGAAACCTTCAAGCCGGACCTCATATTCATGGATATCTCAATGCCCAAAATGGACGGCAAAGAGGCCAGCATATCCATTCGAAAGATTGAAGAGGGAACCGGGCATCATTGTCCAATCGTCGCGCTTACGGCCCATGCCATGCGCGGCGATGAAAAAGGGATACTCGCCGCGGGGTTAGACCATTACCTCACCAAACCGCTTCGAAAGTCCGATATTGTGGCCCAAATTGAACGTTACCACCCCGCAGGGGCTGCTTCGATCAGACGGCAACCGGGTTAGGCGGCACCATAAGGACGGATAAACACCGGTCGGTCAAGCGTCGACTTCGTTTTGTGCCAAACATACCCACCGCTGTCGAAATCTCGAAGCGCTTCAACCTCTTGCACGCGTTTTTGAACGATGTACCGCGCCATCGCCCCCCGCGCTTTCTTTGCATAAAAACTAACTATTTTAGGGGCCGCACCATCGTCTTTGTCTTCCAAAAACTGCGGGGTAATAACTTTGGGTTTCAACGCTTTTACATCCACAGCACCAAAATATTCCTGACTAGCGCAATTTATCACGATCGAACTATTGGTTGCTTGCGCCTGCGCATTCAAAGATTCCGCCAGACGCGCACCCCAAAAATCATATAGCGATTTACCGGCTTCGGTTCTCAGACGGCTCCCCATTTCCAGCCGATATGGCTGAATCACATCGAGAGGCCGCAAAACTCCGTAAAGGCCCGAAAGAATGCGCAGATGGGATTGAGCAAATTCCAGTTCCTCGGGCTCTAGGCTCGCGGCCTCCAACCCCTGATACGTATCACCGGCAAAGGCAAAAATAGCCGGCCGAACAGCATCCTCGTCGGGGTCTACTTGAAACTGTGCAAATCGATCTCTGTTCAACTCTGCCAAAGCCGCGCTCAGACCCATCAATGCCCTGAGGTCTTCGACGGTCAACGCTTTTGCATATTCAACCAGTTCGACTGCGGCATCATGCATCGCGGGATTGGTCACCGAAATTTCGCGGGTAGACCAGTCCAGTTTTTTAGCAGGTGAAATAACAACTAGCATCAATTTTTCCTTCTTCGGCTTTCACGACGGCTTAGTCTTCCTCTCGGAGAACGTCCAGAAAAGCCGGCCCAAACCTTTCGGCGCGTTTTTCCCCCAGCAGACGCTCTAGGGAAGCGTCGGTAGGTGCGTGCAACTGAGCAACCTTGGCCAGCAGAGACACTGAACAGCTCAACGGTTTTTCGGTCCCTGCAATTCCGCGGGCGAGGTCTGCCTGTACTTGCAACAACCGGTCATAAACAGTGCCCGCCTTTCGCCCCGCCAATTTGCGCCGGGTCGGATGCACGGCTACTGACGCACCGTTAATCACATCCAAAAATGCCCTGCCGTAACTCTCTAACTTTTTGGCCCCTACCCCATTGATTGCCGCCATATCGTCCAACCCCACGGGTCGTTTTTCGGCCATCTCAATCAGTGTCCGGTCGTTGAATATGATATAGGCAGGTACCTTGGCCGCCTCTGCCAACGCCCGCCGTTTGGCCTTCAACGCAGATAGCAGTGGTGCATCTTCTTCATCTACGGCCGACTTAACCGCAGGCCGTCGTACTGCACTGGCTGCCTGGATGCTGTCGCGCCGCAAAAAGATCGGACGATCGCCCCGCAATATCGGCAAAGCTGTATCTGTCATACGCAAGGCCCCATGGCGCTCCGCATCTGGGCGCACCAAATCATGACCCATCATTTGCCGAAACACAGCTTGCCATTCGCGTCTGTCATATTCCTTGCCGACGCCATAGGTGGGAAGATCTGCATGCCCTCGTGCACGTACTTTGTCAGTTTCATTCCCAAGCAAGATGTCGATGAGGTGCCCGGATCCGAACCATTCTTCCGTACGCAATATGACGGACAACGCTTTTCTAACCGCTATCGTGCCATCAAAAACATCTGCGGGTGTTTCGCACAGATCGCAATGCCCACATGTTATTTCGACCTCGCCAAAATATTTCAGCAAGTTGGATCTTCGGCATTCAAGAGCTTCGGCCAAGCCCAATAAAGCATTCAAGCGAGCGTGGTCTGCCGCCCTGCGCTCAGGCGCGGCAAGACCCTCGTCTATTTGACTGCGGCGGAGCCGAATATCATCAGAGCCGAACAGGGTTAGGGTCTCAGCAGGTGCGCCATCACGGCCAGCCCGCCCGATTTCTTGGTAGTACGCTTCGATAGATTTTGGCAAATCGGCATGGGCAACCCAGCGGATGTCGGGCTTATCGATACCCATACCAAACGCAACTGTGGCAACGACGATCAGCCCGTCTTCCTGCTGGAATCGGCGTTCGGCAATCCGTCGATCTTCGGCCTCCATTCCGCCATGATAATACAGGGCCGTATGACCTGCGTCGCGCAAAGCTTTGGCCAACCCTTCCGTCTTTGCACGTGTCCCGCAATAAACGATGCCAGACTGCCCCTTACGCGCGGCGGCGAAATTTAGAATTTGTGCTCGTGGCGCGTTCTTTGCAGCAAAAGCAAGGTGAATATTGGGCCTGTCGAAGCCACGCAGAAATGCACGAGGCTCGGCCCCATCGAACAGCTTTTGTACAATTTCCGCTTGGGTTTCCGCATCTGCCGTTGCAGTGAATGCAGCCAACGGCACATTCAACATGCGACGCAATTCACCAATTCGCAGGTAATCGGGTCTGAAGTCATGCCCCCATTGGCTCACGCAGTGCGCCTCGTCCACTGCGATCATCGAAACACCGATCCGTTTGAGCATACCGGGTACCGATCCAGCGGCCAATCGTTCGGGTGCCATATACAGAAGCTTCAGCGTCCCCGCTTCAAGTCCTTCCCATACCGCCTCCGTCTCGTCCGGCGTGTTGCCCGAGGTCAGCGCCCCGGCCCCTACGCCCAGTTCCTGCAATGCCCGGACTTGGTCGCGCATCAGGGCAATAAGCGGCGATATTACCACCGTCACACCATCGCGTAAAAGTGCAGGCATCTGAAAGCAAAGTGACTTCCCACCACCAGTTGGCATGATTGCCAGCACATTTTCACCGTTTGTGACCGCTTCGACGATCTCTTGTTGGCCGGGGCGGAAACCGTCGAAACCAAACACATCACGAAGTAGCTTGGTTGCAGCTGCCATGGAAAACCTAACTCTATTTCTGCTTATCTGTAACTAAATCCCACACGGTGACACCCGCGGCGATGCCCCGTTCTTCAGCCTCGTCAAGAGCCGCTTGATATCACTTATCAGAAAAACAGTGCAGCGTTGTTAATCAGTAAAATCCGCAATATTGCGACTGCGACCAAAACGACCAAAGGGGCCAGATCCAGCCCCCCAACCGCAGGCAGAACGCTCCGAACCCTACTGTAAATTGGCTCTAACAGGCGGTTCAAGCCGTCCCAAAGCTGAGCGACGAGCGGTTGTCGAAGGTTCAAGACCTGGAAATTGATGAGCCAGCTCATAATCACATGGGCAATTATGATGAACCACACAATGTTCAGAAGGAGCATCAAAATCTGGAAAATGGATGACATAGAGAAGCCTTTCACTGCATGAAAGAGCACTTAAACACAGAGGACTCAAAGAACAAGTGCAGCCAGAAAACGTCTAACCCCATTTGAGTTTGAAGGCGTTAAGCTCAGGCTTCCATTGCGTTGATAACGACAGAAAAATCAAGCCGGTCAACCAATTGCATAGACCAGCTGTCAAAGTGGCGTCTTGCTATGGGTTTTTCATCAAGAATTTGAAATCCGCTGTGGCGGTCATCGGCAATTATATTTTCCACCAACCTGCGAACCGCTGTCTCCTCGCCTTCCAACAACTGGCAAAAATTTCTACCATTATAGGCTAGCGCACCTGTGATGTTATTAACGCTATTGGCCGCAGTTGCCTGCTCTACGATCTGTGCAACTGTGTCCGCGGTGACGGAATATGCTGCGGTGCTAAAATACAAAAGTCGGATCATAGACAATGTGCGGCCCTTTTATTTAAGTGTGAATTACCATTCTGAACATAGCATATAAGTGCGTTAAGTTAGGCAACGTATATGTCAAAGTACACAAGGAAACCTTCAAACTATCTTTGATTCAAAACGACAGCTTGCGTCATGTGATGCCGCTACTCTACCGTTCATAGTAATAGGGGTGCTGATATGGCGGAAATTTCTAAGCGTAAAAAAATATGGGGCTGGTATTTTTTCGACTGGGCCAGCCAGCCGTACAACACCCTGCTTTTGACATTCATCTTTGGCCCATACTTTGCGCAAACTGCGACCTCTTCACTTGTCGAAGGGGGAATGGCGCTTTCGCAAGCCAAAGCCCAAGCGCAAGCTTACTGGGGCTATGGCCTGACCGTCGCCGGCCTCGCCATTGCTGTCTTGGCACCAGTATTAGGGGCTGTTGCAGATTCGTCTGGCCGCCGCATGCCATGGATATGGTTGTTCTCGGTGTTATACGTAGTCGGCTCAGCGGCGCTTTGGTGGACCGAACCGCAAGGGTTTTCAGTTATTTGGGCCCTGTTCTTTTTCGGCGTCGGTTTGATCGGCATGGAATTTGCGACGATCTTCACAAATTCTTATCTTCCCGAATTGGACCCCGACCCTAACGAACGCGGGCGGCTTTCGGGTTCTGGGTGGGCCTTCGGATATGTAGGTGGCGTCGTCTCATTGGTGCTTATGATCGCCTTGTTCCAAGCGGGCCCGAACGGAGTAACCATGGCGGGTCTAAAACCGCTGCTTGGATTGGACACGGCAACACAAGCAGATACCCGGATAGTCGGGCCATTAACCGCACTGTGGTATGTGGTCTTTATGATCCCGTTTTTCCTGTACATTCGCGACACGCCTCACGCTAATCCGGTGCGATACAAGATGGGTAAAGGCCTATCAGACCTTGGTAACACCTTGAAAAACCTGCCACGACATCCATCACTTTTGGCATATCTCGGGTCATCAATGTTTTACCGCGACGCGCTGAACGGGATGTACACATTCGGTGGCATCTATGCGCTCGGTGTTTTGAACTGGTCAATCATCGACATCGGCGTTTTCGGAATTCTCGCAGCGGTTTCCGGGGCAGTTTTTAGCTGGATCGGCGGGCGTGTCGATCGGGCTGTGGGGCCAATGCCGGTTATTGTCACGTGCTGCATTTTGCTCATCTTGACCGCTTGTCTTATCATTTCGCTAACCCCGACCAGCGTATTGGGTCTAAGCATCGCCGAAGGGTCAAAGTTGCCGGATATCCTGTTTTACCTCGCAGGGGCCATTATTGGTGCCGCCGGAGGAGCATTACAGGCGTCATCGCGCAACATGTTGACGCGCCAAGGCAACCCCGAACGTATGACGGAAGCTTTTGGCCTTTACGCCCTTTCCGGCAAGGCTACATCCTTTCTAGCCCCCGCTCTTATCGCGATAACCAGCGATCTGACGGGTAGTCAAAGGCTTGGTATCACCCCCGTAGTGGGGCTGTTCATCGTAGGGCTTATTCTGTTAGCATGGGTCAAACCAAAGGGAGATTTCGTAAAATGATCCTTACTCGATTTTTAATCTGCGCCTCACTGGCATTAGCAGTTTCCGCCTGTGCTGGTTCAGACACCAAGCCCAATCCGGAAGCCTCCGTAATATTGCCGACGATCGGCTCGTCCGGTGGGGCCAATAGCAATACCATTGCTAAAAAACTTTTCGGAGCCAAGCTAGGTCCCTCCGCTCAGGTCCCGGCTGCGTATGGAAGTTATGCCAAGGGGTGCGTAGCTGGTGCGCAGCAATTGCCAGAAACCGGGCCAACCTGGCAGGCGATGCGCCTTTCTCGGAACCGTAATTGGGCCCACCCCGAAATGGTTGATTATATACGCAAATTAAGTGCGAAAGCTGCCCGCCTGCCAGGGTGGGGGGGGCTTTATATAGGTGACATTAGCCAACCCCGCGGCGGTCCGATGCTTTCAGGCCATGCAAGCCATCAGCTGGGACTGGATGCAGATATCTGGATGCTACCGCCGAAGTCGCTCGGGCTTAGCCGCGATCAACGCGAAAGCATTTCATCTATTTCAATGCGGCGGTCTAATGGCGCTTACGTTAACGAAAGCTGGACGCCGCAACATCACGCACTTCTAAAAGCAGCGGCATCTGACCCCCGAGTGGCACGGATATTTGTGTTTCCCGGTGCAAAGGTGCAGATGTGTAACGATGAAAAAGGCGACCGCAGCTGGTTGCGGAAAATTCGGCCGTGGTACGGACATCATTACCACTTTCATGTGCGGCTCGCTTGCCCGGAGGGTGCAAGCGGATGCGTCAATCAAGCCCCACCGCCTCCCGGCGACGGATGTGCAGATGCGCGACAGTGGCAGGCGAACATTCTCAACCCGCCGCCCCCTAAGCCTGACGCACCTAAGCGTAAACCAAAACGTGAACTAATTCTGGCCGATCTGCCTGCGCAGTGCCAATCCGTATTGGAATCAAACTGAACCTTATCCAGATCATTTTGGCGATCGGCCTCGCCTCCGCAGCACTTGCTGCGGGGGGTAAGGGGGACATGTCGCAAGATGCCAAGCTGGTCTGGGAATATGATGCACCATGGTTTGGCGGCATCTCGGGTGCCGAAGTAAGCGCGGATGGCCACGAGCTGACGGTCATCACCGACAGGGGTCGGGTGATCAGGGCTGAATTGGTCCGCAAGCTGGGCGTTCTTATTGACCTGAAGATTATCCACTCTGTAGCGTTACGCGACCAGGGTGGCCAAATTCTGGTCAAGCCCTTCACAGATGCCGAAGGTCTGGCGATCGGAAAGAATGGCCAAGCATACGTAAGTTTCGAAGGGCAGCACAGGATTACGACGCTCAATATTTCCAATGGCGTGACAACCCCTGTGGCGAACGCACCCAGTGCAGAGACCCTTACGGAAAATGCGGGCATCGAAGCATTGGCAATTCACCCGGACGGCACGCTTTTCGCGTTGCCGGAAGAGTCAGGCGAAGATTTCTTTCCACTTTATGCTTATCGTGACGGGGAATGGGTGACTCAAACAAATATCCCACGGCGCGGCCCTTTCCTACCTGTCGGAGCCGATTTTGATGACGCCGGTAATTTGTATCTGCTTGAACGCACGGTGACCCCGCTTGGCTTCCGCAACCGCATTCGTCGCTTCGACCTCACAAAGCCTGACTTGGCGGCAGAAACGTTAATGCAATCATTTC
The DNA here is from genome assembly GCA_011050655.1 of Roseobacter sp. Classification (GTDB taxonomy): domain Bacteria; phylum Pseudomonadota; class Alphaproteobacteria; order Rhodobacterales; family Rhodobacteraceae; genus Sulfitobacter. The sequence goes on from DRFG01000296.1 coordinate 12,913, forward strand.
CTGCCCATTATGATAACCTCGAAGCAATTTCGGTTTGGCGTGACCCAGCTGGGCAAACCCGCTTAACGGTTCTGTCGGATGACAACTTTCTCGCGATCCAGCAGACCCAAGTGATCGAATTCATCATTCCGCAATAACTTGCACGACCGGGACGATGCTTTTAAAGCAAGATTGCCTGTGATCCGTACAGGTCAAGTTACATACCCGACAGGCAACTTTTATGACGCGAACTTACCTACCCGGCATTATTGCCATGGCTGCCATTGTAGTTGCCTCAAATATTCTGGTTCAATTTCTGTTCGGCCAATGGCTGACTTGGGGTGCCTTTACCTATCCTTTAGCGTTTCTTGTTACCGATGTGATGAACCGCGTTTACGGCGCGGCGGCCGCACGGCGCGTTGTGTTGGCTGGCTTTATCGTTGGGCTGGTCTGCTCGCTCATCGGCACTCAGATTTCAGGTGAATTCGGGCCGCTTGTCACCATACGCATCGCCGTCGCTTCTGGCTCCGCCTTCCTGACGGCGCAGCTTATTGATGTGGCGATTTTTACATCGCTAAGATCCGGCAAATGGTGGCGCGCGCCGCTGTTCAGCACGCTTGTCAGCAGTACCGTCGACACGATTATTTTCTTTTCAATAGCCTTCGCTGCTTCACTTTCGTTTGTGCATCCGGCAACCGACGTGACCTGGGCGGCCGAGCAGCTGCCTTTGTTAAGTATTGGGCCAATGGCACCGCTTTGGGTGTCACTTGCCGTGGCCGATTGGTCTGTAAAGCTGGGTCTGGCGCTGGTGGCGCTCATACCCTTCCGACTTGTCACGACGAGCCTAGCCGGGCCTTGCTGATACCACGTAGGGTCAGCGGCAAATCCATCCCGTCGGGGTATCGGCGACGCGCCCGGGAAAAGATGCCTTTCGCATCCAAAAAAAACATTTTGAATTTTCGTGTTCTCGTGCAAACATTTAACTGAGTTCAACAAATGTAAAGGAGGTGATCCAGTGTCAAGAACGGTATTGGGGCGAGGTGTCGGAACAGCTTGGGAGGTTACCCGTTAAGGCAGCCCTTATCGGGTGATACCACTCAGGTGGATTATTGATCTAACCGATCCCACCTCCTGCATCCCTTCGATTGGGCCGCTCCATTTTGGGGCGGCCCTTTTCTTCCCCCTACCCTTCACCTTTGTGATCTGTGATATGATAATGTGCCCCAAGGAGTAGACCGTGCTGCACATTACCGATGATATCGCTATTCAAGATTGGGAGCTTTCCGAGAGCTTCATGCGCGCCTCTGGTCCTGGCGGTCAGAATGTAAACAAGGTTTCAAGCGCGGTTGAATTACGCTTCGAGGCCGCGACCTCTCCTTCTTTAACCATACCCGTCAAGAACAGATTGCGAAGATTAGCAGGGCGTCGATGGACGAATGAAGGTGCATTGGTAATTCAATGTGATGAGACGCGCAGCCAAGCAAGGAACCGGGAAATTGCGCGCGACAGGCTAAAGGATTTGATCCAAGCCGCCCTGAAACCCCCAAAGCGGCGCATCGCCACGCGTCCCACGCTTGGGTCGAAAAAACGGCGTTTGAAAGCCAAAAAGACCAGAGGTGAAATCAAGGCGTTGCGTGGAAAGATCGATCCACCCACCTAGGCGGTTGATACTAATTTCAATCAACAATGTTCCATCACATTTGCTTTATTTTCAGACGCTTGCAGAGTTTCGCCGATTTATTGAGTCGTCAGGCGGAGCTTCGCCACACGGTAAAATTTGAGCCGGAACTGAACTAAATCCTCTGTGTTACCTCATCAGACGCACAGAACGTGTCTAGAAATAATATTGAGGAGAATTGAGATGAAACTTACTTCAAAAACACTGATCGCTACTCTCTTGGCAACTGGCATGTCGACCGCAGCAATTGCGCAAACGACTACAGGTGCCGGTGTGGGTGCTAGCGTTGGAACCTTGAACGGCGTGAGCGCTGATGTTAACGCATCAGGTTCCGCATCAACAAATGTGACAAAAGACGTGAAGGAAATGTCGAAAGACATGACTGACATGGCTAAAGACAAGACCGACATGGCTAAAGATAAGGCCAAGATGGTCAAAGACACAGCGAAGGAAGGTTCCGCAAAGACATCGAAGATGGCTAAGGAAAACTATGGCCAGTTGATTTCTGATCTGCGCACTAATTCTTCTGCAAACGCTGAAGTTGAGACAAATATCAAGAACTTCAAAGCGGATGCCCAAGTCGATACCGTGCTTGTATCAGACCTGAAGAAAGATGCCGGCAAAGACGCAAAATCGCTTGATAACGCATTGGAAGCCCAAAAGGATTCCGTGACCAAGATGCGCAGCGCAATCGACGCCAATGCCGATCTGAAATCAAAAGTCGAAGCACAAGGGTATTCCGTCGGTGATATCGTGGCTGTCCGCTCCGGTGCCAATGGCGAACTAACCTTGGTAGTCGATGACCGTAGCTAACAAATTAGTTCAAACTTAACGCTGACCTTTTAACGTGCAGCGGCGACAGGGGCTGGTGATATTCACCAGCCCCATCTCTATGGGTTACACCAGCACAGCTTGCGCCGCCTGATCACCTACTCCGAAGACTCGTTTATAACGCTCAATCTCGTCTGCTGGGCCCATCGCCTTGTTTGGGTTGTCTGATAGTTTGACGGTAGGGTGTCCGTTAGCCTCTACCGCTTTGCAAACCAGACTGAACGGGGCCAGAGCATCGTCTGGAACAAGACCACGAAAGTCGTTTGTTAACAAAGTACCCCAGCCAAACGAAGCTTTAACCTTGCCTGCGAACTGGCTGTGCAATTCCTTAATCTTGTCGACATCCAGACCATCGCTGAAGATAACCCTTTTTTCGCTCGGGTCTTCGCCACGCGATTTCCACCAATCAATCGCGGTCTGCGCCGCAGTAGCAGGATCCCCACTATCGATGCGGATGCCGGTCCAACCGGCGAGCCAATCAGGTGCATTGTCCAAAAACCCTTTGGTACCATACGTGTCTGGCAAGATAATCCGAAGGTTCCCGTCGTGCTCTTCGTGCCAATCTTGCAAGACGTCATAGGGCGCTTGCGCCAAGGCCGCATCGCTTTTTGCAAGCGCGGCGTAAACCATCGGCAGTTCATGGGCATTGGTGCCGATGGCTTCGACTTCACGGCTCATGGCGATCTTGCAGTTTGATGTTCCGGTAAAGGCTTTTCCCAACCCCTCCTGCATTGCCTGCACACACCAATCCTGCCACAGGAAAGAGTGGCGGCGTCGCGTGCCAAAGTCGGCGATCGAAAGATCAGGCATTTCGCGCAACACCTCGATCTTTTCCCATACTCGGGTCATGGCGCGGGCATAAAGCACCTGAAGCTCGAATTTACCCATGCGATCCAGCACGGCCCGGCCACGTAGTTCCATCAAGACAGCAAGCGCTGGTATCTCCCACAACATGACTTCATGCCATTTGCCTTCAAACGTCAGCTCGTATTGATCGCCCTTACGTTCCAGATGATATGGCGGCAGGCGCAACCCCTCGAACCACTCCATAAAATCGGGTCGGAACATTTGGCGCTTGCCATAGAATGTATTCCCACGCAGCCAAGTGCTTTCTCCGCGGCTGAGAGAAAGCGACCGAATATGATCCAACTGTTCCCGCAGTTCCCCTTCGTCAATAAGATCGGCGAGCGGGATATGCTTTGAGCGGTTGATCAGACTGAAGGTCACCTGAGTATTTGGCTTGTTTCGGAAAACCGACTGGCACATCAATAGTTTATAAAAATCGGTATCAATGAGCGATCGAACTATAGGGTCGATCTTCCATTTGTGATTCCAGACGCGGCTAGCGATGTCGACCATTGTAAAGGCTCCTTTAGCCGGTGTTTGTCGCCCATCCCAAATGAGGGAGCAAGCAAATTGAGGCCTATTGCCGTCAAAACCTTCTCCTAAATATCTGTCACCACATTAGCTAAGATCGACCCCTGCGGACATCATAGCTGCCACCGCAGCATCGCGCGAACCTTCCAGGTTAATCGCGCGGCA
>DRFG01000297.1 GCA_011050655.1 Roseobacter sp.
AAAGCTGGGTGAATTCAAAGCCGATGAGATCAACCTCTCGGAAGTTGCCGAGAACATTCCAACCGCGCAAAAGATCTTTAACGCGGTCGGCTGGAAATAAGCAGCCGCTGCGAAAACGGGCCGTATCGACATTGTGTCGGTGCGGCCTTTTTGCTAACGTGTATCTAGCGTGATGGGCCAACCCTAGCGCTGACGTCCGACCTGCCGACAAATCAGAATTACCGGCAGCAACCCCATGGCAACGATCACCAAGCTTGGCACCGCGGCACCTTCAAGGCGTTCGTCACTGGCCAAGCGGTAGGCCTGGACAGCCAAAGTATCATAGTTAAACGGGCGCATGATCAACGTCGCTGGCAGTTCCTTCATTACATCGACAAAGACAATCAGCAACGCCGTCAGAAGACTCGGCGATAAGATGGGCAGGTGCACGCGACGCAGGGTGCCTACAGGTGTCTCACCTAATGACCGGGCGGCGGAATCCATATTGGCATGTACCATCGCCTGTCCGCCCTCGTACGCGCCCAAGGCCGCCGCAAGAAACCGTACCAGATACGCCGCAACCAACAGCCAGATCGACCCGGTTACCAACAGCCCTGTCGAGACATCGAAGGTGCTGCGCATCCACGCATCCAATGTGTTGTCAAACAGGGCAAACGGCACCATCAGACCCACGGCGATCACGCCCCCGGGAACGGCATAGCCCAGCCTGGCAATATAGGCCGCAGTATTCGATACCTTCCCCGGTCGCAACCGCTGAAAGAAACCGACGCACACTGCCGCCGTAACCGTCAATACCGCTGCCGTGCCCGCAAGCGTCGCAGAGTTTTTGATAAACCCCAAATACCGCGGGCTCAGCAGATCTTGCTCTGATCCGACCCCCATGGAAAACAAGATGACCACCGGAAAAACCGCGCCAAACAAGACTGGCACCCCACACGCCACAAAAGCCGACGCAGCCCGCCATCCTCGCAATTGCACAGGTGGCATGGCAACCGCCCGACGAGAAGGATCGTGGTACTTGGCCCTGCCGCGTTGGGCCCTCTCTAGCATTGCCAACAGCAACGCAAAGCTCAGCAGACAAAGGGCCAGTTGCGCCGCACCGGCCCGGTCGAACAGGGAAAACCAACTTGTATAGATCCCCGTGGCAAAGGTCTGAACTCCAAAATATGCCACGGTACCGAAATCGGCGATTGTCTCCATCACTGCCAATAACACCCCGCCAGCGATGGCTGGGCGCGCAAGCGGCAAGCTGACCTTGTAAAAGGCCACCCACGCGCTGCTGCCCAGTGCCCGCGCCGCCAGAAATGTAGTTGCTGATTGTTGAAGGAATGCGGCACGCGCCAGTAAATACACGTAGGGATAAAGGACAAGCACCAGCATCAGGGCGGCCCCACCGAGCGAGCGGATTTCGGGGAACCAGTAATCGCGAGGTCCCCATCCGGTCACATCACGCAGCGCCGATTGAACGATGCCGGGATGATCCAGAACGTGGGTATAGGCATAGGCCAGCACATAAGCAGGAAATGCCAATGGCAGTACCAACGCGATCTCAAGGAACCGCACACCGACAAACCGGGTCATCGTCACAAGCCACGCGGCACCTACACCGACTAGAAAGGTGCCTGTGGCAACCATCACCACCAGCAACAACGTCGTACCGGCATAGCCAAGCAGCACGGTATTCAGCAAATGTCGAACGGTATCAGTGCCACCCATGAAGGCCGCCAAAAGCACCGCTATCATTGGCAAGGCCGCAATACTCGCAACCGTAATAGCCGCCGTGGCAAGCAGGCCAAGCCCGTCGCGCGGCACTATCGGTGTAACCTTGGGTGGGACTGGTGCTTCAATAGTCATGCGCTTGGTTTCGACTATTTTAGTCGGGAATGCCAGCAGGGAGAAACACATTTTCGTTGCACGCGGAATGCACCTGCGGCAATTTTCACGAAAACATCACGGCGTCGTTTTGAATGGCCATCAATCGTAGGTACGTTGATCCTCGATCACTAGGCCGTCATTGGGCAGGCTTCCCGGGGTCGCGATCACGATGTCGCCCTTAAGTTTTAGCATATCCATTACCGATTGCATGTATCTTTCAGGTTCAGCCTGTTGCGCTTCGATATAAACCGTCATCACATCTTTTTCGTCGGCACGGCTGGCAACAACGCGGGCCTTGGTAACTTCGGGGTGATGCGCAACCAAAGCGGCAACCTGTTCGGGACGTACGAACATGCCTTTGATCTTGGTGGTTTGGTCAGCCCGTCCCATCCAGCCCTTGATTCGCATGTTGGTGCGACCGCAAGATGACATGCCGGGCAAGACGGCGCTCAAATCACCGGTGGCAAAGCGGATCAACGGATAATCGGGATTAAGAGTTGTCACGACGACTTCGCCCACATCCCCAGGTGCAACCGGGATGCCCGTGCCCGGCACTACGATCTCGACGATCACGTGTTCGTCGACGATCATGCCTTCGGCCTCGGCGCTTTCGTAAGCGATATTGCCCAGATCCGCAGTCGCATAGCTTTGCAGGCACCTGATGCCGCGTTCAGCATAGTAGTCCCGCAATGACGGGAATAGTGCCCCCCCACCAACGGCTGCCTTGGTTATCCCTAAGGTCACGCCCATTTCATCGGCTTTCTCAAGAATGATCTTCAGGTAATCGGGGGTGCCAGCATAAGCAGTGGTGCCAATATCGCGGGCAGCGATAACTTGCAGCTCTGTTTGCCCGGTCCCGGCTGGTAATACGGCAGCACCCACAGCCTGTGCGCCTGATTCAAAAATCATACCCGCCGGGGTCAGGTGATAGCCAAAGCAGTTCTGCACGATATCCCCAGCGCCGATACCTAGCGCATGCAGGAACCGCCCCATACGCCACCAGTCAGGCGCAGTCGACGACGGCTCGTAAATAGGCCCGGGGGATTGAAAGATATGGGTAAACGCATGTGCAGGCCGCGTGGTAAATCCACCGAATGGCGCTGAAAGCGCCTGTTGTTTGCCGATCTCAGATTTGCGCAGTACCGGCAACTTGGCCAGATCCTCGGCATTTGTAACATTTGCCGGTTCCACACGATCCAACGTTCCAGCATAACCTGACAATGCTTGAGCGCGGGCAATCTGTTGCGGCAATGCTATTGCGATATCAGCGGCACGGGCGCTGGCGCTTCGTATCTCAAGATCGTCGAAATGGGGCATCTGGGCCATATTGCTTGCTCGTCATTCATTTTGGTAATCAAGTTACAGGAAGCTTTCAGTCATCAACTCAGCCAGCGTTTGCGGCGCCGATAGCTGCGCACATCTCGAAACGATTTGCGTCCCTCGTCGGACATCCCAAGATAAAACTCTTTCACGTCCTGGTTTTCGCGCAGATCAGCCGCAGGGCCATCCATGACGACGCGACCAGATTCCAAAATATAGCCGTAATGCGCAAAACGCAGCGCGACGTTGGTGTTCTGTTCAGCCAAAAGAAACGTCACGCCTTCTTTTTCATTGACTGATTTCACGATCTCAAAAATCTGTTCAACCAACTGAGGAGCCAACCCCATTGACGGCTCATCCAACAGGATGGTTTCAGGACGCGACATCAATGCACGACCAATCGCGCACATCTGCTGTTCTCCGCCCGACGTATACCCGGCCTGCGATTTGCGGCGTTCACGCAGACGCGGGAAATAATTATAGACCATCTCAAGATCGCGGGCGATTGCGGCTTTACCGTCGCTACGGGTGTACGCTCCGGTCAACAGGTTCTCTTCGATGGTGAGATGCTCGAAACAATGCCGCCCCTCCATCACCTGCACCACACCTCGTTTCACCATTTCGGCGGGGTCCGACTTATGTACAGGCACGTTGCGATACTTGATGGACCCTTTGGTAACCTCGCCTCGCTCTGAATGCAGCAGGTTAGAAATGGCTTTCAACGTCGTCGTCTTGCCCGCGCCATTGCCGCCCAGCAAAGCCGTGATGCCGCCCTTGGGGACCTTCAGGCTCACGCCCTTGAGCACCAGAATGACCGAATTATAGATCACTTCGATATTATTTACCTCAAGAAGGGTCTCGACCTGCGCGTCTGGGGTGGGGGTGGCGTCCAGCATGGGTGTCTCTTTCATAGATGGCGGTTGTCGGGATACGGCGACAGTGCCGCCGCATCCCCGTTCATAGGCATGGCTTAGCAGCCCGGTGTGATACCGGATTCTGCTGCGAATGCCGCTGCATCTTCTGCGATCAGCGGTTTCAGCACGTCTTGGTCAGACTGGACATACTCTGTGATCAAGCTCCAGCTATCGGCGGCGGCGTCCCACTGCGACACGGCAACAAGACCGTTACCACCGTGGTTCTCACACGACACGGTAAACTCAGGTCCAAAGTTCGGCAGGCCAAGACCCGCCATTTTGGCTTCAGTGATCTCAAGCGCTTCCATCCCGTCGCGCATCTGCGCTGGTGTCAGCGCTTTGGTGCTGTGGATCTTCTGAGCCGTTTTCGCAGCTTCGGCAGCCAACATCGCCGCATACAGACCACGGTTGTACAAAGCTGTGCCGATCTGATCGCCCGCACCGGCAGCTTTGCCCGCATCAACAACAAACTTCTTGATGTCCGCAAACACCGGGAAATCGTCGCCAACATTGTGGAACGTCAAAGCTTTGTAGCCATTAGCTTTGTCACCCGCAGGGCGCACGTCGTTTTCAGAGCCGGACCACCAGATGCCAATGAACTGGTCCATTGGATAACGGATGTTCGCCGCTTCCTGAATGGCAACCTGGTTCATAACACCCCAACCGTACATGATCACATTGTCAGGCTTTTCGCGACGGATTTGCAGCCACTGCGATTTTTGCTCCTGACCGGGATGGTCAACCGGCAGCAGGGACAATTCAAACCCATGCTTCTTGCTCAGCTCTTCCAATGTGCGGATCGGCTCTTTGCCGTACGCCGAATTGTGATAGACCAACGCAATTTTCTTGCCTTCAAGGCTGCCGCCGTTGATGTCCAACAGGTGCTTGATCGCAACCGATGCGCCATCCCAGTAGTTCGCAGGATAGTTAAAGATGTTCTTGAACACGGAACCGTCCTTAGCAGACGTACGGCCATACCCCATCGAGTGAACAGGAATACCGTCAGCTGTTGCTTTCGGGATCAACTGATAGGTAATACCCGTCGACAGTGGTTGATACACAAGAGCGCCTTCGCCCTTCGTGCTTTCATAGCATTCAACGCCTTTTTCAGTGTTGTAACCGGTCTCGCATTCTATCATGCGAATTGGTTCACCGCCGATGCCACCGTCACGCTCGTTGAGCAACGTGAAATAGTCGGCATAGCCATCCGCAAACGGGATACCATTCGCCGCATAAGGCCCGGTGCGATAGCTTAGCGACGGGAATACAAGTTCGGCCATGGCAGGCCCTGCGGCCAGTGCAGCGCCAAGCGCCAGTGTGGTCAGTTTAAGTTTCATCGGTGTTTCCTCCCTTAGGTATATCCGATCATGCCGGGTTACTCCCGGTCGTCTTCTTTGGCCGTGGGTTACCCCCGACCATTGGTCTTTCCCTAGTGCGGGAAGGGCCATAATCTCAGTTTCTCTTTGGCAACGCGCCACAATTGGGCAAGGCCATGTGGTTCCGCGATCAGAAACACGATAATCAGCCCCCCTACGATAACAAGCTGCAAATGCGCGACGATATCTGTCGGCCAGTCCAGCCAATCAACGCCAACAATTTTCAAAGCAACGGGCAACAGGACCAGAAATGCAGCACCCGCGAAACTTCCGAAAATTGACCCCAACCCGCCGATGATGATCATGAATAACACCAGAAACGACTTCTGAATGCCAAACACCTCCCCGACCTCCACCGCACCAAGGTAGATGGCGAAAAACAGCGCTCCCGAGATACCGATGAAGAAAGAGCTAACCGCAAAAGCCGTCAACTTTGCACGCAGAGGATTTACACCGATGATTTCAGCGGCGATGTCCATGTCACGGATCGCCATCCATTTGCGACCCATCGATCCTCGAGTCAAATTACGAGCGACGTAAGCACTGGCAATCACGAACATTAGACAAAAAAGATATGTGGCCCACGCTTGCGTATTCGGCCCGGTGATCTCGATGCCGAAAAATGTCCGCTCAGGGGCGCTGATCTGTCCAGAAGCCGAATAATTGTAAAACCACGGCACGCGGTTGAACAGCCACACCAGAAAAAACTGGGCCGCCAACGTCGCCACCGCAAGATAGAACCCCTTGATCCGCAGGGACGGCAGCCCGAATATCACTCCGACAAGGGCCGTAATAAGCCCCGACAGAAGGACAAGGATCACCATGCTGACATCAGGAAAGCTGGTCATCAACTTATAGCAGGCATATGCACCTACCGCCATGAAACCGCCTGTACCCAAGCTTACCTGCCCGCAATACCCGACAAGAATATTCAAACCAATTGCAGCAATTGCATAGATTAAAAAAGGCAGGAAAAGCGAATTTACCCAATAGTCGTTAATAAAAAAGGGTATGACGACGATAGCAATGAACAGCACAAGATAATAACGATACCGATCAAATTTGATTGGAAACGTTTGGCTATCCTCAGGATAAGAGGTGCTAAAATCCCCAGCTTCACGATAGAACATTCAAACTGCCCCCTGCTTCCAGATGGTAAAAAATCCCGGGGTCCGGGGCAGTGCCCCGGTCCGCCGATGGCAAAGGTCACACCCGTTCAATGATCTTCTCCCCGAACAAGCCCTGCGGGCGGAATACCAAGAAAATGAGCGCCAGCATGTAAGCAAACCAATTCTCCGTGGCACCGCCAAGGAAAGGTGCTCCGATCAAAAACTCGAACAACTTTTCACCCACGCCGATGATTAAACCGCCTACAATTGCACCGGGAATTGACGTAAACCCTCCGAGCATCAGCACCGGCAATGCCTTGAGCGCGATCAACGAAAGAGAAAACTGTACCCCCGATTTGGTCCCCCACATGATCCCCGCGACAAGGGCGACAAAGCCCGCCAGAGACCATACCAAAATCCAGATGAAGTTCAGCGACACACCTACCGATAACGCAGCCTGATGATCATCGGCGACGGCCCGCATTGCGCGCCCCTGTTTGGTGTATTGCGCGAACATCACCAGAATAATCACCAGCAAAGCAGCGATGATACTCGCAACGATATCAAGGTTATCAATAAAGAAACCGTAGCCCAAAGTGTTGAACGTCGAGTCGTCGATCCACGTATTCATCCCTTGCGGCAGGCCAACATCAATCGACTTGATGTCAGACCCCCACATCAGGTCGCCGACCCCCTCGAGAAAGTAGGCCAATCCGATCGTCGCCATGAACAAAATGATAGGTTCCTGTCCGACCAGATGCCTGAATACCAATCTCTGCACCGCATAGGCCAACCCGATCATCACCACCATCGTCAGCAAAATCGCCAGAAACGCCGGTGCGTTCCAACCAAAATAATGGACATCGGTCCCAAACACCGCATTGATCAGATGGCTAAAGGGCACTTGGCCGTCGATGATCCCCGCTAACGTCAACGCCGCAAAAAGCGCCATGACGCCTTGGGCATAATTAAAAATACCCGATGCTTTATAGATCAAAACAAAGCCCAGTGCGACCAGCGCATAAAGCACTCCGGCCATCAGACCATTCGCGGTCACTTCTAGCGCAAAGGCCAGTTGCTCGGGCATATCAGACCCTCCCCATCACAAAAACAGTGGCAAAATCAATCATGTGCAACCCCCAGATAAGCGTCGATCACATCTTGGTTGTTGCGTACCTCATGCGGTGTGCCGTCGCCGATCTTTTTGCCGTAATCCATCACCACCACTCGGTCGCTCAAATCCATGACCACGCCCATGTCGTGTTCGATCAGTGCAATCGTGGTGCCGAATTCATCATTCACATCCAGAATAAAGCGGCTCATGTCCTCTTTTTCCTCGACGTTCATCCCCGCCATCGGTTCATCGAGCAAGAGAATAGAGGGTTCGGCGGCCAATGCGCGCGCCAGTTCCACCCGTTTTTTCAACCCGTAAGACAGACGCGAAACCGGCGTCTTGCGGATCGCCTGGATCTCAAGAAAATCAATGATCTTTTCGGCGACCTCGCGGTTTTCGGTCTCTTCCCGTTCGGCCTTGCCCTTCCAGATCGACTGCCAGAGCATTCCGGTCTTCATATTGGTCAGACGTCCGGTCATGACATTATCAAGCACGGTCATCCCTTCGAATAACGCAATGTTCTGAAACGTCCGGGCAATCCCCTGCTGCGCGACCTCATAGGGCTTCATCGGCGGGCGACGGCTTCCTTGATACCAGACCTCGCCATCCTGTGGGACATAAAAGCCACTGATCACATTCAACATCGACGACTTGCCAGCTCCGTTCGGGCCAATGATAGCGCGGATTTCGCCCTGGCGAATGTCAAAGGAGATATCCTTAATCGCTTCGACACCACCAAATCGCAATGTAATATTCTTCATCTCCATCACGACCGGGCCGATCTGGCGACCATCCGCAGTGACGTAACCGTCGGCCAAATCGTTCATGCCACACCTTCTTTCCAAATGGTCTTAAAATCCACTGCGCAACAGCAGCTTTCGTACACTCCGCTAATGATGATCATCCTCATTCCGCCGCCATCTTACGGGTATCAGCGAATACCTTGGCATCGCGCACTTCGAGCGTTGCGGCGATCGACCCCTTACGACCGTCTTCATAGGTCACTTCCGTCACCGTGCTGACCGACGCCGACCCGTCATACAAAGCACTGATGATATCCGCGAATTTCTCGGCGATAATTTTGCGACGCACTTTGCGAGTGCGCGTCAGTTCGCCGTCATCCGCGTCCAGTTCTTTGTGAAGCACCACAAACCGGTGTACCTGACAGCCCGACAACATCTCGTCCTCGGCGATCGAGGCATTTACCGCTTCCACATGACCTTGAATCGTATCCATCACCTGCGGATGTCGGGCAAGCTCTTGATAAGATGCATAACCGATGTTGTTGCGCTCGGCCCAGTTACCGACCGCGGTTAGGTCAATGTTGATAAACGCCGTGCACGCGTCGAGCCCATTGCCAAACACGACGACTTCCAGAATATTTGGGAAGAATTTGAGCTTATTTTCAACATACTTTGGTGCAAACAGACTGCCATCCACCATGTGCCCCACATCCTTGGCCCGGTCGATGATCCGCAAATGCCCGGTACTTTGCTCAACAAATCCGGCATCTCCGGTGGCCACCCAGCCTTCGGCATCCTTGGTGTCAGCGGTGCTTTCGGGATTCTTATAATATTCAACGAACACGCCTGGCGACCGGTAAAAGACCTCTCCATTGTCAGCGATCTTCAGTTCGACCCCGGGGCAAGCCACACCAACCGTATCGCTGCGAACCTGGCCATCCGGCTGGGCTGTGATAAAGACGGTTGCCTCGGTCTGGCCGTAAAGCTGCTTGAGATTGATACCGAGCGAACGATAGAAATCGAAAATCTCGGGGCCGATCGCCTCGCCGGCGGTATACCCGACCCGTACCCTGCTAAGGCCAAGGGTGTTTTTTAGCGGCCCATAGATCATCAGCTCACCCAAAGCGTATTTTGCGCGGTCCAATGTGCCGACGGGTCTGCCATCCAAAATATCCGGCCCGACCTTGCGGGCATGCGCCATGAACTTATCGAATAACCACTTTTTGAAGCGGCTCGCGTCTTCCATGCGGATCATGACGTTGGTCAATTGCGTTTCAAAGACCCGTGGTGGCGCAAAATAATACGTCGGGCCAATCTCGCGCAAATCCACGTGCATGGTATCTGCGGATTCGGGGCAATTGGTGCAAAATCCCGTCCATAGGGCCTGCCCGACCGAAAAGATGAAATCACCGACCCAAGCCATAGGGAGATAGGCCAGGATATTATCCGTGTGACGCAGCTTGTCGAATTCGGAGGAAGACTTTGCAGTTTCGATAATATTGCGGTTGCTCAGGACGACGCCCTTTGGCTTGCCGGTCGTACCCGAAGTATACAGCATTACACCAATGCTGTCGTAATTCAGCTTGGCTTGGCGGGCCTCCAGTTCGTTGATGTGTAGGTCACGGTTCTTGCGCCCGGTGTCCTGCAGGGCACTGTATTGGTCCAAAGCGGTGTGATCGTATTTCCGCAAGCCCCGCGGATCAAGATAGATAATGCGTTCGAACTTGGTCAGTTGGTCTTGCACCTCAAGCACCTTATCGACCTGCTCTTGATCACCGGCTACAACGAAACGCGCGCCGCAGTGATCCAGCACATAAGCCATCTCTTCCGCGTTCGCATCCTGATAGAGCGGCACAGGGATTGCCCCGATCATCTCGGCCGCCATCATTGCCCAATATAGATAGGGACGATTGCGTCCCGATATAGCGATGAAATCGCCCTCATTTGCGCCAAGCTCTAGCAAACCTAACGCCAAAGCCTCGACCTCCTCGCGGGTCTGTGCCCAGGTCCAGCTTTGCCAAATGCCATATTCCTTTTCGCGGTACGCAGGTGCGTTCGCGAATTGCTTTGCATTACGATGCAACAGCGCCGGAACGGACTGAGGTCCGTCGGCGCTCACAAGCGTGTAGGCCAAATGTCTTCCTCCCAATGCCTGCTCTTTTATGGCAGGTCGATCACTGATGCGATTCTAGCGTCACACCACGATGTTGATCAGATGCTCGACGTCAACTTTTACATAATGATGTCGGAATTCTAACGAATTGTAACAAGTCCCGTTTCAACCTGACCCTTTGCGCCGATCTGCTGTTGGTGCTAGCCATTCGGTCGGGGGAATATTGAATGAAGTTCGACAACAAGTTGACTGATATGATGACGGCCGCCGGGCTGAACCTGATCGCTCAGGCACTGACGATCTATGATGCGGATCTTCGGCTGGTTTTATGCAATGCACCTTTCCAGCAAATGTTCGACCTTCCTAAGGCGCTTGTCACCGCTGGTGCCAGTTTTGAAGAGACAATCACCCATCTCGCGCGCTCGGGTGAATACGGCGATGTCGCCGACGTCCAAGCATTCGTGGCTGAACGTGTGGTACAGGCCCGCGCCTTTGAACCACATTACATGGAACGGACCCGTGCCAATGGACGGACGATTTCCGTAGAGGGATCGCCTCTTCCGCAAGGGGGGTGGGTAACAGTTTATACAGATATTTCCCGTACTAAACAGCAAGAGGCATTGTTGCGTGCCCGTTCCGATGCCTTGTCCGGGCAGGTCCTGGCCCATGCCGAAGAACTATCTGCGACGAACCGCGAACTTGCAGCGATGAATACCGCGCTAGAAGAAGCCAAACGGCAGTTGATCCTGTCCGAGGCACGCACACGTCTAACAACCGAGATGATGCCGGCACACATTGCCCACGTCGATGCCGATGCTCACTATACTTATTCTAACCGCCGCCTTGCGTCTGTCATGCCAGGTCGCCCCGAAGAACTGATCGGCAAACCTATTTCCGACGTCTTGGGACCGCAGGCTTACAACTGCATTGCCCCGGCGCTTGGTCAGGCCTTCGCGGGGAAGTTATCTGTGATCGAATTCACCGATGATGCCAGTGCAAGACGTATACGGGGGGCATTCACCCCCGACACACGCGGTGGCGTCTATATTCTGTCGATGGACGTGACCGAAGAAACGCAAAACCGCGTAGCGCTACAGCAAACGCACCGCCGCGAAATGGCAGCTCAGGTCATTTCCGGGCTGGCGCATGATTTCTCGAACTTGTTGACGATCATACTAGGGTTGCAATCGCGGCTTGGGCGACTGGATGACCTGCCCACGACTGCCACCCCGCTGATTGAAGGCACCTTAGCCGCCGCCCGACGTGGTGGAGCATTACTAAGCACGATTGCCGATATGACAGGGGCACGAACGCTGCGGCCCACGGCAACGCATATCGGTCGGTTGCTTGATGATCTGACCCTGTTGGCCGGTCCGACCCTTCCCGCAGGCATGACACTGGATATTGCCAACCACATGCCTGATCAGGCGGTGTTGTTAGATAGCGGTCTGGTGCAAGACGGGTTATTGAACCTGATCTTGAATGCGCGCGATGCGTGCGGGGGGGCAGGCCGGATCATGCTCGAGGTCAAACCGGTACACGAGACATGGATCGAATGCACAATACGTGATACCGGGCCGGGGTTTTCCAAGTCCGCATTGGCGCACGGTTTCGAACCCTTCTTCACCACAAAAGGCGCCGAAGGTTCGGGGCTGGGACTTCCGATGGTGTATGACATGGTCAAATCCGCCGGCGGTGATCTACGGTTAAGCAATGTCGATGATGGCGCGCTGGTCACGATGCGTCTACCCTACCGGCCTGCCGTAGCTGCGACAACTGGCCTAGTGCTACTGGTCGAAGACGCCGATGATCTGCGGGCGTTGGTGCGCGATATGTTGATTGGGCTCGGTCATTCGGTGATCGAAGCCGCGTCGGCGGACGAAGCGATGGCGCTGTTGGCCGACCTTCCCGACATCGCACTGATCCTGTCTGACATTCAACTGATGGGCGAAGCAACCGGCCTTGATCTGGCCAAGCGCCTGCCACCTGACGCACCGCCGCTTGTGCTGATGACGTCGCTTCCTATCGACGACGCGCAATTTCTTGCGGCCCAGACGCTCGCACCCGTCCTGCGCAAACCCTTTGATGTCAAAGATCTCACTGCTTTGATTGCCCCTTCAGAATTGGCCGCTCAATGAACCGTCCTCTCGTTACCATCTTGGATGATGAACCCGAAATTCGCACCCTTTTGTCCCAAGTGCTCGAAGAGGCTGGCTTTGATACCCTTAGCTTTGGTCGGGCGCGGGCGTTCGAGGCCGCGCTTGCCACACACACACCTGATGTATGCCTTGTTGATCTGTCGCTTCCTGATACCGATGGGCTGACAGTCGTGCACCGACTGGCGCTAGAACAGGGCGCAATCGTCATCATTATCTCTGGGCGCGCGCAGGTCCAAGATCGTGTGACCGGACTAGAGCTGGGGGCCGACGACTATATTATCAAACCATTTGACCCTACCGAGGTGGTAGCAAGAATACGTGCCCGCCTGCGCAGCACCAAATCTGTGTCGCAGACTGGTACGGTGGCAAGCTTTAATGGCTGGAAAGCCAATTTCAACCGATACGCCCTTGTGGACGAAACCGGCGCTGAAACGCCTTTTTCCCATGCCGAAGGGGAAGTCTTACGGCTGTTCTTGGATGCGCCCAAGCGCTTGCTTAGCCGGGCCCAAATGCAAACCAGCTTGGGCGGCGTTGCGTCAGAAAGCTTTGACAGGGCCATTGATGTACGGATATCGCGCCTGCGCACAAAGCTGCGCGAAGATCCCAAGAACCCGCAGCTTATCAAGACGATCTACGGGGCAGGCTATATCTTTCTGGGAGATGTTTCGTGGACTTGACGCCTCACAAAATCCCGCAGGACAGCCCGATAATGGGCGATATTCTACGTCTGATGCAGGATTGCTTTGCTTATATGGAAGGGCGCATCGACCCACCGAGTTCACTGGGCAAGACCACCATCGCCAACTTGCGAACCACCGCGTCCGAGGCCGATATCTGGGCCATCGGTGTGCCGCCGGTTGCCTGTATGATCCTGTCCGCCAGAAACGGTACGTTGTATTTAGGCAAGATTTGCGTCGCCCCGTCGCACCGGCAACTGGGGTTGTCGCGTCACCTTATCGAACAGGCAGAAAGATGTGCCCGCCGCCTTAAGCTACCCATGCTGGAGCTGCAAACCCGGGTCGAACTGGTCGATAATCACGCGACGTTCAAAGCTCTTGGCTTTTCAGAGCACGCCCGTACAGCGCATCCGGGGTATGATCGACCTACCAGTATCATCATGCGCAAACCAGTGATTTAACCCCCGAGCATTGACCGCATGGCGGGTACCGTTTCGTCTGTAAACCAACCACCCTCAGGCGCATTCGCACCCGCTGCGATACCTGCTTCGATACGATCAATTACGTCCCCCCTGATCTGGAGTTTAACCGATGCATATGTGTTAGGCGGAATTTGTCCCAAAGCTGCGGCCTCTGCGAGAGCGTCCTGCAACAGCGTATCGGCGGGCACTATCTTATCTACGATACCTGAAATTTTGGCGTCGTCAGCTGACATCGGTTGTCCTGTCAGCATCAATCGGCGCAGATCATTGGGCGACAACACAGCCCGCGCGATCTCAAGCGGCCCCAGCGGAAAATCAGCACCAACGCGCACTTCTGCCAAACCGAACGATGCTTTGGGCACCGCCAGCCTGACATCGCTAGCCAGCACGTAAAACAACCCGCCAGCAATCGCGGCACCGTTCACCGCAGCCAAGGTGGGTTTGCGGCATTTGAAAAGCGCCAGGAACCCTAGGTTCAATCCTTTTACAATCGCATGTTGTTCAGCCAAGCCGAATGCCTGTGCCTGTTTCAAATTCAACCCCGCCGAAAACACCTTGCACGAAGACGCAATCACGATCGCGCGCACGGCATCATCGACCTCTAGCCTTTCGATCAAACCTGCAAAGTCCATCAGATTTCCAGCAGTCAACGCGTTTACTGGGGGCGCATTAAGGGTAATGCAGGCAACTCCACCGGGGTGCTCGCATACGATAAATGAAGTGTCTTCTGTCATGATCTGGCTCCGGTTGCTGGCAGACCCAAGGTTTCAGGCATATCTGCGCGCGTCACCCGTTTTCTTTCGTTAGCTCCAATGTTTTTCGTTGCGCCCCCCGCGCACAGCCAGCTAGATTCAATCTATGATCGAATGCCTGCTTTATAGAACCAACGATGCCCAACGTCGGCTTTTTTATCGCGTCGAGATCGCGATGAACTTGTTCAACGAAGTTTCAGTCATGCGCGAGTGGGGATTTGCGGGCTGCAAGCCCAAAGCCATCATTCAATGTTTCGGCAACCTACGCGAAGCCTCGCGGGTGGCAGACCGATACCGCAGCAAGGCAGAGCGGCGAGGATATCTACGGCATTGACTCCAAATGGTTGACTGCGTGTGCCAAGACGCGGACGCCAGCAACGAGATCACCCTCGGCGGTATCCTCTTCGAATGTGTGACTGACCCCGCCGATAGATGGCACAAACAGCATCGCAACCGACATAAGGCGCGACACATTCGTCGCGTCATGCAATGCACCTGATGGCATCGTGCGCCAGTTTTCTGGTGCGATCACGCTAGCGCCTGCCTCAAGTGCTGTACGCAACCTTTCGTTCATTGCGACAGGTTCCAACCCCAACATGGGACCAAAGCTTAGCGTCATGCCTTGGTCGCTGCCAATCTCGGAGGCGGTGTCACGTATGATTTGTTCCATCCGGGCTAAACGATCAGTATCGGCATCGCGCCACTGCATCGAAAACACCGCCCGCCCCGGCACAATCGACGACGCATTGGGGTGCAACGACACGTGACCGATCGTCCACACAGTTTGCGGCGTGACCACGTTGCGCAACCGGTTGTTCAGCGCTGCGTTAAAGGCCGATACAGCCTGAAACGCATCGCGGCGCAAATGCATTGGCGTGGTCCCGGCATGATTTTGCTGTCCGTCAAAAGTGATCTTCATATCGCGAATGCCTACGATATCCGTCACGACGCCGATTTGTTCACCGCTCTCGTCCAGAGTTGGTCCCTGTTCAATATGCAATTCGACAAAGCCGGTAAACTGATCCGGCGACACGTCCCCAGTAACCATCACGGCCACCGACTGTCGCGCATCTCCCAAGGCAATTCCCGTATGATCCGTAAGCACGTCGGCTTGCGCCAGCGTCAGGTGACCTGACCAAACGGCGCTGCCTGTTGTCACGCCAAACCGGCCTTCTTCATCCTGAAACGATACGACAGAAACAGCGGGCCCGCCTGCCTCGGCCGCGGCACGTGCGACCTCAAGCGCAGAAATCACCCCCAGCGCCCCATCCAACCAGCCGCCTTCGGGCTGACTGTCAGAATGAGACCCCATAAGCAGCGACCGGCCATCAGCCAACCCGAAAAGATTGCCCATTGCGTCGACCTGCACTTGCAGACCCGCATCGCGCATCCGCTGCGCCAGCCATTGCCGCGCGGCAACGTCGGCGTCGCTATAGGCCGGGCGCACCACGCCCTTGCCCACTCCCGCAGCGCCGAAACTGCGAAGCGTGTGAAGGTCCGCAAGAAAGCGCTCGGGATTGATCTGCATGTTTACTCCGCTGCTACCGGATTGGTTACCGCTTCGACCTTGACCGCCGAGAATTTAAACTCGGGGATTTTGCCGTAAGGGTCAACAGCCGGATTTGTAAGTATATTTGCCGCTGCTTCTACATAGGCAAACGGCAGAAATACCATATCCGGTGAAACGGCGCGGTCTTCGCGGGCCATGATCTCAATTGTCCCCCGCTTGGTCGACAGACGTATATGATCGCCCGGCGTGACCCCCAGTTTACGCAAGGTTGACGGGTGGAGCGAGCAGTTTGCCTCGGGTTCCAATTCGTCCAGAACCGCAGACCTGCGCGTCATCGACCCGGTGTGCCAATGTTCCAGCTGACGACCTGTGGTCAGGATCATCGGATAATCCGCGTCAGGTGCATCATCCGGTGCGATGATACTGGCAGGCGTAAATCGAGCGCGACCATCTTGTCGCGGAAAGCCATCGGCAAACACAATCGCTTGGCCGGGATCGGTCGGACTAGTCGATGGATATGTCACCGCACCCTCGGCTTCTAGCCTATCCCATGTGATGTTATTTAACGACGACATGTTCAGCTTCATCTCGGCGAAAATCTCGCTGGGGTCGGCATAGGACCAACCCAGGCCCAGTCGTTTTGCAAGCTCGACCTCGATCCACCAATCCTCTTTCGCCTCACCCGGAGGCGCGACGGCAGGTCGCCCCATCTGGACCTGTCGGTTGGTATTGGTCACCGTTCCTGATTTTTCGGCAAAAGCACTGGCGGGCAAAATCACATCGGCGAAGTTCGCCGTTTCCGTCAGGAAAATATCCTGCACGACCAGATGTTCCAGCTTAGCCAACGCGTCGCGGGCATGCTCCACATCGGGGTCGGACATGGCTGGGTTTTCGCCCAGCACATAAAGGCTGCGTATATCGCCATCATGGACCGCATCCATGATTTCAATCACCGTCAGTCCCTTTTTATTGCTGAAATCACCGCTTTTCCACACGTCGGTAAAGGCTGCCCGCACCCCGTCATCGGACACGGGTTGATAGTCTGGCAAGAACATCGGGATCAGGCCAGCATCAGACGCGCCTTGCACGTTGTTTTGGCCGCGCAAAGGGTGCAAGCCCGCACCGGGGCGCCCGATTTGCCCCGTCATTAACGCAAGCGAAATGAGACAGCGCGAGTTATCAGTGCCGTGGATGTGTTGAGAAATACCCATGCCCCAAAAAATCATTCCCGCATTGGCCCCAGCAAAGGTCCGCGCTACATCGCGCAGCACCTCAGGTTCGATACCGCAAATCTTGGACATTTTTTCGGGGGTAAAGGTTTTAAGGTGGGCTTTCTCGATCTCCCAATTCTCCGTGTAAGCTTCGATATACTGCTGATCGAACAGCTTTTCCTCGACGATTACATGCATGATCGCGTTCAGCATTGAAACATCGGTGCCGGGCCGGAACTGCAACATATGCGAGGCGTGGCGCTTTAGCGCCTGACCGCGCGGGTCCATCACGATAAGCTTACCGCCACGCTTGGCGAACTGCTTGAAGAACGTCGCGGCGACAGGGTGGTTTTCAGTCGGGTTGGCCCCTATCACAATCGCCACATCGGCGTTTTCGATCTGGTTGAATGTCGCGGTGACCGCACCTGATCCGACATTCTCCATCAAGGCCGCAACAGAGGATGCGTGACATAGGCGCGTACAATGGTCGACGTTGTTGTGACCAAAGCCTTGACGGATCATCTTTTGAAACAGGTAGGCTTCTTCATTTGTGCATTTTGCCGATCCAAAGCCCGCAACGCCAGTACCGCCGATCTTTTTCATACCCTCTGCCGCGAAGTCCAGCGCTTCGTCCCACGTCGCTTCGCGGAAATGGGTCTGCCAATTACCGGGGTCGACGTTCAGCCCCTTGGCAGGGGCGTCGTCGCGACGGATCAACGGCTTAGTTAGGCGGTGCGGATGGTGGATATAGTCGAACCCGAAGCGCCCCTTGACGCAAAGCCGCCCCTCGTTCGCCGGACCGTTGATGCCTTCGACATATTTGATCTTGCCATTTTTGACTTTCAAAGACACCTGACAGCCGACGCCGCAGAACGGGCAGATGCTGTCCACTTCGCTGTCAAAGTCGGCGCGATCGCCAACTTGATCTGCGTCCACTACCGATGCCTCCATCAACGCCCCTGTTGGGCAGGCCTGAACACATTCGCCACAGGCAACACACGAAGACGCACCCATCGGGTCTGCCATATCAAAGGTTGGATAGCTGTCACGCCCGCGACCCGACATGCCGATCACATCGTTGACCTGCACCTCGCGGCAGGCGCGCACACACAGGTTACACTGGATACATGCGTCAAGGTTCACCCGCATCGCCACATGGCTGTCATCCAACAGTGGAATCCGCCCGCTCTCCAGTTTGGGAAACCGGCTGCTGTTCACCCCCTCAAGCGCTGCCATATCCCACATGTGGCTCGATTTGTTATGCGCCACGTCTTGTGCGGGCTGGTCGGCGATCAACAGTTCCATCACCATCTTGCGGGCATTTTCCGATCGCGCGTTGTTTGTGACCACGACCATCCCTTCGGTGGGCTCGCGCAGACAGGACGCCGCCAGGTTCCGTTCGCCTTCGATTTCCACCATGCAGGCGCGACAATTGCCATCAGGTCGATATCCCGGCTCGGGTGTAAAGCACAGATGCGGAATTTTTAGCCCACGCCCGTTTGCTACTTCCCAAATGGTCATTCCGGCCTCAGCCTCGACAGTTTCGCCATCCAGCGTAAATGAAAATGTTTCAGCCATCAGACTCTCCTGTAATGCGTATTCACACTATAGGCAGGCGCATGGTCGCATAGCAGTCATAATCCCGACACCCTGCCCCGTTTTTACGCCACGCCTGTTTCCGATGTGCGCC
>DRFG01000298.1 GCA_011050655.1 Roseobacter sp.
GCGCGATTCCGGGCCAGTAGGTTGAGCTTGATAGCTTAGCTATCCATTTTTAAGCGCAGTTCTCGGGTACCTTCCCCGCCAATTGGCGGGAAAGGTGTTGTCATTATGAGGTCAAACCAAATTAACGGAACAAGCTCAGGATGTTCTGAGGTGCCTGGTTTGCGATCGACAAGGACTGTGTCGCAAGCTGCTGCTGAACCTGAAGAGCCTGAAGACGTGCTGCTTCTTCCTCCATGTCCGCATCAACCATAGAGCTTACGCCGGAATCCAGCGTGTTGGTCAGGCTGTCGATGAACTGCATTTGGCCATCAAGGGTGTTTTCAGTAATACCCAAAGATGTTGTTGCCGTGATCGATGCAGAAAGCTGGCCTTCGGCCTCTTTCAGTTTATCAGCCATCGTGCTGTAGCCAGCTGTACCAGCTGTAATTTCAGCGGGATCAGTTTTAGTAACGTCGATTGCCGCAAGTGCGGTTTGGATAGACTGAAGATCTACTGCCTCAAACGAGAAGTTAGTGACAGAGAAACCGGTTGCATCACGCTTAACACCGTTGACAACGTTGATCGAGTTAGGGATCGGGGTGCCAGGAGTGGTGGTCGTGTCAAAGTTGCTACCATCAACAAGATTGTCGCCGTTGAAAGTTGCCTGATCAATCGCTGACTGCATGTTTTTCGCCAAAGCAACCAGTTCGTTCTGAACATCTTGCTTGTTCACACCGTCACTTTGGGCAAAGGCGATACGTTCAACCATTTGCTGAGCTAGACCCGTAACCGTTTCAGCACCAAGACGTGCAGTGGCAACGGAGTTCTTTGTAGCGGTCATACCTTCGTTGATAGCTTTGAACATGCCGCTATCACCCTTCATCGTCTCGGAGATGGCGAAGTAGGCAGCGTTGTCCTTGCCCGAAGCAACCTTCAAACCGCTGGAAACGCGGCTTTGGGTATCGGTCAGCCCGCGATTCACATCACGTAGGGTGGCCAGGGCATTCATTGCGGAACTGTTTGTGAGAATGGACGACATTTAATGTTCTCCTTGCTTCTCGTATTATTCCAGTCTTCTGACTGATATTAGCTTAGTGCTAACTGAATATACCTAACCTACCAAGTTAACGGATGGTTAACAAAAATAGAAAAGCTCGCGAACATATCGGGTCAATACTTTTGATCGACCCTCATATTGTTACCACTCTGGCCAGATACACGTTGGCCCAACTTTCCATAGTTTCCATCTAACTCATTGCGGTTACTTATCTTTTCCACCTCTCTCAATATAGTTCGAGCGGCGACAGCCATGCGCGATAGCATCGTGCTATCTTCTTCCACATATTTTTTAAGCCGGGAAAGATGGTGCTTAATCTCCAACTGCTGGGCGATTGGCTGGTTGATAAATGGCTCAACAAGAGGCGTCTGTAGCTCGAGCCATTTCAAAAGGCGCGCCTTTTCATCAAACACAGTGCTGACAATCCCCAGATCTCCGCCTTTGATCGCTTGGATTTCTCGCTCCAATACCTCGATGGTTTCTTGAATTTTATCGACATAGCCGCGCAGGTTATCTTCATCCTCTGGCGTCAGAGCCAGTTGATTAGGGCTGCTTGATGCGGAAGCGTTCGCGCGCTGGCTAAAACGAAAGGTTTTACGCTCCATTAATCATCACTCACAATGGTATCTTTTTGAGCTTTGCCATACGCATCAAGCATCTGTGTAACGCTTCCTGAAAAACCCAACCCACCCTGCTCTACCAGCTGACTGGCCACGGCCTCCGACATAAACGACCGCCACATATCCGCCTGGTCCTCTCCGCCAAAGACGGCCGGGCCTGCCGTCTTTATCATTTCATCAACAAACTGGGTGAGGAACACTTTTTCAAATTCCTTACCCGTCTCCGCAGCCCGGTCCGGTGGCTGATAGCCAGCAACCGGGCGCGACGGCTGAACTTCACTTATCATTAAATAATCTCCAGATCGGCATGCAACGCACCGGCGGCTTTGATCGCTTGTAAAATGGCGATTGTTTGACGCGCCCCCACACCGATAGCATTCAGGCCATCGACGAGCTCTTGAAGGCTGACGTCCCCCTTCAAAATCGTAAAGCTGCCATCAGTTTCCTGTATATCGATTTCCGTTTCCGGCACGACCACGGTCGTACCTCCAATAGAAATCGGGGCCCCTGAGACAACAGCAGTGCCTCCCCCCATGCTCACCGGATAAGGCTGGCTGACGTTGTAGTTCTCTCTTACTCGGACCGTTAGGCCGCCTTGGCTGATCGCAACCTGCGCAATGCGCACGTCAGCACCCATGACAATTGTTCCAGATTTCTCATCAATGACAACGCGAGCCACGGTGTCAGGTGTCACCAAAAGATTTTCAACCGCCATAATAGTTTCAGGCGCATCACGCTTATCACCAACCCACACTTCGATCGTGCCGGAATCAAGCACCTCAACCTGACTTGATCCAAGCTGCTTGGCAATCGCTTCGCGGACACGATCAGCAGTGGTAAAATCGGGGGTGTTTAACGCAATTCGAATGCTATCTAGTTGAAAGAGGCTGAATTCAATTTCACGCTCAACGATAGCGCCATTTTCAATACGAGCGATTGTCGGCACGCCATCGACCACACTGGCCGCGTTGCCATCCACACGGTAACCTGAAGCCGCAACCGCCCCTTGCCCAACCGCGTAAACCTCGCCGTCGGCACCGGTCAAAGGTGTGATCAAAAGCGTCCCACCCCTAAGGCTCGTCGCGTCCCCCAAAGACGAGACCGTGATATCTATTGGGGATCCGCGGCGCGCGAAAGGCGGCAACTTGGCGGTGACCATGACCGCTGCCGTGTTCTTGGTCTTGAGCGTCTGACCATCTAGGTTAGCAACACCCAACCGCTCGAGCATTCCACGAATGGATTCACGCGTGAACGGGCTCGAGGTCAGCTTGTCCCCCGTCCCCAAAAGACCGACAACCAACCCATATCCGATCAGGTGGTTTTCGCGAACACCCTCAAAATGCGCAATGTCCTTTATCCGAACCTCTGCACCCGCAGGCGTAGCGGCCAAAAGCGCCAGCATCGCAAATGCCAGAACGCTGCGAATTACGAGGGTGGCTCGCCGGCACGCAACCATCGACAGGTCTCCCACTATCAAGAACAGTTCATCTATCCTTGATACAATCGACGAATACACGTTTGAATACAAGTAAAAACAGGTATTAATTGTTGCCCTAGTCAAATATACTTGGTACCGATAGGAATAATAAGGTTTTGGGGCAAAGCATATGCGAATGTATATTTTTGAACAGCGGCAGGAACGATGTGTCGGCCTTACTTCGGAACTACGGAGCGCGGGAATAGAACTGCAATTTGTCACTGAAGATTTTTTCCAAAACGGGCTGGGCCCACTGCTTCAGCCCGGCCAGCAAACCAATGCCATACTTTTGGGAGAATGCAGCGACATACGAGGGCATATTCGCGCTTTGCGATCAGCAGGGTGCGTCAATCCGGTTATCGTCTTGCGCGACTTCCGAAATGCAAAAGACACTTCGGATCTATTAAACTTGGGGGCCGATGACGTGATTGTAAGCCCGATCCGCGGTACCGAGGTTCTGTCGCGGACCAATTCCATTATTAGGCGCCACTATGGCCATGCCGCGGAAAGTGTGATCGTCGGTGAACTTACAGCTTATTTCGATGGTCGTGATCCCATCGTTTCTGGCAGCCGCATCAAATTATCAAAGCGGGAATACTCAGTCTTTCAACACCTCGCTTTGAATTCCAACAAGGTGATATCGAAAGATGCCATATACGACGCGATTTACGGTGCCAGCATAGACCAGCCCTTTGATAAAGTGATTGACGTGTACATTTGTAAGCTGCGCAAAAAGTTGGCGTCAGCCTCACACAGCGGTTGGCAGTACATAGAAACAGTGCACGGGCGCGGCTATAAGCTCAGCTCACCTGAATTACCTACCGAGGTCGTGTGATCAACGCAGGAAGTTGAGAATAGACAAGCTGGAGAGCCGCGACGTAACTTGGTAACTGGCCTGCAATTGCGTTTCCAGATTGTTCATTCGCGTGATCGCCTCATAGGGGTCGACGCTTTCGTAATTAGATATCTGCGTGCGCTGAACCAACGACATATCGGTAAGCTGGGTTTGCGCTTTCTCCACGATTTGTTGATTGAAACCGATCCTTGCGGATATATCTAGCATCCCCTTTTGCGCGACGGCCAAAGTGTCCACGGCCCGTCCCATCCACGTCGAATATGCGGCTTCATCCAAAGTGCTGACATCTGTAGCAGCCAACATCGCCAATCCCTGATATGCTGCGCGGAAAGCCTCTTCGTTGGCTCTTTTTCCAAATACGACCTCTTGGCCGGTGTTTACCCAGGCCCGTATTTGTTTAGTTGGTTGTCCGCCGGCATCAAGGTTACGCGACCCTTGGTAAAATGTGCCTTCAAAGTTCCGACTTGGGTCGACAGTGTCTTGAGATTGGAAAACTTGGTCTATTTTATCCGCAATTTGCGTTGCGCTGGCAGCATCCGTTGGTCCTGTACCTATTATTTCCTGTAATACGCTTTCCGGCGTACGCCCAGTCACAGCGCTGGTATCGGACCACCGCGTTAAGGCTGGCTTGTTGGAATCCAATCCGGCAAAAAGACTATCGCCGTTAAACGTCACATTCATGGCGGCGACCATTCCTTCCAGCGCGGCACGAGCCTGCAACTGAAGAACCTCTGCCCCATTAGTCGGCCGGGATGCATTTAAAACTGCTATCTCAAGCACCGATTGCACTTCTTCGCGTGCGTTATCCACCGATGCAAGCATCGTCGTTAGCTTGTTTCCCAAGAGGCTATTCGACGTGATAAAGGTTTGCGTTGCGTCTTCGCGACCGCGCAATTTCGTCACCGAGGCGGCGCTCGGACCGAGGCTCTCGTAAATATTTGCCTTAAGGCCGGTAGATACTTCTTGCCCAGCCCGTTGAAGTTCAGAGGTCGCCCGCTGGACGCTTTGCCTATTGAACAGGTTCATCTGAAACGTCGAAAAAGACCTTATACCCAAAACCATTGTTGGTGCCTCACACGGCTGCGATCAACGTGTCGATCATATCAGACACGGTGGTCAAAATTCTGGAATTAGCAGCATAGCTTTGTTCGATCAAAATCAACTGCTGCATCTCGTCATCTATGTTAACCCCTTCGGAATTCCGCCTTGCCGACATGACAACTTCGGCGGCGGAACTTGCGGCGTTGAAATCGTTTTCAGACCTTACACGCTCCAAAGCTTGGCTGGTGATCATTTCCGCGGCAAAATCCCGGATGGTGACGTCGGTCGGAATTCCCGTACCGGAAGCGGAAGATAAGGGTTTGTCCAATGCCGCTATAAAGGCATTAATCTGGTTGGTTTCCGATGCAGGGCCTTGTGCTGACGCACCTAATCCATCGCGCAATCGCCAGACTTCCAGCGCGCCGGTGGCCAAAAGCTTGTCATTCACCTGCAAGCGCCCTGCCAGGCCCACGCTATTACTGGTTGAAAAAGCTGAGCCGTTATCCGTAAATAATCCCGGTTCGCCTGCGACGAGGCTGGCGTCGGCGTTCTCAAAGGACTGGACAAGCCCGCGAGCGTATTCATCCAACTGTTGCTCAAACCGCGGGATTATTTCGCGTTTGAGCTGCGACAATCCGGAAAGACTTCCATATCGCAAACCGCGAACACCCTCTTTAAATGGAGTGATATCCTGGGCCCCGGCCATCAAAGTGCCGTCGCTTGGGTTAAAGGTGACGTCATGCACTTGGTTACCCTCCAGCAACGCGGCACCACTTAAAGTATAAATACTGATAGACCCACTTGCCGAGGTGGTCACGCGTGTGTCAACGATGCCTGATATTTGATCTAGAACGGTGTCGATCTTCTCGTCGAATTTGGCACTTTCCAGCGACCCCGCAGCAAATTCGCGTCGGCTGCTGCTTAGGTCTCGCAATTGGTACAATGCTTGATTTAAATCGGCGACCTCATAGCGGATTTCCATGTTCACATCATTTAAAGTGGAACCCAGTGTCACCGCGGCACCGCGCACTGATCGGGCCAAATCTTCGGCAGCCAACACAGTCGCCGCCTGCGCCCCGTTCGAGGAAGGAAGGTTCGACAAGGTTGTCAGACTGTTTTGGAATGCGTTGAACCTATCCGCCGGAGACGTGCCATCACCAGGTTGCCCCAGATAAGAAGTATAGCCTGTCAGCCCTTCTTGAATGGACTGGTACTGCGCCATTTTGCCGTTCTCTAGCCGCGACATTCTCTGCAAGGTGACATCAACCTCGCGCCGAATTTCGCTGATAACCGCACCGCCCTGCCCCGCACCCGGCGTGACGAGCACGCCTTGACGCCGAACATAGCCGGGCGTCATCGCGTTTGATACGTTGTCGGCTGCTATCCGCGACAACCCTTGCGTTGTCTGCAAACCCAACGAGGCTGAATTAAGTGCGCCTGACAGGCTCATATCTTACTCCAGTCCGGCCAAGCTTATCGTTTCAGCCGCGTTGTTTCGTCCATCATATCATCAACCGTGGTGATTACTTTGGCATTGGTCGAGAAAGCGCGCTGTGCTTTGATCAAATCAGTCATCTCTTGCGCGATATCTACGTTTGAGGCCTCTAGTGAACCAGCGTTAATGGAACCGACAGTTGAGGAATTGGCCTGCAAAGCGGAAAAGGATCCGGTTTCGCCCGACAGACGATAGGCGTTTCCCTTTACTTCGACCAGACCGTTGGGGTTGGCTACCGTCGCGACCGGAATATCATATAGCGCCCGACGCATGCCGTTATCAAAGATACCAAACAACGTTCCGTCTTCCGAAATCTCGCTGCGTATCAATTGACCAACGCTTGACCCATCCCGATCGAATGACAAGCTAAAGTCACCTGCGAATTGGCTAATGCCGTCAAACGCTCCAGGCTTGCCAAGCGTGATATTGATCTCTTGCGGCACAACCCCATTGTTCAACGTAATTGTGGCCACCCCGGTATTGCCGTCTACGGAAAATGCGGCAGGCGCAGTGGCGCTGGAAATCGCATTCGAATAGTTCAGCGGCGAACCGGCAGCTGGGCCAGAGTTACTGAATTCCATTGTGACACCGCCTAAGGCATTGCCTTTTTGGTCAGAGATCGACAAATCCCACGTATTCGCGGCTGTTGTCGGAGCCCATGAAAAACTGATACGCTGACTTTCCCCCAAGGCGGTGAACAGCTCAGATGACGTGACAAATGGCGCACCCGGTGTCGCCAGGCCGGTATCCTGCGAAGGCAAATTACCAAACGACTTGATCGCCGCGGTCACCCCTGCGGACAGATTAACGTTTCCGACATTGACCGTTTCCATTTGCTTAAAGGAACTGCGATCAACCGACCCAATCGAACCGTCCAAGCCATAAGGATAGCCGGAAAGGAAATACCCTGCCGCGTTCTTCAGGTTCCCCTGCTCATCCGGGAGAAACGAACCAGCCCGCGTGAGCATATAGTTGGTTTGAACTTTATCGTTCGGGTTCAAGGAAACGGCAAAAAAGCCGTTGCCGCCGATTGCCAGATCGGTGGGAGAATTGGTCGAAATCAAGCCACCCGCAGTTGCAATATCAACCTGCTTGACGGCCTCGACCGAAAGCACCCCTTCGGCGCTCCCGCCGGAAGCCGTCGTGGTCACCATCTGCGCGAAGCCGCGGCGATACCCGACGGTATTCGAGTTTGCGATGTTTTCAGAAATGCTGCCCACGGCCTTTGAGTTGGCGCGCAACCCACTGACACCGGTTTGAAGCGCACTAGAGATACTCATGGTCTCACCCCATTTTTGCTTTTCGTATTCTTGCTTAAGTAGATATGTAAGAAGTTTAGTTTAAGGAAGGTTAAAGAAACGCCATCTATCGTTGTGACTATACTTGTCTAACAAGAAATAGTCTATCTTTTCATGGTGATATTCCAGATTTAGCAATGCTCTCGAATGCCTGCTCCAAGCGACCGAGGCTTTCGGCTGCCCGGTCCGCACGCAGTGGAAAAATGCTATCGCGCTCTTCGCTTATGCTATTAGCCAATGATATCAAAGAGTTGGACGATGTGAGGCTAGGGTATGCGCGCGTGACCAGATCCAGCGTTTCAACATCCTCTGATCGGTAGGCAGCAATCAACAGACGTGTCGCATCTTGCAAGTAAAAATCCTCGGGGTATTTGTTCCACAAGCGCAGCAACACGTCCGTTGCTTGCGTCCAACGCTGCTCTTCGGAAAACGCCAGCCCCAGATTACGGAGGTAATCGCTGCTCGGTACTTTTACTTTAGCATCCATTAACGCGGGCCTATCGCCTAGCTTGGCCAGAATGCCAGCCAGCACGATCCGGAATTCTTCCTCGAGCGCCCCCGCATCATCGATATCCATCAATTCGAGTGTCAATCGAGCATCCGCATAAGAGCCGGCCCGCGACTGCGTCTGAGCCAATTTCAAATGCAGTCTAAAAATAGTTTGATTGAAAGAGCTATCCCGTTCTTCCTGTCTTTCCTGCAAAATTCGGGCTGCTCGCCGAAATTCCTTGGCCGCAAGATCTGTCGCACCCAACGTCAGCACATAATCGCCTAATGTTTCTATCTGGTCGGTGAACCCATCAAGATATCTAAAATACGGCATTAATTTGAGGTGCAACGCCATCCAAGCTGACAAAGGATACTGCCCCTTGCTGCCTTTATCGTAGACATTCCTGAGCAGCCCCTGCACCTCTTCCAGAATAGAGGCGGTTTCTGCCCTATGGGGGAAGCGCAGCAGTAGCTTTCCCAAAGTCAAAACATGCTCGGCGTCATTGCCCAATGCATGATAAACCCGCCCCAGTCTGCGCAAAACCTCAAGCTCGTACCGCCCGCCGCGCCATGCCTCTGAACCGGTGGCCAAAGTATTCTGAGCTGCCAACAGCGCCCCTCGGCTTCCGTTTCGCAGCGACATATCAGCTATGGCCAGCCGCGCCCGCACAGCGTATTGGTCCCAACCGCTTGCCGCATCCAGATAGTCCTTTAACGCCGTCGTGTCGTTGCCCCGCTTTTCAGCGGCGCGGGCACGCAGAAAAGCGCCTGCCGTCGCCGCTGATAAATCTTGCTGTTCGTCAAGCAAACGCAAAGCCGCGTCCACGTACTGACGGCGATCCAACTCAATTGCCGCCTCCAGAAGTACGGGAAGCGTCGCGCGAATAACAGCCGCAGGTTGACGGCTTAAACCCGCGAAACTTGGCTCAATGTTGAGAGACAAGGATAAAACATCAGAGGTCGAAATCGCGTCCAAGCTGGCCCAGAACGCGCGGTCTGGCCGACTGGGGAGTGCAAGGGGAGAAGTGCTATGTTCAGGCGCGCCTTCGGTGGGTGGCTTCCCTTCAAGTAACCGCACGGCATCCGACAAGGTCCGATGCCGTCGAATGGCGCCCTTCCCAACTGGGGTAATGCCAGTAAGCACCGAAGATGCCTCGTAAAGAAGCATATGCGTGATATAAAGCTCGGCTAGATTCAGCATTATGTCTTCGTTGCGCGACCCATGCTCAGAGCTCAGCGTTTCTATCTGCTGCCTTAGGTCATTGTGGAATCCGGAGGCAGACCAGCGATTCAGATCCATGTCTTTGCGCCACCCATTTTGCAGCGCCGCCACATCGGGAACCAGCGCTTCTACAAGATCAGTAGTGGTAGCGCCAAGCATACCAGAGGATACCCCAAACAATAATGCCGCATTACAAGCAATTATGTGAACATATCGGGGCACATCTATCCTTCAATTTACAATTAAAACTTGCCTTATTCTTGTATTCGTGAAATTTTATGTTTGCAACAGAATGTCACGCCTTAGCATTACTTTGATGTCCACCCACCTAGCGGAGAGCTGAATGACAAATATCACTTACGTGTCCCTCTCTCAGGCGACCGCGCTGGCACGCAACATGGACTCCACAGCGCACAACCTCGCCAACGCC
>DRFG01000299.1 GCA_011050655.1 Roseobacter sp.
AGCACGGTTACAGCCCGCTTTGCGGCGCAGGCTCGTCAGGTTTGCCCGCGAGGAAGATGGCGTATTCACCATTCTGGCGCTTTTCATGATCATGATGATGGTGCTGGTGGGCGGCATACAGCTAGATTTCATGCGTCACGAGATGGAAAGATCCCGCCTGCAAGCAGTAGCGGACCGCGCTGTGCTGGCGGCCGCCGACCTTGATCAAACGCTTGATCCAGCTGCGGTGGTAACGGATTACTTCACCAAGGCTGGAATGTCCGATTATCTATCGAACGTTACGGTCGCCAATGGGCTTAACTTTCGCACGGTTACGGTTGATGCAAGTATGGAAATGCCCACTCAGTTCTTGGGAAGGTTCGGTTACCCCACCCTGAACGTGCCAGCGAAAAGCCAGGCCGAGGAACGTGTGGCAAACGTTGAAATTTCACTCGTCCTTGATATTTCGGGCTCCATGGCATGGAACAGCCGCATCACCGAATTGCGCGACGCGGCTTCTGTGTTTGTGGATACGGTTCTGACCAAAGAAAGCCAGGATCTGATTTCTGTTTCGGTGGTCCCCTATTCTGAACAGGTCAATGCTGGTCCTGAGATCATGAAACGTATCCCCATGAATAAGTCCCATGACTTTTCCCATTGCGTTGAATTCGACGAAGCCGAATTCAGTAGCGCAGCGCTTGACGTCAGCAAACCGCATGAGCAAGCCCAGCATTTTCAGTGGAACTATGACGGGCGTAATAACGATCGCAGCAGCACTGTTTGCCCACGCGCCAGCTATGAGCGCATCACACCGATGTCGCAGAACAATGTTGCGTTGAAAACCCAGATTAACAGCCTTGTTCCACGCGGCGGTACGTCGATCTATCTAGGGATGAAATGGGCCGCCACCATGCTTGATCCATCATTTCGGAGCATCAACGACGGGTTGGTAACGGCAGGTTTGGTAGACAGCAAATTCTCAGGACGTCCCAAAGCGTATGATGATCCGGAAACCCTAAAGACGATCATCTTGATGACAGATGGCGAAAACTCAATATCGAACCGCATCTCGCCTGAATACTACAACACGCCAAGCAAGGTCGTACACTGGAGCAAATACAACCTTAACTATTATTTATATAACTCTGTCAGCTACAATGACTGGTATAAATACTCGTGGAGAAAATACACCCCCACCTTGGGTGACCAGCTTCTCGATAGCATTTGCACCGCTGCCAAAGAGAAAAACGTCGTCATCTGGTCTATCGGCTTTGAAGTAGGAGATCACGGCGCCGCTGTCATGCAAAGCTGTGCCTCGTCGCCCAGTCACTTCTTCAGGGTTGAGGGTATCGAACTGTCCGAAGCCTTCCGCGCAATCGCGCGTCAAATTAACCAGCTGAGGCTCACACAATGATGGGGCGATGCAAAAAGGCTTGGCGGCGGTTTCAAAAGGCAGAGGACGGGGCCGTTGTCCTGATCGAATTCGTTATATTGATGCCGCTGGTGTTCGGAATCTTCCTGCTGTCGATCGACATGAGCTTATATTCGCTGCGGCAGGTACACCTGAACCGGGGTTTGGAAGATGCGGTGCGCTATATCCGGCTGCATACTCGCACCCCCATTACCCATACGATGATCAAAGACATGATTTGCAGCGGTGCCGGAACCATTGGTGATTGTGAAAACACCTTACGCCTTGAGATGGTCAAGGTTGACCCCCGTGCTTTCAGCCAACTTGACCAAAATGCTGATTGCGTCGATAAATCCCTACCCGTGGAACCAGAGCGTGGTTTTGTTCTCGGCAAGCAGCACGAGCTCATGTTGCTAAGGGCCTGCGTAAAGTTTGACACGATGCTTCCAGGTTCGAATTATGGTTTCGATTTTGAAACTGACGGGTCTGGCCAGGGCCGTATGATGGCCATCGCGTCCTTTGTGCAGGAGCCGAATTGATGATCAAGCTCATACTTTCACGGTTGAACATCGGTCGATTTGGGCGGGATGAAAAAGGAAGCGCATCAATCGAAGCTATGATCATGATTCCCATGGTATTTTGGGTCTATCTTGCGATGTTTGCTTTCTTCCAGACCTATCAGGAATATAATGCCAACCAGAAAGCAGCCTATACGATCGGAGACATGATTTCGCGCGAAACGTTGCCGTTGGATGCCAATTATCTCAATGGCGTGCAGCAACTGTTGGACTATATGACCCGGTCATCCGAAACAGCCAGCGTTCGCGTCACTTCACTGCAATACAATCTTGCCGAAGATCGGTTCTATGTCCACTGGTCACGATCACGCGGGCTAAGGCCGCCGGTAACCGATGCCGATGTCTCGACGTGGACATCACGCATACCAATAATGCCAGACGGAGAATTCATCGTCATAACCGAAACTTGGACCAAATATGACCCGCCGTTCAACGTCGGCTTAGGGGCACAGGATATCGAAAACTTTGTCTACACCCGACCTCGATATGCGCCTCGGGTGCTGTATTCAGGCGCGACCTAGGTCGCACTAAATGGCAGCCACCGCGAAGCGCTAGCACCGCATACCACTCTGGGTATCTAAGCGCGGCTCGCCATCATTGCCGAGATAATTTCGGACATGAACTTTGTCTGACTGCCAGGTGTCATGCCACCAATGCCGACCCGCCGTCCGATCCGCCACCACAACCCGGGGCGCCACACGTTTCCCTTATGGACACCGGCTTTTGTACGTAGCAGGAAACCGTTAGAAGGTTTGAACGCAAATACGCCCCTGTCCAGAGTTTCGATATCAGCGACGCGGGCTATGACGGTGCCATCGCCGTCGCGCAGTTCTGTGGGCGTCAATTCGATCACACTCGCAGTCGCGCGTCGCATGCGATCAGCCATCCAGATCGCGGCACCGCCACAAGCCAGCAAGAATATCTGCCACCCCAAACCAGGCGAAGACGTGAACGCGATATATGCAAGGAAAACACCCAACGCGCTTAGTGACGTCAGCCCTATCAAGCGGCGCCCAGAGGACGCTTTCACGGTCGCCAGAACTTCGTCGGGATCTGCAAATTCAAGGGTCATTTTCAGCGCTTTCCATTAAGATCGCTTTGCCTACCCTTTCCCGCAAGGTTTTGGCAAGGTCATGCGCTGTGGAAACGGTGTATTGTATGCGCAAATCTGCTGTTTACCGGTCAGTTTTCACGCATCATCCGCCCGTCGCCGTGCATTGGCACATGTTCAAGCATTGCTTGCAGCCGATCTGCATAGGCATTGCGAGAAGCCTCGTCCATTTGTGCTATTTCACCCAACCACGCGTCTTGTACCACTTGTTGCACATCCAACGTCGTCGTGCGTTGCTCTTCCAGCACCTGCTTCATCGCATCCATGTCAAACGGATCACTTCTTAACGTGGCAAGCGCTTGATCATACAGACCCCGGCGCGCGGCTTTGGTCACGAACTTGTCGGCATTGGAAACGCGCACACTGCGGAAAATTTCGCGCCGCCGTTCGCTGGGCATCGCCATCAGGTAAGGCGTTCCATATTCATGCATCTTATGCCCCCCCCCAGCCATGTGCGGCCCAGAGAAACGGTAGGCGGTCCCGGCAACGAGCCCTACAACTAGAAGGTTGGCACCAAGCGACAGCCCTAAGGCCCAACGTAATATCTTATCGTTTCGGGATTTCATTTCGACCATGGTCTATCCTCCGTCTATGTCCCAGCCGAACGCGGTCAGCTCGGGTGCGCGGATGTCGTCAGCAGCGGCAAACGTGTCCCCTGTGATGATCTGAGCGGCAAGGTCTGGCAACAGGCCGGGCACAGATACCCCCAGCCAAAACCCGACAGCGGTCGCCGCAACCACACCCCCAAGTGCCGGTGCCCCGCCGAACCCACGCCACAACCCACGCCAACCCTGCGATGCTGGCTCAGGTTGCGCACCAAGAGCACCTGCCAACGCTCGATCCATGAGACCCGCAGGCATTCGGGGCGGCATGGCCCTGGCGTCTTGAAAGAAAACTTCAAGCATATCTGTATCAGATCTAGTCATCGTCATACCCCAATGCGTCGCGTCGCCCGTCCAACAGTTTGGCCAGTGCCTGCTTTCCCCGCGCCGTCAGACTTTCTACTGCTTCGATGCTCACGTCCAGAATCGTTGCGATCTCAGAATTCGCCAAACCGTCGATATGCCGCAACACTACGGCTTGTCTCTGTCTTTCTGGCAAGACATTCAATGCAGATTGAAGAGCGTCCCGGCGGGCTTTATGTTGCAACTTCGTCGCAGCGCTTTCGGTCGGATCCGCAGGTTCGGCGATATCCTCAAGAGGGATGGCACCCCGCCCCCGTTTTCGCAACCTGTCAATACATAGGTTCGCCACTACCCGGTACAGCCATGTCGATACCTTGGCATCGCCCTCGCGCCAGTTGGAGGCAACTTTCCAAAGACGCATAAGAGCCTCTTGCGCAACATCCTCTGCCTCAGCGGCGTCGCCCAAGACACGAAACGCATGGCCATATGCCAGAGGCGTCAGTTGTATGGTCAGCAGCCGCGCCGCCGCAGTGTCGCCTTGCGCATAGCGTGACAACAGTGCGGCGACGGGATCGTTACGGTCCACATCGGAGGAGGCGCGTATATTCATCACCTTCGAGCTAGTTGGCGCGGGCATGCAATGCAAGTACGCCCGCGCCATCAAGTTACTCGGACGCCGGCTTTTTGTGGCCTTTATCGTCGCCGTCTTTCATGTCCATGTCTTTCATTTTCTTGCCTTTCATGTCCATGTCCATGTTCTCCATTCCCATGCCCATGCCTTTCTTGCCATGTTTCCCGCCCATATGCGCTTTGGCGAATTCATCAGCACTAAGGGTACCATTCTTGTCGGTATCCATCTTCTTGATCATGTCCTCGGGAGAATGACGCCCCGCCATTTCTTCCATAGACAGCTTACCGTCTTCATTTGCGTCCATGCGTTTCATCATCCTGGCGGAGTGATTGCCCATACGATCCTGCCCCATTGCCTCAAGCTCGGTAGCGGATAAAGATCCGTTGCCATCCTTGTCGAGTTTTTTGAGCAAGCGCGCACTATGCTCGGTGCGACGCGCCGCAGCTGCGGCTTGCATCTCATCCGCAGTCAGAAAACCGTCACCATCCGTGTCAGCTTTGCCAAAGCGGGCGGCAGAATGAGCTTTCATTTCATCTGCGCTGATTTGGCCGTCGCTGTTGGTGTCCATCTGGACAAAGCGCTCTTGGCTCGATGTGTCATCGTCAGGTGTGCCTTGGGCCAATAACGCGGTGCCGCCGATTGCAATCAAACCGCTAAGAAGGGTGATTTGAAGATTTGGTCGTTTTGTCATCGTATTCTTCCTTTTGGTGATATCAGTTTCGCCCGCCGTGTTTAGCGGGGCGATACTGGGTCAAACGACGCCAACCAGAACTTCCGTCGCTATTGGTCGAACTTTTTTCGCTCACGCTTTGCGACATCCCGCGGCAACAGTACATTGGCTGCTTTCCTTTGGGCCAGTTTACCCCCATGTAAGCATGCAATAAGGACACCCCCATGACAGACCAGACGGTAAACATCGGACAGATACAATCAGAGCAGCGCGACCTGAAGCATTCGCTTTTGCGGGGTTGGCGCAGGAAATGCCCAAATTGCGGTGCTGGTCCACTGCTTAGGGGGTATCTCAAGGTTAACGATGTGTGCACCGTGTGCCGCGAGGAACTGTTTCACCATCGCGCTGATGATGGCCCCGCTTACCTGACAATTCTCATTGTCGGGCATCTGATGGCACCAAGCCTGCACATCGCTTTTGTAACCTGGCGCCCGGAACCACTGACGCTGTTCACAATTTTTGCTGTTGGCTGTGTCGGCTTGTCGCTTTACCTTCTGCCAAGACTGAAAGGAGCCATGATCGGTTTCCAGTGGGCAAAGGGCATGGGTGGATTTGGCAACGACGATTAGCCAACCTTCCCAAGGTCTCGCCAGCACGTTAAATTAGGGGCCTTTTAATGACCATCGACAAAACCCAAATTCGCAACGCCGCAACGGTGATCGTGATACGCGACCGATATGAAAGCCCGCGTATCCTAATGGGCCAACGCGGCGCTAAGGCTGCCTTTATGCCGAACAAGTTTGTGTTCCCTGGTGGTGCTGTTGATTTGGGCGATGCACAAATTGCGCTCGCTAGCGGTCTCCCAGAGATGTGCCGCGACCGCTTGGCCGAGGATACTGATTCCGATCTTGCACATGCGTTGGCCGTCGCCGCAATTCGTGAGCTTTGGGAGGAGACCGGTCTCATTTTGGGGCAAAAAGGCGAATGGCAGGGAACCCCACCGGCGGATTGGCTAACATTCGCTGAACGCGGGTACCTTCCCCATGCCGCCCCGCTGCAATTTGTGTTTCGCGCTCTGACCCCACCCGGTCGTCCGCGCCGTTTCGATGCGCGGTTCTTTTTGGTAGATGCCGATGACGTGGCGACCGACCTCGACGATTTCGACGCGGCCTGTGACGAACTTTCGCATTTGCAATGGGTGTCACTGTCTGACGCCCGCGCCTTTGATATGCCGTTCATTACCGAGGTCGTGCTGGCCGAAGTCGAAGCGCGCGCCAAAGAAACGTCCCCGCCTGCATCAGTGCCCTATTTCAGGAATAGCGACGAAGAAAGCTTGTTTCTGCGCCTACGCGGTCAACCGATGCCGGAATAGTCGTTGTTTCATGAAAAAGTGAACCCGCAAATGCAGATACCGGCGTTCGGCTAGGCCCCTATTCAGGTCACAGCGACCAGCATCAGAATTGATCCTACCAGCACGGCCATCCCCATCCATTCGCGCAAATTTATCTTTTCGCGAAAAAACATGGTGGACGCCATCACGCTTAGGATCAGCTCAACCTGTCCAAGAGCTTTGACATAAGCAGCGTTTTGCAAAGTAAACGCGATAAACCAGCAAAGCGACCCGCCCATCGACGTCAATCCGATCCAGACGGCCACGTTTCTTGCCGCCCAGACGTCGCGCATCTGCCCCGGTTCTCGTAGCCGCAGATAAACCGCCATGATCGCCGCCTGCATACAGACAACAGCCGTCAGCGTGACACCTGCCCGTAAAACCGGAAGATCAGTGAGCACCGCCAGCGACGCTCCGCGATAGCTCACTGCTGAAATCGCAAAGAGAAAACCCGAGGCAACACCCAATCCAGCCGCCCGGTTTCGCAGGTCGCCTAATGCGAAACCCTTTGCGTTCTCGCCCCCCGACAATAGCAACAGCCCGATAACACCAAGACCGATCGCGGAAAAACCAAGCAGTGTCACGCCTTCGCCCAACACCACCCAGCCAACCAAAACCGTCAAGATGACTTCGGTTTTCTTGAACGTAATTCCCACGGCAAAGTTGCGTTGCTTGAACAGCAAGACCACACAAATGGTCGCCAGAATTTGCGCGGAGCCTCCGACAAGCCCATAGGCCCAAAACTCGGGTAGGATCACCGGCAATGCGGTACCGCTTAACCCGAGATACGCAACCAACCCCACCACAACGAAAGGGGCCGAATACAGGAACCTCGAAAATGTCGCCCCGGCAGCCGATAGCGTGGCTGTCGCAAGGTACTTTTGCAGCATGAACCGGCCAGTCTGAAAGACCGCAGCAGCGAGGGTGACGAGGATCCAAAGATCAGGAATGACGTAGTTCATGCAATCCTATAGGCCTAAATATGACATAATGGCCAGCTTGGGTATTTGTGCGTTAAACTTTCGGATCGGGGTTTTCGGTATGTCCGTCCACCGCGATCACTTGCCCTGACACCAGCCGCGCACCATCAGACCCTAGAAACACTGCCATATTGGCGATATCGCAGGCTTCAACAAAACTGCGCATCGACGTCCCAGCGGCATAACCGTCATAAACTTGGTCGCGTGTCATGCCCTTGGCTTTCGCCTCTCGGTTCAGCACACCCTCGATGCGTGACCCCTCTACGGCACCGGGACATATAGCATTGGCACGAATACCAAACGGTCCCAGCTCCATTGCCAATGTTTTCATCAGACCGATCATGGCCCATTTCGCGGCGGCATAGGGCGCGCGATTGGGATAGCCATAGATGCCAGCGGTCGACGACGTGATGATGATCGCGCCGGTGCCTGCTGCTTTCATGGACGGGGCCGCGTGTTTGGCTGCAATAAACGCCCCCTCCAGATTGACACTGACGCAGGTGCGGAAGTCCTCTAGCGCCACATCTTCGATCAGCGCGGTTGGTCCCGCGATACCAGCATTGGCGCACAGAACGTCGATCCGGCCCATGTCTTTGGTAACGGCAGCCATTGCAGCTTCGTCAGTCGCGCTCGCGAGATGGCAGTGCCAGTGATCCGGGCATGCGTCCAGTGCCGCAGCGTCTACATCCGTTACCCAAACGTCAAATCCGGCCGCGTCAAATGCCTCCCCCATGGCGCGCCCGATGCCTGATCCGCCTGCGGTGATCAGTACACGCTTCACCGCGGTGCCCCGACAAAGCGACCAACGCCGTTTGGCGCAGGCAGT
This sequence comes from Roseobacter sp., assembly GCA_011050655.1. Classification (GTDB taxonomy): domain Bacteria; phylum Pseudomonadota; class Alphaproteobacteria; order Rhodobacterales; family Rhodobacteraceae; genus Sulfitobacter. Next base: position 8,482 of record DRFG01000299.1, read on the forward strand.
TTGGCGTGGGCTTCGGCAAAGCGCACCAAAGCCGCTTCGATATCCGCTGACGGATCAGACGGCTTGCGCTTGGCCAAGCTTACGTGGAGCAAGAAGTGCTCGCCCGTTGCCAGCAGCCGATCACCCTCGTACATCTCGTGCCAAAGGTGCATCTTTTTGCCCGCGCCCATCAGTACGCGTGTACGCACTTCGATCATCGCGCCCGCATGTACTTCATCGACATGGCGGATATGGGTCTCAGCAGTAAAATAGCTGCCGCCCGAAGAAATATAATCAGCGTCGCAACCGATAAGCTCCATAAAACGGTCGGTGGCGTCAGCGAAAGCTTGTAGATATTTCGCTTCGGTCATGTGGCCGTTATAGTCGGTCCAGTCCAATGGCACGGCGCGGCGTACCGTCAGAACCGGCTGGTCGGGATTGTCGATGTCAGCAGATCGCGCCGCAAGCACCGTGCCTGACCGCAAGCGCTCCTCGTGCTGCTTCATCAGCGAACCGGCACCCCAATCTTGCTGCTTGAGAGCACGCATCATCGACACCAGATTGTTGTCGCGAATGCGTTCCAGGTCGCGGATACCATGGGCCCCCGATTGATCGTCGGATTGACCGGCGATCAGATCGACCAGCTCGTCATTGAATTCAGGCACGTCCATCAACTTGGTCCATGGCCATTTCAGCGCCGGACCGAATTGCGCCATGAAATGCTTCATACCTGCTTCGCCGCCCGCAACGCGGTAGGTTTCAAACAGGCCCATCTGCGCCCAGCGAATGCCAAAGCCATAGCGGATCGCGTTGTCAATTTCCTCGGTCGTGGCGATGCCATCCTTGACCAGCCACAGTGCCTCGCGCCACACTGCCTCAAGGAAACGGTCGGCCACGTGAGCGTCGATTTCCTTTTTCAGATGCAGCGGGTACATCCCAATCGAGATCAGGGTTTCCTTGGCTTTTTCAACTGATGCACCCTCGTTCCCATTTCCGGGCACAAGTTCCACCAACGGCAACAAATAGACCGGGTTGAACGGGTGCGCGACCATGATTTGGTCCGGGCGAGCCATACCGTCTTGCAGCTCGGAGGGTTTAAATCCCGAGGTGGAGGATCCGATCACAGCGTCAGGATCACAGGCTTGCTGGATTGCGCCAAACGTGGAGTGTTTGATTTCAAGCCGTTCCGGCACACTTTCCTGAATCCACGACGCTCCCTGCACCGCATCCGAGATACTGTCGTGGAAACTAATCGCCCCTTCGTCTGGCAAGGCCACATCGGTTAACCCAGGCATTGATCTTCGGGCGTTTGCCATGACCTCTCCAACCTTGCGTTCGGCCTGCGGATCGGGGTCAAAAATCTGCACTTTCCAGCCGTTCAGCGCAAACCGCGCAGCCCAACCGCCGCCAATAACCCCGCCCCCGATGATTGCTGCAATCTTGGTCATTTTCGCATCCTTAACAGGCTGATGTCATAGCCATTGAAATCCAATATCTCTTGCGCCGCTGTGATCCGGTCTGCGCCACCTGTGGGATTACGGTCCAATATCCAGCCATAATCGCCCGCAGGGTTGCCCACTACGGCGGTGCGAAACCCTTCGTCCACCCACAGCACCCACAAATCGCGCGTGGTGCCATCAGGGTGCGACAGGGTATATCGCCCATGCCCCCTCTGATCTGCCAGCCAAACTGTCCCGCCATCGCCACAGCCTGCCTCCACGCACAGTTGGAACCCCGGCCCCGCGGTCGTCTCAACCAGGGCGATCTGGCTGGTGTCGTCGTCAAAGCCGCCGCGCACCACCCATGGCCCCTTGAACCGCGCCGCATCAAAGCGACTGGTGGCCCCGATCAGAGCGGTGGGGTCGCGAAACCCCTGCCCCGGCTCGGGCACCGGGGCGGCGCACCCCGCCAGTAGCAGCAATAGCAAAGCTGCGCGTGTCATGCAGGCGCACGCTTGGTCAGACCCAGATTTTCGCGCACTTCAGCCGGACCGATGACCCGTGCGCCCATGTTTTCGATAATCGTGCCAGCGCGTTCCACCAGTTGCCAGTTTTCTGCCAGCACCCCCTTGTCGAGCCACAGGTTATCCTCAAGCCCAACCCGCACATTGCCACCCGCCAGCACGCTTGCCGCGACATAGGCCATCTGATTGCGGCCCAATCCGAACGCACTGAACGTCCAATCGTCTGGCACATTATTCACCATCGCCATGAAGGTGTTCAAATCATCCGGCGCGCCCCATGGTACCCCCATACACAGCTGCACCAGTGCGGGGCTATCCAGCACACCGTCTTTTACAAGCTGCTTGGCGTACCACAGATGGCCCGTGTCAAAGGCTTCGATCTCGGGTTTGACGCCAAGATGCGTCATCATCTGGCCCATAGCGGTCAACATGCCGGGCGTGTTGGTCATGACATAATCGGCTTCGGCAAAGTTCATCGTGCCGCAATCCAGCGTGCAAATCTCAGGCAGACATTCCTTGATGTGCTGCACCCTTTCCGACGCACCGATCATATCGGTCCCGTCAATCGGGGGCATCGGGTGTTCGGTCGGTCCAAAGATGATGTCGCCGCCCATTCCCGCCGTCAGGTTCAAGATCACGTCAACCTCGGCCTCGCGGATGCGTTCGGTCACTTCGCGGTAAAGATCAAGCCGCCGGCTTGGCACGCCAGTTTCAGGATCACGCACGTGGCAATGCACCACTGCCGCCCCCGCTTTTGCCGCTGCAATAGCGCTGTCAGCAATCTGCGCAGGCGATCGCGGCACGTGGTGGCTTCGGTCTTGACTGCCGCCCGATCCGGTCACGGCGCAGGTAATAAACACGTCCTTGTTCATCGTCAGTGGCATCTTAGGGCTCCTTGCTTTTCGAGGGTCAGGGCGGTCAGTAAGGCATCGGATGCGCTTTGTGCGCGGCATCAATATCGGTCAGGGCCTCGTCGCCAAGGGTCACGTCCAACGCGCCCAGAATAACGTCAAGTTGATCCAAAGACGTCGCCCCAAAGATGACCGAGGTCATGAAAGGTCGCTGCCGCGCCCACGCCAGCGCCATATGGACCGGGTCGAGCCCGTGCTTTTGCGCAATCGCGAGATAGGCGTCCACCGCTTTGAAGACACGTTCGGTCTTTCGCCCGCCTAAATCGCCGTTGATCGCCATGCGTGATTTATCAGGTATCGCATCGTTTTGATATTTTCCGGTCAACAAGCCCGCCGCTATCGGAGAATACGACAACATACCGATATCTTCGTTTTGACAGACTTCGGCGACATCAGTATCGGCAAGACGGGCCAGCAGCGAATATTCGTTTTGCACCGATACGGGGCGCGGACCGCCACTGCGATCGGACGCATTTGCCCATTGGGTCAGCCCCCACGCGCTTTCGTTGCTTAGGCCAAAACTGCGGATCGTGCCGCGCGTGACCTCATCTTGCAACGCACCCATGCAGTCGTCCATGTGGGCCATCGTGTCGGCACGATTCTGCGAAGAAGGATCGAATTGCCAATTTTTGCGAAACATATAGCTGCCGCGGTTGGGCCAGTGAAACTGGTAAAGGTCGATGTAATCGGTTTGCAGTCGCTTGAGAGATGCCTCAATTGTGGGCCGAATTGTGTCGGACGAAATTCCGGCCCCATCGCGCACCGGGGCACCTTCCCCTGAATGTTTTGATGCCAATACGAAATCGCTACGCCGCGCTGATTTGCCAATCCACTCGCCAATGATCTCTTCCGTACGACCCATGGTTTCGGCGCGCACTGGATTAACCGGGTACATTTCCGCCGTATCGATAAAGTTGATCCCGGCATCAAGGGCGCGCTCAATCTGCGCGTGGCCTTCTTCAGCAGTGTTCTGCGTGCCCCATGTCATCGACCCTAAACAGAAATCAGTCACCTCGATATCAGTGCGGCCAAGCTTATTCTTCTTCATCGAAAATCCTCGTCTAATTTTGCGCCCACCCTCACGATTCATCGACGCCATCGCAATAGCCTTTTCAAAGACAGCTACAAAAAGCTGATTACGTCCTGTTTTCGACAGTCGACGTCGCATTAGGAGTTGGCTCCCTTTTACAAAGAAGAGAAAGTGCCAGGATATGCGCTTGCTCATTTCCTTTGCCGCCCTGTTCTTGTCCGTGATCCTGCTTCAACTTTCGTCCGGGGGCGTGGGGCCGTTGGACGTGTTGTCAGGTATCACGCTGGGATTTTCCAACCAAGAGATCGGCTTGCTGGGTTCGGCGCATTTCGTAGGGTTCTTCGTGGGTTGCTGGTGGGCCCCGCGGGTGATGGGTAGCGTCGGCCACAGCCGCGCTTTTGCTGCCTTTACTGCAGCTGGTTCAATCGGTTTGATGTCGCATATGTTGGTCATTGACCCCTATGCTTGGGCGCTGATGCGCGTTGCGTCAGGGTTTTGTGTTGCAGGCTGCTATACTGTCGTCGAGGCTTGGCTGAACGCGAAAGTCACCAACGAAACCCGTGGCCGCACGATGGGCGCATACCGTGTCGTCGACATGACAGGATCACTGGCCGCGCAGATGATCATCGGTGTGCTGACACCTGCCTCGTATGTCTCTTATAACCTGTTAGCGATCCTGTGTTCCGCAGCGCTGCTTCCCTTGGTGTTGACCCGCTTGCCGCAGCCTGAAACGCCTGCCCAACCAAGGTTGCGCCCCCGTTTGGCGATGGACCGGTCCCCATTGGCGGCGGCCGCCGTGGTGGTTGCCGCACTGTCCAGCGCGTCGTTCCGTATGGTTGGACCTATCTATGGCCAAGAGGTCGGGTTGAGTGCGGGTCAAATCGCATGGTTCCTGTCAGCGTTTGTTTTGGGCGGGGCGTTGGCACAATTTCCGATCGGCTGGTTGGCGGATAAATTCGACCGCCGTTGGGTTCTGATCTGGCTGTCAGCCGCGTCTATCGTTAGTTGTGCAGTCACGGTCATGGCAGCTGGCATGGGCACTGGCGCAGTTTTCCTTTCAGCCACATTGTTTGGCCTGACCACCTTTCCGATTTATTCTGTTGCAGCTTCGCACGCTCATGATTTTGCCAAAAGCGAAGAGCGGGTCGAACTATCTGCCGCGTTGATGTTCTGGTTCGCGGTAGGGGCAATTTTTGCGCCCTATCTGGCGTCCGTGTTAATCGAAAACTATGGCCCCGCGGCCTTGTTCGGCATGATATCCATTGGTCATGGCGTCTTGGTGATCTTCGGCCTGACACGAATGCGTGCCCGCCCCACCGCAAAAAAGCGCACCCCGTATGTCTATGCGCCGCGTACGACGTTCATGATCGGTCGCTTGATGCGCCGCCAAAGGGACAATCGCAGCGATGGTCGCAAGGCCCCCTAGCCCTTGCCCTATAGCTGCGTTACAGGGTGGACAAAGCATTATCGGGGCCTAAAATCATGACACGCCACCTCATCACATCCGCCATTCCGTATATCAACGGCATCAAACACCTTGGTAATCTTGTGGGGAGCCAGCTGCCTGCCGATTTGTATGCCCGCTATCTGCGGGCCCGTGGGCACGAGGTTCTGTTTTTATGCGCCACTGATGAACACGGTACCCCCGCCGAACTGGCCGCCGCCAAGGCTGGCAAACCCGTTGAGGAATACTGCGCTGAGATGCATGAAGTTCAAGCGCGGATTGCTGAGGGCTTCGGGTTGTCGTTCGACCATTTTGGTCGCTCGTCGAGCCTGCAAAACCAAAAGCTAACCCAGCATTTCGCGGGTGCTTTGTACGATCAAGGGTTGATCGAAGAGGTTGAACAACGTCAAATATATTCTCGGACCGATGGCCGCTTTCTGCCCGACCGCTATGTCGAAGGCACCTGCCCCAACTGCGGGTTCGAAGACGCGCGCGGCGATCAGTGCGACAATTGTACCAAGCAGCTTGATCCCGAAGATCTGATCAACCCTCGTTCCACTGTCTCGGGGGCTACAGACCTTGAAATGCGTGCGACCAAGCACCTGTTCCTGCGCCAGTCGCAGATGAAAGACCAGTTGGACGCATGGATCAACAGCAAGGCCGACTGGCCCGTGTTAACCACCTCTATCGCCAAAAAATGGCTGCACGACGGCGACGGTTTGCAAGACCGTGGCATCACCCGCGACCTGAGCTGGGGCGTGCCGGTAAAACGTGGCGACGAAGACTGGCCGGGGATGGAGGGCAAGGTGTTCTATGTCTGGTTCGACGCCCCCATCGAATACATCGCCTGCGCGCAGGAATGGGTCGACGCTGGCAAAGGTAGCGATTGGGAAAGCTGGTGGCGCACAGACAAAGGTGCCGACGCCGTGCGCTATACCCAGTTCATGGGTAAGGATAACGTGCCGTTTCACACGCTGAGCTTTCCCGCGACGATCATGGGCAGCAACGAACCTTGGAAGCTGGTCGATTACATCAAATCCTTCAACTACCTGACCTATGACGGGGGGCAGTTCTCGACGTCCCGCGGGCGCGGTGTGTTTATGGATCAAGCGTTGGAAATTCTGCCGGCTGATACTTGGCGCTGGTGGTTGTTAAGCCATGCGCCCGAAACATCCGATGCGGAATTCACATGGGAGAATTTCCAAGCCTCGGTGAACAAGGACCTCGCCGACGTGTTGGGCAACTTCATCAGCCGGATCACAAAATTCTGTCGCTCCAAATTTGGCGAAGAGGTACCGGCGGCGGGTGAATATGGCCCCGCAGAGCATGCTTTGATCGCGGAGCTGACAGAAAAAGTCGCTCAATATGAAAAATACATGGAGGCGATGGAGATCCGCAAATCAGCGGCTGAACTTCGGGCGATATGGGCTGCGGGCAATGAATATCTGCAAGCCGAAGCCCCTTGGTCCACCTTCAAGACTGACCCTGACAAGGCCGCAGCCCAGGTACGTCTGGCCCTGAACTTGATCCCGCTTTATGCGGTTCTCTCAGGCCCGTTCATCCCGACGGCAGCCGCCGACATGTTGCAAAGCATGCGCGTCGACAATGCCGCCTGGCCCGATGACGTACCCGGAATCTTGGGCCAGCTTGCACCCGGCCACGCGTTCGACGTTCCAGAGGTGCTGTTTACCAAGATCACCGACGAGCAGCGCGAAGAATGGGCCGAAAAATTCGCCGGAGTACGGACCTAGGCAATCCGACTTAAAAAATTGATAGCATAAGGCTGGCCGACCAAGCCAGCCTCAAACCGCCGCAAGCGATAGGTCAAAGTCAAACCGATTATCCACGAATGGTGGTGCGGGCGGGGGGACTCGAACCCCCACGGGCATACGCCCCTCAGATTTTAAGTCTGGTATGTCTACCATTCCATCACGCCCGCAACGACGCGCAACATAGCGAGGTTCGCGGCGGTGTAAATGGTCAGATATCGTCTCCGAGCGGTCCAAGTGGCGCATCTTTGGATAAAAGTCCTGCCTCGGACAGCCAAGGGTTGTTTTCCACAGCGATCAACAGCTGTTCGCGTGCTTCGCGGATACGGCCCAGATGCATCAGCGTTAGTGCTCGGCCTGCCTGTGCAGCTACTTGAAGGGGCTGCAAATTTAGCGCCGCGTCGAGATCGTTGAGCGCCAATTCGTAATCAGCGTTCAAAAAATGAATATAGGCGCGCTGGTTGTACCCCTCGGCATAGTCGGGGCAATAACCCACCAGACGATCAAATTCGGCCATCGCCCCAAGAAAGTCATATGCGTCACGGCGACGAAGCCCAGTGTCCAGTATACCTTGGGCAACCTCATCCGGGGCACGCAGCCAGACCTTCCACATCGCATCCGATACGACGCGACCGGCACGAAAATCAGGCGCGCGATCGGCCTGCTCGAACAGATCTTGAAGCTGGGGTGAATAATCAGGCAGCGCAGGACACCCTGATGCAAAAGCAGGGCCGGAAAGCAGGGCTAGAATACCTAATATACGCATAGGCCAAGGCTTGCTCCGGATTGGCTTTGAGTCAAGTCACTTCGGCAAGCATGATTTCCTTGACGGCTTCCATCGCCACATAGGTTGAGGTGTTTGACACATAGGGCAGCGAGGTAATTTTTTCGCCCAGAAACTGTCGGTAGGCGGCCATGTCACGTGTGCGTACTTTCAGCAGATAGTCAAAGTTTCCGGCAATCATGTGCGCTTGTTCGATTTCGGGCACGCGCAACACGGCGGCATTGAATGCCTTGAGAGCTATTTCACGGGTGTCGCTTAGCCGCACCTCGACGAAAGCCACGTGATCCAAGCCCAATCGAATCGGGTCTAGCAACGCCCGATATCCCAAAATCACACCTGCATCTTCCAGTCGCCGCAGCCGCGCTTGTGTCGGCGATTTGGACAAACCGATCCGCTTGGCAAGATCGGTGATACTGATCCGTCCATCCTCAGCCAGTACCGCCAAAATAGCAGCATCAAAACGGTCCATTCTGAAATCATCATTTGTCACGCGAATCACCTAATAATAAAGCGCTTTGACCATCAAACTTGATGGAATCAGGAACTACTACTCCCTTTCCATAGCTATACTAGTCTAATTGTTCACTGGAGTAGCCCATGGCACGCGATTCGTCCCCGATTTTACGCCATCAGATTGATGCAGGTACGTATACAGATCAAGAAAACGTCCTGCGGGAACTGGTGCGTAATGCGCATCTGTCTCCGGAAGAGCGCGTTGCAATCACCAAGGCCGCTGCTGATATCGTCAGAGCCATCCGTGGCCATACCTCGCCCGGTATGATGGAGGTATTTCTGGCAGAATACGGGCTGTCCACCGATGAGGGCGTTGCGTTGATGTGTCTGGCCGAGGCGCTGTTGCGTGTGCCTGATGCCGAAACCATCGACGCGCTGATTGAAGACAAGATCGCGCCCTCCGATTGGGGTCGCCACATGGGGCATTCAACATCGCCTTTGGTGAACGCGTCAACATGGGCACTGATGCTGACCGGTCGCGTGCTTGATGATGACCAGCCCGGACCAGTGCGCCACCTGCGGGCGGCCATCAAACGTCTTGGAGAACCGGTGATCCGCACGGCGGTCAGTCGCGCCATGAAAGAGATGGGCCGCCAATTCGTCTTGGGTGAAAACATTTCCGCCGCGATGGAACGTGCCAAGGGGATGGAAAAGAAAGGCTATACATATAGTTACGACATGCTGGGCGAAGCTGCCCGTACAGAAGACGACGCGAGACGCTATCATCTTAGCTATAGCCGGGCGATATCGGCCATTGCGATTGCCTGTACAAATAAAGACAGCCGCAAGAATCCCGGCATCTCGGTAAAGCTGTCCGCGCTTCACCCCCGCTACGAAGTAGCGCAGGAAAATTCCGTCATGCGCGATCTGGTACCGCGCCTAAGAGCCTTGGCGCTATTGGCGAAATCTGCGGGCATGGGCCTGAATATCGATGCCGAAGAAGCCGACCGCCTTGGTCTTTCGCTCGATGTTATCGAAAAGGTTCTGTCTGAACCCGCACTCTCGGGCTGGGCCGGCTTCGGCGTCGTCGTACAAGCTTATGGCCCACGCGCCGGAGTGGTCATTGATGCGCTCTATGACATGGCCATTCGGCATGATCGCAAGATCATGGTGCGCCTGGTGAAAGGGGCCTATTGGGACACCGAAATCAAGCGCGCTCAGGTAAAAGGCGTCGATGGCTTTCCGGTGTTCACCCAAAAGGCTGCCACTGACGTATCCTATATCGCGAATGCCAGAAAACTGCTGAACATGACCGACAGGATTTATCCGCAGTTTGCCACCCACAACGCCCACACGGTCGCAGCGGTTCTGCACATGGCAGAGGACAAGGAAAAATTCGAATTCCAACGCCTGCATGGCATGGGCGAGACCTTGCATAACATTATCATGGAAAAACACGGTACCCACTGTCGGGTCTATGCGCCGGTCGGGGCGCATGCGGATCTACTGGCGTATTTGGTAAGACGATTGCTGGAAAACGGGGCCAACTCCAGCTTCGTGAACCAGATCGTTGACGAAGATGTTCCCCCCGAAATCGTCGCTGCGGACCCTTTTGAAAGCCTGTCAGACACGACCTTGCATATCCCTACGGGGCCCGAACTTTACCTGCCTACCCGCGTGAACTCGAAGGGGTTCGACCTGACGCACACGCCGACACTGGATGTGATCGAATCCGCCCGCGCGCCATGGAAAGCCCATAGCTGGGCGGCTGTGCCGTTGCTGGCCGTCGAGGCAAAGCCCAATAAAACGGTGCGACTACTGAATCCTGCCGCGTCAAGCCGAAGCCCCGGAACCGTGCGAAATGCATCCGAGGCGGATGTTAAAGCAGCCTTGGATAATGCTGCGGTCTGGGACGCGCCTCTGGAACACCGCCAAGAGGTGCTCGTGCTCGCTGCCGATATGCTCGAGTCGCACTACGGTGAAATCTTTGCCCTATTGGCCCGCGAGGCAGGTAAAGGCCTGCCCGACTGCGTCGCCGAACTGCGCGAAGCTGTCGATTTCCTGCGCTATTACGCGTGCCAGGCTACCAATACCCCGCCTGCGGGATGCTTTACATGTATTTCGCCGTGGAACTTCCCATTGGCTATTTTCTGCGGTCAGGTAAGTGCGGCTTTGGCCGCTGGCAATGCCGTTCTGGCCA
>DRFG01000300.1 GCA_011050655.1 Roseobacter sp.
AGCAGCGCTAGGCTTTCCGGGGTAGTGAGCAGGATGTGCGGGGGATCTGCACGCTGCCTTCGTTTATGGGCTTGGGATGTATCACCGGTGCGGTCTTCGATCCGGATGGGTAGGTCCATCTCGGTGACCGGTGTCGTCAGATTTCGTTTGATGTCGGCTGCAAGAGCTTTGAGTGGCGAAATGTATAGCGTGTGTAACCCTACATGGGCACCGTTGGACAGGTCGATGAGGCTCGGCAAGAAGCCTGAAAGGGTCTTGCCCCCCCCGGTTGGAGCGATCAGCAGAAGTGCCGGTGCATCTGCACGATCCAGTAATTCTTGCTGGTGAGGATGGATTGTCCAGCCTTTTGTGGCGAACCAGGTTGCGAATTTGGGAGGTAAACTGTGCATGCTTTGTTAGATAGGTGTGAACCGGGCGGGGGCCAGCCCCCGCACCCCCGGAGTTTACCGGCAAAATGAAGTTAGGGGCGCGGTTTCAGGTTTGCGATCGCGGCTTGTATGGCGGTGGGGAGCGTGATGTCAGCGCCCTGCGGGGCGGCATCCAATGCGCTTGCAATATCTTTGACCAAAATGCCGATGGTATTGTCTTGGGCATAACCGTCGCGAGAAAATTCTATATCGCTCATACCAGAGGCGAACCAGTTTTGGCCCGAGGAGGTATGAATGAGGGCGAGGAGGTTTGCCTCATTAATGCCGGCATAATCTGCCCAGTCGAGCACAAGGCGGGTCATGGCGGTGTTCGCGGCGGCAAGCATATTGTTTAGTACTTTAGCCTGCATACCGGCACCGTAATCGCCCATATGGTGGAAATGGGTTCCCATCGCATCTAACAAAGATTGAATCCCTGCGATGTCAGTTGGCGAACCACCTAACATGAAGCTTAGTCGTGCCTGTCGTGCCGCGATACTGGCACCAGACATCGGGGCGTCTATAAGCGCGATTTCGGGCGCGACACGATCGCGCAGACTTTGAACATAGCGGGGGCTCAAGGTTGACGACACAACGATGCGCTTGAGGTTTGGTGCGTCGACAAAGCGCTGGTCGTCGAAAATAACATTTTCAGTTTGGGCGATGTCGCGGACAACGGTAATAAGGGTTTCAACAGGGGCATAGACCTTTGAAATGTCGTTGGTTACGAAATTGTTGTCTTTTGAAACAACGTCGAAACCATATGCCTCGTGTCCTGCGCGGCGCAGGGCGGTTAGCATGGGTTCGCCCATGCGACCACATCCGGCGACAACGATCATTTTATGATTCTTTCGTCTTGGACGAACATGTTTGCCCACGCACGATCAATAAGTTCAGGAGACATCTGATTGGGGATACCTTCGAATTCGCAGATCGCGATCATCTGGTCGATCAGGAAAACCGGTTGATAGTTTGCGAATACATTATTGATAGTAGGGTACTTGTGTTTGAGAAGGTGGATAAGCGTCCCTTCGTCCAATGGGACCTTGCGCTTTTTCGCCACCATCGCGAAGATCTTCAAGAAGTTCTTTTGATTGGGTCCGTCGATCTTGATCTTGTAAAAGATGCGTCGCAGGGCAGCCTGATCAAAAATCTCGTTGGGGTGAAAGTTGGTAGAGAAAATCACAAGCGTGTCGAAAGGTACCTCGAATTTTTCTCCTGACTGCAGCGCGAGAATATCTTTGTTTTCTTCAAGAGGGACGATCCAGCGGTTTACCAAACTTTGGGGCGGTTCAGCCTGACGACCAAGGTCATCCACAATGAAAATGCCGCCAGTGGATTTAAGTTGTAATGGAGCCTGATAGGTCCGCGCGGTCGGATTGTAGACCAGATCAAGCATATTAAGGGTCAATTCACCCCCCGTGATGACCGTTGGGCGTTCGCATTTTACATAACGGCCGTCAAAGCGGGTGACCCGACGCAGGGCGTTGGGATCTTGGGTGTCATCCTCGGCAGCCGAGTGCACGATAGGATCATAGACGGTGATGACCTGGCTGGCGTATTCGATGGCACGGGGGACATAGATCTTATCGCCCAATGCGTCGCGGATGCCGTTTGAGATACTTGACTTACCGTTACCCGGAGGGCCGTACATCAAGATTGATCGCCCAGCAGATACAGCAGGGCCGAGATTGCCGATCAGTTCGTCTGGAAGCACCAGATGACCCATGGCGCTTTCAAGCTGTGCTCGGGTTATTTGCATGTTCTTGACCGATTGGCGTTTTACCTGTTCACGGTAGACGTCTAACGGGACGGGCATCGCGCCAAAATATTCTGATTGCGCCAATGCGTCCAAGGCGCGCGCTTTGCCGAGATCGGTCAGTTGATACCCCATCTCGTTGGAGCTATTGGCGCTGAGCGTTCCGGTCGCCTCGAGCAGGCGCTGGTCGCGTGCCAGATCAACCAGCTCTTGAGTGACTTGAACAGGCAGATGAACCGCTTTTGCAAGATCACTTACCGAATTGGTATTTTTCCGAAAAATTGTCTTGATCAGAATATCTCGCATCATCACCAAAGGCAGCCTCATTTCTTCGATGGTACGAGGCGGCGGAGGTGCCAAAACGGCGTTGCTGTGCATATTCATGAACGGCCCTTCAGATCCGATGTAAGCGCTTGTGTGCCCATCCTAAAGGTCGAATATGGCGTAATTCAGGCCCCGAAGAACACACCGAGAATTAAATAGAATGCGAGTGCGGTGCCAAGCGCCAGGCCCATGGGAAATTTTGTAGTTTGGTCCCAACTGGTCCAATGCGGGGCGAGCTTGCGTAAGCGGGTATATTTGACGCCGCGATGGATCATTACGGCAGCAATCAAAGTGGCCATAAACAAAGCCATGGCAAGTCGTAAATCGCCCAATGCTACATAAGGCGTGGCTGCGGCGATGAATTTTGCGTCACCTGCACCCATGGCACCCGCAGCATTCATTATTATGCCGACGATCAACGCGACCACCATAGCTAACAGATGCCAAAGATAAGTCTCAAAGGGTAGCGCTATCGGGCCGATGACCACGAATACCGAAGCTAGGGCGATAACTGTCGGGTTGGTAATCCGCATAGATGCCATATCGGTATAGGCTGTATACAAGCACAGAGGTATTACGAAGGGTAGAAACCACATGGCGGCATAAACGCTAATCGACATGGGATATTATCCAGCGTTTTCAAGCGCACGAAGAGATCGGGCAGCAGCCTCGAAATGTTGTGGGTGGGTGTTGATCGCGTCTTGCAGTAACCCTTTGCCAGTTTCCACGTCGCCTTTCTTGATCGCGGAAAGAGCTAAAGTATGTAAAAGCTGTGCTCGTTCGGTCTGATCCATTTCGATGGGCGGAAGCGTGTATTCGCGTTGCGCCCCGCGGGCGAGCACCAAATTGTTCTTGGCCGTGAACAGGGAAGGATCGTGCTGGATAGCTTCTCCGAACAGCCGTTCCGCGGCACTGTAATCGCCGCGCGTTAGCTTGGAGTAACCCCAGTTGTTCAAAACGGAACCGGGAGTGGTCGTCAGGCCGATAGCTGTCTCGTAGAAGCTATCCGCCTTTTTCCATTCTTGCTTGCTGTCCGCGATAATCGCTTCAAGCCGATAGCGATTATAGGTTTCGTGGGTCGGTGGTACGGCATCCAGGATATTTTCGGCTTCTGCCCATTCGCCGGCGCGGATCAGGGCGTCGGCATATTCAACCTGGTCATCGGCGGTTGCCTCTTTCATCTTAACGACTACGGCCCAAGTGGAAGCACCTTCCTTGTTCCGTTTGGCGCGGATCAGGGATTTGGCGAGTCCCCGTTGAATGTCGATGCGGTCGGGGCTTTCTTTGGCAGTACGCGCAAAATAGGTGACCGCTTCATTTGGGTCGCCGACGGTCAACATGACATCGTTCAAATTGGTTTCATCGACGACATTCACGTCTTGAAATGCGCGTGATACCGTGTTGTCACCTGATTTGTCACCGCAGCCTGCAAGCGTGATGACACCTGCAAAGCAGGCGGTCAATAGAATGGGGTGGCGCATTTTTGCGTCCTTTTATTGCTCTGCCTCTTTTATGATGCTGGCCGGATAAGATAGTCGCCCGCTCCGCGCCGCACCAATTTATAGCTTTCTTCTTTATCCTGAACCGTAACAGATTTTTCCGATTTTGCGAGTGCTAAGCGCAAATTGTCGCGGATTGCGTCACTTTCGCCATTGTCCAGCGCATAGGCCTTGCGAAACGTCAGTTTTGCTTCGGCCAGTTTGCCGCGCTCCATTAGAACCACGCCGAGGTTGTTCCAAACTTCGGGGCGCGAACCGTCTATCTCTACGGCACTGCGCAAAAGATCTTCTGCTTGACCAAGCCGGCCCAAACCAAGGTTCGCACTGCCCAACCCAGAGAGGATTTCTGCATCAAGCGAAGTGGCGAGGGCCGCACGATTGAACGCACGGATCGCCAACTCGTATTCGCCTGCCTGCATCAGGCGATGCGCCACTTCGATACCGTCTTGCGCGTCTTTGCGTTGGTTGATGCCGGGAGCATAGGGAGTAGCTTGGTTCTTTAGCCCCGGTGAATCGGAAAAACTGCCCGCAGTGCAGGCAGTCAATCCGGATAAGAACACAAGATAGATCACAAGCTTGAGGTGGCGCCTGCGTAGTTTTATCG
The DNA here is from genome assembly GCA_011050655.1 of Roseobacter sp. Taxonomy (GTDB): domain Bacteria; phylum Pseudomonadota; class Alphaproteobacteria; order Rhodobacterales; family Rhodobacteraceae; genus Sulfitobacter. The sequence continues at coordinate 4,594 of DRFG01000300.1, forward strand.
GGGTCATTTTGGCCCTGCAGAACCTAGTTGTGTAATGCCCATCACCGAAGGTGCGACCAGAATAATCAGCAACGGCGGAACAGTGAGCATCATAGTGGCAAGTGTCATCTTTGTTGGCAACTTGTTTGCTGCTTCTTCAGCGCGCATTACACGTTTGTCCCGCATTTCCGAAGCATATACCCGAAGCGCATCTGCGATTGATGTGCCGAAAGACGCAGATTGCACAAGCACCGTCACAAACGATGCCACGTCCTGAACACCGCAGCGTTCTCCCATGTCATTCAACACACCGACCTTGTCCTTACCGGCTTTCATCTCGTAGGCCACTATTTCGAACTCTTCAGCCAGGGCTGGGTAAGAGGCGTGCAATTCCTTTGCGACGCGTACAATACACTGATCCAGAGATTGGCCGGCTTCGACGCAGACGAGCATCATGTCCAAGGCATCAGGAAACCCGCGAGTGATCTGTTCCTTACGCGCCTCGACACGTTTTGTGATCCAGTACCGAGGCAGATAATAACCGATGCCGCCGGGTCCGACGGTATACAGCATCATCTTGTTGGTGCTCAAACCTTCACCGCCACCCAGAAAGTTGACGTAGACGACGCCAATAACCAGACCCGCGATGCCAAGTGTCATTTGGGCAAAGTGAAAAAACCGAACGGCATCACGCGACCGATATCCAGCTTGTCGCAACATCAATGCCTTGGCGCTCAGCTCTTCGACGTTTTCTGGCTCAAGAAATTTGGCAAACTTTTGAAGTTGTTCGTTCCGGTCAGACTGCCGAAGGCGCTGTTGATTTGCGCCGACGTTGGCGTCGGACTGGTTGCGTTTAAGCTTAGCCAGCGGATCTTCGGGTTGGCGAAGCATCATAATAACGGTTGTGGCAACCATCATTAGCCCAAGGATGCCCAACACTGCAATCAAGCCGATGGGCCCAAGCATATCGTTGACAGTCGTAAATATCTGCATGTCAGAACCCCTTAAACCTTAATGTCTGTGAGCTTGCGCATCACCAG
>DRFG01000301.1 GCA_011050655.1 Roseobacter sp.
AACAAACTCCATTCGCAGCTTGACCACGGTGCGGTCAGCCAGGCGGACCGTGCGGCTGGGTGGGAACCTTGCGTGATGAATAGCGCTGACGCGACAGCCAGAGGTTTGAAAGAGGGGCAGGTGGTGCGGATATTCAATGACAGGGGGTCTTGTTTTGCCAGTGTGCGTCTTAGCGACGATATAATGCTCGGTGTTATTCAAATCGCCACAGGTGCTTGGTATGACCCCAGCGACGATAGCTGTCGCAACGGAAATCCGAACGTTCTGACAGTTGACAAGGGAACATCGCGACTGGCGCAGGGACCCATCGCACATACGTGTTTAGTGGATGTCGAACCTGCCGCTGCGGATATCAAACCGTCACAGATATATACCCCGCCAAATGTGATTTATCATGCCGACAGCGAAGGGTGAAACACCCTTGCAAGGTGCAATTTGAATGATAAGAATTCCCTCATGAATTTGAGCTTGTCCTATTTTGCGAGGAACCTGTGGCAAGGGGACTGAGTTTATTAGGTATAAGATAGCTGCACTATAATGACCAAATTACCGCGGTGACGAAGGTGCCGAGATGGAACTTTTTGCTTTTCTTGCCGATCCTTGGTTCGTCACTTCGTGGTACTTCATCGGCATGGGTGGCGCCGGGTGGGCATTATACGACATGCTTTTTGTAAACACTGCCGTTAACCCACCATTAAAAGCGGCGTGGCCCATCATTATCTTCTTTTTTTCCATTCTGGGCTTGGCGTTTTATTTTTGGACCTGTCGGCCTTCCGGTGTGGGCGATATGACCGAAAAGGAAAAAAAGCAAAAACACAAAGAATACGTCGACAATCAATTCTATAAAACAATTGGTGCCTTGATTCACTGCGTTGGGGGTGACGGGTTGGGCATTGTGACTGCAATGATCGTGCTTCGCCTCAATGGCGTTACCTTTTGGCAGGAATTTTGGGTGGAATACGCCGTCGGTTTTGCCTTTGGTTGGATTATATTCCAGCTTTGGGCATTTCTGTTACAGGGCAACGACATTTTCACAGCGCTATGGAAGGCATTCCGCGCCGAATTTTTTTCCATGGCGTCGGTCATGATCGGCATGGGTTTCGTGATGGCGCAAATTACCCCGCGTGTGGTCGGCGCGGCACCGCCTCCCAACACTTTCGCGTTTTGGGGCTTTGCGAGCTTCGGTCTTCTCGTCGGCGCGATACTCACCTTTCCAGTCAATTATGCGCTTATCAAAATAGGGTGGAAACATGGGATGTCCTGAAACAGTGCGAAACCGTGCAGCGATACTTGCGATAGCGTGTGCGCTTGTAGCCCTTCCCGTGTGGGCACAGCAGACTGACGAAGCACCTCAGCCGGGTATCGCCCTGCAAGAGGGGGCAACGGACCAATTGAAAAAAGCGATCTCTGGCTTGTCTTCGGGCAAAAGAGGAGCTTCCGTGACCGCGATCGACGAAGCATTCCGCGTGTTGGAGGTTGCTCGTTACAGTGAGCTTTCGATGGGTATGTTTTCGGAGTCAGAAGACGCCGTCAACCAAGCACGCCGGGCGCTTCAGAACGGGCGCAGAGCGGATGCCGTTGCTAAACTTGAGGAAGCAGTTCTTGCGCTTGAAGGCTCTGATGTCCCGCAACTGGGTCGAAAAACCGATCTGGCGGAATATGAAGGTGCTACTCTTGTAAATGCCGAGGGGCGAATATTGGGAGAGCTGACTGCTGAAATCTCATCAGAGGGCGTAGTCGCCGTAATTGGCAATTGGCAGGACACCTTTGGCTTTATTGATCTGGGTGGCCAAGAAGTGGTGCTTCCCCGCGATATGATAATCTTGGGCGAGCCGGTAAAATTGGGCGGGGATTTCGCCGTGTTGGCTGATAGCACTCGCCGTTACGCAGCAGTGAAAAGATGGAAACGCTAGCGACCAACCAGAAGTTTAGTGCCCTGCCGGCCTAAGGGTAGTATGAGCATTAGAACGCCTTGAGACCGCCGAAACACCGCATCTAAACAACATTAAACCAATTGCGCAAAGACAGATATTCCACCGATTTTCGCATCAGGCATATAGCGAGATTGGCGGGTGAGCGCGGGGATAGGTAGCTAGCTATCGCCAAGTATGGGTGTCGGTTCAACGTCCGTCAGCAACAGCAATCCCTTGAGGAATAACTGCTGTTGCCGTGCTATAGTTCTATCAGGCACTAGTCACTGGAATAGACCTTCAAAGACGGTCCTTTTACACGTTCAACACTGGTAATATAAAGATTTTGATAACCAAGATATGTTACCCCAGCAATGACTGCGGCAAGGGTCAATCCGTATAAGAATGTTTTCATAACGGTTGCCCCCTATCTTCGCTTTCGATCTCTTGGAACCACAGGTCGTGATGTTCAGCGGCCCAATTTACATCCACGTCGCCGTCCCACATGGCCCAGAATCCTCCTTCCATGCCAACCGTTCCAATATAGATGTGACCGATAAAGATCGCGATCAGCAGGACTCCGATTATTGCGTGGATCATCATTGCCCAGCTCATCCCCGTGAGGTCCAACCAATAGAATGGGAATAACAGGGATACCCCGGTCGCTACCATGATTAGACCGCCTAGGATCGCTGACCAGAAGATGAGCTTTTGGCCAGCATTGAATCGACGGGCTGACGGCGTGGAATCCTGACTGCTAAGAAATCCCCCAAATCTAGCGAGCCAATGTAGATCAAGTCTGGTGGGTAGGTTTTGGCGCAACCAAAGCACGGCCATGACAAGAATACCCAATGCAAAAGACGGGGCGAAAATGGTGTGGCCCCAAGTTGATATCCATCCCGCAAGCCCCAACACTCTGTCGCCGAAGGGTTGAAACAATGTCACTCCTACGGATAGCACGATACCTGTGAGCGCCAGCATAATGAAGCTAAGGGCCGTCATCCAGTGATTGGCGCGCTCAAGCACGTTAAAGCGTTTGACGGTACGACCGCTTTTCCCTTCGGAGATCGGAATGCGGCCGCGCACGGCAAGAAACAACGCAAGCAAGAATGAGAAACCAAGAATGGAGATCGCCGCCAAATGGGTAGTAAAGTCAGCAATTACCAACCGCCAGTCCCGCGCAAAGGGACGTTGCAGTAAGTCTGCGTTGACATAGGGAAGCGATGAAGTCCCAATAACGCGACGCGCAGGTCGCATCATATTCAGCGTGTTTTCATCCGGCGTCTGCCACGTGCGTGTCAAAAGGTCTGATGGCTCGGCAATCGGGGTTTCTGTGAATAAAACCCGATCATTAAGAGCAAAGGGCAGGGCTTCGTTGCTGTCTGGGGATGGCCCGCTGATATAACGTTCTCTTTGAAAGTTGGTGCGGTCGGCAAGAGACTTACTTACAATAATGCCAACCCCGTTCGGATCCTGAGCGACCCCCCATCGCACTTCGGGTATGGTCCGGGCATCGTCATCGAAAAGCTCTATTGCCTGCCAAACCAAAGTGATTGCCAACAGTCCGGCCACGATACCACCCCATACCCGGTACCGGGTAAAACGTTTGCCACGATCTTCGCTAGCGTCACTCATTTTGCTCACCCTCTGGATAGTATGCGGTTTTCCAACCCCACGCACCGGAGCCGAAACCGCGGTTGATTACGCGTTCACGGTAAATTTCGCTTACTGTGTCCGCGTCGCCGGCCAAAAGTGCTCGGGTGGCGCAAACTTCGGCGCAGATTGGCAATTTCCCTTCCGCAATACGATTGCGGCCATATTTCTGGAACTCTGCCTCTGATCCGTTTTCTTCTGGGCCGCCCGCGCAGAACGTACACTTATCCATAACCCCACGGGTACCAAAGGATGTGGATCTGGGAAATTGAGGCGCACCGAAAGGGCATGCGTAAAAGCAGTAGCCGCACCCAATGCAAGTATCCTTGTCATGAAGCACGATGCCCAAGTCGGTTTGGTACAGCGTCGATACCGGGCATACCGCAACGCAGGGCGCATCGGTGCAATGCATGCATGAGATCGGAACCGACTTTTCGCCCGGTTCGCCGTCGTTAAGTGTGACAACGCGGCGCCTGACCATGCCGAAAGGCACCTCGTGTTCATTTTTGCAAATCGTCGAACAGGCATTGCATTCGATACATCTGTCCGCATCGATAAGGAATTTCAGTCTAGCCATGTCAACCTTCCTAAGCCCGTTCCAAACGACATAATGTCGCTTTGGTTTCTTGCATTTGTGTAACAATATCATAGCCATAAGTCTGGGCGGTATTGGTTGCCTCACCAACGACATAGGGGGTTGCACCATCCGGGTAACGGCCACTGATATCTTCGCCCATCCAAAACCCTGCAAAGTGGAACGGTAAAAACACAGTTCCCGCAGGTATGCGGTTGGTCACCATGACCGCCACGCGAATGCGACCTTCAGGGGTCACCACCCAGCAGTCATCTTTGTCAGCGACACCTATGCTAGATGCATCGATTGGATTGACCTCGACAAACATGTGCTGCTGGAATTCCGCAAGCCAGCGATTTGATCGCGTTTCATCGCCACCGCCTTCGTATTCCACCAGTCGCCCCGAAGTTAAGATCGTCGGGAATTCTGTCGCGTAATCGACCTTTTGTATGCTCTCGTAAAGCACGGGCAGGCGCCACTTACGACGATCACTGTAGGTCGCGTATTGAGGCAGCAAGTCACGGCGAGGGGTATATAGAGGTTCTCTGTGTAGCGGAACGGGGTCTGGAAAGTTCCACACAACCATACGGGCTTTGCCATTGCCATAAGGTGCCAGGCCGTGGGAGATCATAACCCGTTGGATTCCGCCCGACAGGTCAGTTTTCCAATTTACCTTGCGGATATCCCCCGCCAAATCATTGCCACCGTCGCTGGACGTATCGCCAATATCATCAGCCAAATATGCTTCGATCGCTATCAAGGCTTGCTGAGGATACCCAGGGAACTTGCTTGTTAAAGAGACTCCATCGTTGGTCTGACCGTCAATTTGAACCGCCTGACCCGCGATATTCATGGTTTCACGTTCAAGCCCCTGCAAAGCCGCTCTGGCTTCGCTTTCAGGTAAATCGAGCAGCTTCAAATCGAACCGGCCGACTCCAATAGAGAGGATGATCAGCTTTTCCTTCGACGTCAGATCATCGGTCCAACCCAAGGCTTCGATCATGCCTAACGTACCTTCGGGATAGCCATCTTTAATTTCGGACCCGACGGTATAGCTGTCTTCAGCTAGCAGGTTGGATCCTTCGCGTTCTACGCCCCAACGCGCCCTGAAAGGCAGCCCACCTTCCGCGACGGATTTAGAGGTATCGTATAACAAGGGGGTGCCTGGGTGTTTCAAGTCCGGAGATCCCCACGCTGGCCAAGGAAGACAATAATATTCGCCCTTTACAGGATCCTCTTTGCCCAACAATGAAATAGAATCAAACTTGTCCTGATTTTCCATATGGAGCTTGAGTCGCTCGGGGCTTTGACCTGTATACCCGATCGTCCAAGTACCCTTGTTGATTTCACGAAGGACACTTTCAGCAGACGGGTTATTGTCATTTACCTCGATGTTTTTGAACATCTCGTCAGCAAATCCCAAGGCTTGGGCAAAAAGATATGTGATCTCATAATCACTTTTCGCCTCGAATAATGGTTCAAACACCTTGGTGCGCCATTGCACGGATCGAGAAGAGTTGGTGACGGAACCATCTATCTCGGCGGTGGTGGCTGCGGGCAGAAGGTAAACGTCGTCTTTCTTTTGCGTCATAATAGCGACTTGCGTCGGATGCGGGTCGATAACGCAGAGAAGTTCGACTTCTTCCAAGGCGCGAAGCTGGTCAGGACCACGGGTAATAGAGTTGGCGGCATGGCCCCAAAAGATCATCGCCTTTACTGGGTTGGGCTGTTCAATCGACTCTGGATTTTCCAGAATGGCGTCCATATAGCGGCTTAGCGCCATACCTTCTTTTTCCATCAGATCCTGCGACCCGAACCTGTCTTTCATCCAGTTATAATCGGTACCCCAAACCCGGCTCCAATGCTTCCAAGCACTCGCAGACAATCCGTAATACCCCGGGAGAGTATCACAAGCGACACCAAGGTCGGTTGCCCCCTGAACGTTGTCGTGCCCGCGAAAGATATTTGCCCCACCGCCCGGCATGCCGATGTTGCCAAGCACCAATTGCAGAATAGATGCCGCTCGGGTTTTCGATGACCCGACCGAAGACTGGGTCAGTCCCATGCACCATACTAGGGTCCCCGGACGGTTCTCCGCCAGCATCCGGGCGACCTTTCGGGTTTGATCAGCAGGAATTCCCGATACGCGCTCTACTTCTTCTGGGGTCCAGTTTTCGGCCTCTGTGCGGATTTCCTCGATCCCCCAAACCCGCTGATCAATATATTCTTTTGCCTCCCAGCCGTTTGCTAGGATTTCGCGGACCAGTCCCATCAGAAAACCGATGTCGGAACCTGGGCGTATTCGGACATATTCATCGGCGTGGGCCGCTGTGCGGGTGAACCGGGGGTCGACCACAATTAATTTCGAGCCGTTTTCCTTGGCGTTCAGCACATGCAGCATTGAGACAGGATGCGCTTCTGCCGGGTTTCCACCGATGATGATCATAGACTTGGAGTTGCGGATATCGTTGAACGTATTGGTCATGGCGCCATAGCCATAAATATTGCTAACGCCAGCCACTGTCGTCGAATGGCAAATGCGGGCCTGATGGTCGACGTTGTTTGTACCCCAATAGGCGGCAAATTTACGGAAGAGATATGCCTGTTCATTCGAAAATTTAGCTGACCCAAGCCAGTAGGCACTGTCAGGGCCATAATCAGTACGGATGGTGCCTAATTTCTGTGAAATTTCAGAAATCGCCTGATCCCAGCTAATGCGCTTCCATTCGCCAGCAACTTTCTTCATCGGATATTTCAGGCGTCGCTCACCCTTGGAAATTTCGCGCATGGCTGCACCTTTGCAGCAATGGGTTCCTTGGTTGATCGGGCTTTCGAAAACAGGTTCCTGCCCGATCCATGCTCCGTTTTCCACCTCGGCCCAGATCGAACACCCAACAGAGCAGAACTGGCAAATGGTTTTGACATGTTTGATTTCAGGGGAGAGGGCTGGCGTATCGGCTGGAGCGGCTTGTACTCTTCCCGCAGCAGTTATGGGGGCCATCATAGCGGCCGCGCCAAGGCCGGAGGCCATCAAGAACGAACGGCGATCCAGGTTGCCAACGGATTTCTGTTCAACATAGTTGTGGGTTCTCGATGCCCGAACAGCGGTCCCTGTCTTTCGTTTCAACATCAAATACTCTCCATAGTAGAGGTTTTTCAGCTTCGCGCTAACCGGTAATATTCGCGAATGTGTTTGGTATCTTTCAACAATAGTTTCCGGTGATCAGTGCCGTCGGATTCCACGTCAGTGATGGGGTCATCTTTTTCGGAAGCCTGTGCTACGGTCGCGATACTTGCTGCGGCCCCTGCTCCTAAAATACCTCGCCTGGTTATCTTCGAATGCGTCATGGTGACCTCCTTTTCAACCTAGAGCTAGTTCTAGAAAATTTATGTCAACGGAACGGCAATTAAATTTTTTAGAAAATCGACGTTCATTTTGTGTCACCAAACCAGAGCGTTGTTAGACCATAAGCTAGGGCGAAATCTCTTTGATCCAGAAAAATGTAGCCGCATGGGGAATGAGTTATTCAGATTATAACCATCACCGTCCAGGGGTTAGTCGCCCGCAACAAGCATGGCTTTACTTACAGTTTCAAGGTGGGTCGCCATTGCAATTTGAGCAGCGTTGGCATCCCTGTCAGCGATGGCACTTACTATGATGCGATGTTGCTCAGAATGGGTACGGGTAAATTCAGTCACGCCAAGCCGCCGGTAGGTGCGATCCCATTCTCGCTGCCACACCGGGCGATATCTGGCCCCTGAAAAATAACGCAACAGCGCGATTAAAACTGGGTTCCGCGCAACATGGGCAATTGTCTGGTGAAATGCATCATCGGCCCTTTCGCATGCCGAACGATCTTGGGCCTTCTGGCATGCATCAACCCGTTGGTTTAGCAACACGATGTCATCATCTGCGCGTCGCAAAGCGGCGGTCGCCGATACTGGGGGTTCTAACAGTACCCGGGCTTCCATGAGGTCCATAGGGGTGGTTGCTTCTAGCAGGATGATGTCGCGCACCGGCTTGCCAATTGGACGTGAACCGCGAAATGTCCCTTGGCCGACGTGGCGCCAAAGCTCCCCTTCAGCCTGAAGCACGGCCAACCCTGCGCGTAAGGTTTCACGGCTGCACCGTATATCGGTTGCAAGCTGTCGCTCCGCAGGAAGTTTGTCTCCAACAAAGGGCGCTACGGCGTCGATGTAATCGCGAAGCCGCATTAACGCCTCGGCTTTCGAGTACCCATGATATCATCCTGAATTCAGACCAATTTGCAGACCAATCGACGATAGGGCAAAGAGGTGCACGAGCCAATGAAAGAGTCGTTATGTTGTCGTATATCATTCTAGTTATCGCGGGTCTGACTGCAGGGGCTATAAATGCCCTAGCAGGCGGCGGCACATTGATCAGCTTTCCGGCACTGATCTGGATTGGGGTCCCACCGATCATGGCGAATGCGACCGCAACGTTGACGGCGCTGCCGGGATACATAGCAAGCGCGTGGGCGTACCGCCACGACTTGCATAAGGAAGGCACACTTAAGCTACGTGTCGTCTATATGGTAACTGCGGTTGGCGGGCTTATCGGGGCTATTTTGTTACTTGTGACGTCAAGCGATGCCTTCATTGGCATCATTCCTTGGTTGCTGCTATGTGCCACGACGCTTTTCGCATTGGGACCTAGTCTGATTGCTATGGTCAAGCGGCGCGATTTGGGGCCAGTGGGTCCAACTGCCTCGGCATTGGCTCTTGGAATAGTTGCGATCTATGGCGGGTATTTCAATGGGGGCCTCGGTATTATCCTTCTCGCCGTATTAGGGCTGATCGGCTTTGAAAACCTGCACAACATGAACGGCTTGAAAAACCTGTTGTCAGCAATCTTATCGGTGGTTTCAGTGACAACTTATGCCTTTGCCGGAATGATCGCCTGGGAATCGGCTTTGGTTCTGGCTGTGGCGACGACCTTGGGTGGATATCTGGGTGCCAAGTATGCACGACGCATTCAGAACACCCGCGCATTGCGCATCGTTATCGTCGCTATCGGGGTATGGATGACCCTTGTATTCTTTATCATTTAATCATCGCTTAGGTGATAGATGTCACCGTTAGAAAGTATGACCGTATCCATGCGGATATCCCATGGCATCGGGAATACACTTGGCAGTCGACACCCATCGAAACCTACACCTATTACGCGCGGCGTCGGAGAAAGCAAAGCGAGAGTCCGGTCATAGTAACCACCGCCATTTCCCAATCGGTAAAGCTGTTGATCTACGCCTACCAACGGTGACACGACGATATCGGGAACATCCGGCGCGCCATCCGCAGGAACCAAGATGTTCCAAATTCCACGGGCCATGCGGCAATCGGGCTGCCAATGGTGGAATTCAAGCGGGGCACCTTTTTCGGTCACTACCGGTAGCAATACCGCAACACCCGCTTTGTGCGCTGATATCATCCATTCGCGCAGGTCTGGTTCGCCACGAATAGGCCAATAAACCGCAAGCTTTGAACCTGAGACGAATGGAACCTCGGATACAAGCGCTTGAATCAGCGTATCAGTGGCGCTTTGGCGGGCGGTGCTTGAAAGCGCTCGCGCAGCAAGAAGACGGGTTCTTTCGGCGCGGCGAAATCGGGACACATCTTGCCATGTGTCGGGGTCTATCGAATAGCCACCGACAACCATGTGGGCAAAACACGGGGCTGACCCACCTGAAGGCTGATCATCTGTCATCATACTGCCTTTGTACGAACCGGTCAAAAACCGAGCGTGTCGAATTCGACGATCGCCCGGCGAAGAGTAATACGTTTTACAGGTGATGTCACAGGCTTCTTGGGTGTGCCAGCGTCACTGGTTCGGGCTTTTGCTCGTGTTGCTATACCGCTTTATTTCGCGCTCTCGGGATTAACTTGCGCCGTGTCCTGTATGGCTAGATGGCTGGCGTCCCACAGCGCGGGGCTGACCTCGGCCTCTGCCAATCCATTGCGCAACCTGCCGCACGCCCCGACAGGGATGTCCGCCGCTATCAAAACGTGATTGGTCCCCATCGCTGCCGTTTGCGGTGCAAAGGTAGCATGTATACCGTCCAATGATACGCCGACATCGCAGGGCAGAAAGACACTGGCACCCCCGACGCCTGTGTCAGTTGCGGCCTGACCGAATGGCACACCAACTGCCCCTAGAACGCAAACGGCGGTTTGAAGCTCGATAGCGCGCGCGCGGGCACAACTGAACACGCGATTGTAACCGGTAATCATATCAGTCTTTGCGGGTATAATTATCAGATCAAGGTTCAAGCCGCCTAATCGCGACCACAGGTCGGTAAATTCGGTGTCTAAGCAGATGATCATCGCGGTACGCAGGCCATTCCATTCAAAGACATTTATACTTTCGCCATGCACGGTAACGCCACCGGCGCTTTGCACTTCTAGCGGGGTCAGGCTGAGTTTGTCTTGAGTGTGACGCTCACCGTCGGGGGTTAGTAACCACGCACGGTTGAAATAGGTTTGCACCCCGTCTTTGATCGCTGATGCAAATGGGATTGTCCCGGCTAAGACCGATACGCCATAGTGCATGGCCATCGTTGCAATGGCCGGCAAAGCGATTTCACCAGTCTCGTAAAGCCAGCCCATCGTATGCTCGGTTGGTAAATCCAACGGGGCAAAGCTTAGCCATTGCGCACAGGCAAATTCGGGGAGGACCAACATATGGCCGCCTCTGGCAGCAGTTTGTGAAACCCGCGCCTCCAATGCAGCCAGCCATGTGGCTAAATCAGGAACCGATGGCTCAAGATTAGTTGCCCAGAGATCAATTGAGACGTGTTCCATTATGTTTCCATTTTAGCGCGACATATCCGTTTTAAGATAGCGCTCTAATGTCAGATACAAGAGCGCGGCGTGAAGAATCCTTGAGCCGAGCATAGACGGCCTTTTGGCTATGCCGCACGCAGGACTAGTTTTCATATGTGCAAAATATTCTCGTCCACAACAAACTGTGTCGTTTTCTGTGCTGGGAACGAAAGCGTCAGAGCGAAGTTAATTCTTTGATACACTCAAACAGGAGGCGCACTCACATGGTAGATATCTTCGATGCGGCTGAGCCCGACAGGTTACACAGTCTGCTGCGCAACAAGGGTCGGGTATGGCGAATCTGAAGGTCTTTTCCACGCTCATCGGGTGCTAATGCGCAGGCCAAGTAAAACGAAATTCGATAGGTGATAGACCGGAAAGTAAATATATGACCCTCAAAACTCCCCTCCATGTAAATGGTGAAGAGCGAATGCTTGTTGCTGACTCCAGGACGAGTTTGCTGGATGCCCTGCGTCATCACCTTGGTTTAACCGGAACGAAGAAGGGTTGCGATCACGGCCAGTGCGGCGCCTGCACGGTTATTGTTAACGGGCGACGGATCAACTCATGCCTGACACTAGCCTGCATGCATGATGGGGATGAAATTACGACTATTGAAGGATTGGGTACACCCGAAGCCATGTCCGCGCTCCAAAGCGCTTTCGTACGTCATGATGGGTTTCAGTGCGGTTACTGCACGGCCGGACAGATATGTTCAGCCACCGCCATGTTGGAAGAAGCAAAGGCCGGCTGGCCATCTAATGTGTCGGAAACGTTAGAGGGTGACGTTACTTTGTCGGATTCTGAAATCTCGGAACGGATGAGCGGCAATTTGTGCCGTTGTTCGGCGTATCCCGGCATCGTCAATGCCATCCGCGAGGCCGCAGAAGGTGAGCACGATGAAAAGCTTTGAATACGCAAGGGCTGAAACCCGCTTGGACGCCACCACTGATGCGAGAAACGGTGCAGCTATTATAGCTGGCGGCACTAATCTTCTTGACCTGATGAAGCTCGAGGTAATGACCCCGCAGAGTATAGTCGATATCAACCGTCTGGACCTAGGTACCATCGATGTGACCGAAGAAGGGGGTTTGCGGATTGGTGCACTTGTCACCAACAGTGATCTTGCAGGCCATTCTACCGTTAAGCGCGACTACGAGGTACTATCACGCGCGCTTTTGGCCGGCGCTTCAGCGCAATTGCGCAACAAGGCCACGACGGGTGGTAACCTTCTCCAGCGCACTCGGTGCGGTTATTTTTATGACACCGCGATGCCCTGTAACAAACGTGCACCGGGCACCGGGTGTCAGGCGAAAGAAGGGTTCAATCGATCCCTTGCCGTGCTTGGTACCAGTGAACACTGCATCGCGTCCCACCCGTCAGATATGGCGGTGGCTATGATGGCGCTTAATGCGATTGTTGAGGTCGAAGGCCATGATGGCACGTCACGTCAGATCGCACTCAATGATCTTTACTGTCTGCCCGGCACCACTCCGGACATTGAAACCACCCTTCAACCGGGGGATTTGATCACCGCAGTCCGGCTGCCCAAGCCGGTTGAGGCATCCCAGATCTATCGTAAAGTACGTGACCGTTCATCTTATGCTTTCGCTCTTGTTTCCATAGCCGCCTTGGTGAAGGTAGAGGACGGCAAGATCAGCACCGCTGCATTGGCGTTTGGCGGGCTTGCCCCCAAGCCTTGGCGCAATAGCGAAATAGAGGCCGAGCTAATGGGTAAGGCTCCTAGTAACGCCTTGTTTGACAGGGCAGCGGATATTTTGCTGACCGACGCACAAGGATATGGTGAAAACGATTTCAAGATCCCGCTTGCGCGCCGCACTCTTAAGGCTGTGTTGAGTACGCTGACGGAGGTATCGCAATGACTGCACATTTAAAAATGAATGAAAGCCAACCCCCCGTTTTGGACGAAATGGCACAGGGGGTTATCGGAACACCTACGCCTCGGCGTGATGGCCCGCTAAAAGTCACCGGCCAAGCTACTTATGCGGCCGAGGTCGGCGATGGAACCGAGGCGGTCGGAATGCTAGTACGTGCGACGATTGCAAAAGGGCGCGTGACGTCAATAGATGAAACGGCGACCCTCGCGCTACCCGGTGTGTTGACGATCATTACCGATGAGCGGATGTTGCGTAACCCGGCGCAGGGGGGTGCCAACGAAGCACCCGTTCAAGGGCCGCGTGACGTGGCCTATTTTGGCCAGCCCATTGCGCTCGTGGTCGCGGAAACCTTTGAGCACGCCCGACACGCAGCGCAGAATATCTCGGTCACTTACGAAATCTTGCCGGACGCGATCACTGACTTTCTGGATGGTGATGCCCCGATAGAGCGCCCTGCCGCCAAACAGATCGAACAAGGTGATATCGAAAGTGCCATGCGCGACGCAGCATTCAGCGTTGATGCCACCTATACTACACCCTCGCAAAATAGCGCCGCAATGGAACCCCATGCTTCAATTGCATGGTGGGACGGCGAAAAGGTGACCTTGCATAGCTCGCTTCAGATGTTGAAGTTCAACCGAAACGAGCTGGCAGATTCTCTAGGTATCGACCCGGAAAATGTCCGTGTTCTTGCCCCCTATGTCGGCGGCGGTTTCGGCTCGAAGCTTGGCCTTGCTCCCGAAGCAGTAGCGGCGGCACTCGCTGCCAAAGAATTGGGACGCCCTGTGCGCGTCGTGATGACCCGCCCTCAGGTCTTTGAAACGACAATGCGCCGCAGTGCGACGCATCAACGTCTGCGCTTGGCCGCAAATGAACAAGGAGAGCTAACAGCCATCGGTCATGACGCCTTAGTGTCAAACCTGCCTGGTGAGGCTTTTAGCGAACCTGTCGCGTTGGCGACTCATTTTCTTTATGCAGGCAAAAATCGCTCCTATTCGCACCAGATAGCGCGAGTTAATCTTACTTGCGCAGGGTCCATGCGCGCGCCAGGTGAAGCAGTGGGTATGTTGGCCCTAGAAAACGCAATGGACGAATTGGCACATGATGCCGGTATTGACCCGGTTGAACTGCGCTTGCGAAACATTCCCGAAGATCACCCCGAAAAGGATAAAAAGTTTTCCTCCCACTGCCTTGCGGATTGTTTGACCACCGGGGCAAAACGTTTTGGCTGGGAAAAACGCAACCCGACCCCCGGAGCTGTCCGCGAAGGTGAATGGTTAATCGGTGTGGGAATGTCATCGGCGGCACGAGGCAACATCTTGCACGAAGCTAAGGCGCGCGTGATCCTTCACAGCGATGCCACAGTATCAGTCGAAACAGACATGACGGATATAGGTACCGGAACCTATACCATTTTGGCGCAGATCGCAGGAGAAATGCTGGGGCTGCCGTTGGATCGAATTGAGGTCAAACTTGGTGATACAGATTTTCCACCTGCGGCGGGATCCGGCGGGTCATGGGGTGCCGGTTCGACGGGGTCAGCCGTGTTTTTGGCGTGTCAGACGCTCCGATCAGAGATTGCTGACCTTTTAGGTACAGATCCAGCCGAGCTTACGATCAAGGATGGGTCCATTATATCAGGCAATGTCCAGCACGAGTTGGCGCAACTTTTGACACGCGATCTGTCGGCGATAGGTCATATTGAGCCTGGGAAAACCAGTGATGAGGTGGAGCAAGCGACTTTCGGGGCGCATTTTGCCGAGGTTGCAGTAAACGCTGTTACCGGGGAAACTAGGGTCCGGCGGATGCTTGGCGTGTTTTCAGCTGGCCGAATTTTGAACATGCAGACTGCCCGGTCTCAATGTCACGGTGGAATGATTTTTGGTATAGGTTCCGCGCTTACTGAAGAACTGGTCCATGACTTGCGGGACGGTCACATCGTCAATCACAACTTGGCCGAATATCACGTGCCGGTGAATTTGGATGTCCCGCAGATTGACGCAGTATTCCTAGAGGAACGTGACAGTTGGGCCAATCCGATGCAGTCCAAGGGCGTGGGGGAATTGGGAATTTCGGGGGCTGGTGCAGCAATCACGAATGCGATCTTTAACGCGACCGGCGTGCGGGTTCGCGATTATCCGGCAACCTTGGACAAGGTCTTGAAGGGGCTGCCTGAGATGTAGGGGTGAGCTTTTAATGAATTATCGGGCGCTGTTTCTGCGAAATGGCGGCCGATATCACTTGTCTTTGCGTTCACACAGTCATGATTAAATAATGTTAAAGTAAGGACTGCGCCATCGGAAATTGATCCTGTTTTATTGACAGGCTTGTACATAGAATACTACGCCAGCTGTGCAGATTTCACGCGGATTGTGTCTGATAATAGCGATTATGTAATTAATTATTTGCGAATTCCGTTAGTCGAAACAGGTTTGCACTGCGACGGTGATAGAAATGCGATACCGTATGCAGTCACGCGGTGGATTTTGCGATAAATAGGTTATCCTGACGACGACAGCCCACAACCTGCGTATGATTAACGCGGCGGTTTGCAGGTGTTCCATGTGTCCGCTTTGGTTTAGATACGTTAGTAATCAAAAATTTTCTGCCAAGGAACTTTCGCGCAGTGGTCCCATACACATTGCTAACGTGTTCACGCGTAACCTTGCCAAACCCAAGGCTCAGTCCGGGAAGCACTTTCGAAAAGGCTAGACGGTCCTGCGGGGTCATTTGGTCAAGTGCCATCGGACCAGGGTAGAAGCTTTCTGACGCCACATTTTCAGCAAAAATGACTTCGTGGCTTTCGAACATCAAATGAA
>DRFG01000302.1 GCA_011050655.1 Roseobacter sp.
CCAAGGCTCAGTCCGGGAAGCACTTTCGAAAAGGCTAGACGGTCCTGCGGGGTCATTTGGTCAAGTGCCATCGGACCAGGGTAGAAGCTTTCTGACGCCACATTTTCAGCAAAAATGACTTCGTGGCTTTCGAACATCAAATGAATGTAGGTGACAGATTTTTTGCCACGAGCAAACCGGACACCATTTGTGTGCCCAACCAGATGTTTGGCTCTTGCAAATGTATCACCCGTGCGTCCGGTGAGAATACCGTGTTGTTGGGAGACCAATAGATCGCGCTCAGCCCCGAAGGTCCCGCGGCGGATCAAGATCGGATAAAGATGTTCATGATGCCGCAAATTCGCGAAGGTATATGACCTTTGGTTGACCCATTTTATCCGCTGTGGACCATTGTCCATAGTGTTCACCAAATCACCAACACGAAGATCTTCGATCAATACATCACCTTGGGGCGTGCGGATCGCCGTACCTGCCCCGAAACACACCACGCCAGTATTATCGTAGCTGAAATCAGATGCTGACATCCCGGCAAAACGCAGTGAGCCTGTACCGAACTGGCTTTTTCCCGTGTAGTCGACGGTGGAGAAGTTCGACTGATCAAGCACGTTATTGTCGGCATAATCCGCACGAAGATCGAATATCTTGGTGTAATATCCGCTTAGATCGATAAAATCATTGTTGGTAGTGATCCCGTCATCCAAGGGTCCACTGCTACCAAAATTCATGTCGGTGATGGTGTCATTGCCGCCGGAATAGATAAAGACATCGTTGCCGTCATTGCCGGTAAGCAGATCGTCGCCAGCACCGCCATCTAGCGTATCGTTTCCGGCCCCGCCAAGTAATGTGTCATTGCCCGCACCACCGCTGACACTATCATTCCCGCCGCCTGCATCAATCAGATCGTTGCCGCCGCCACCGGCCAGATTGTTATCGAAATCGCCGATAGCAGTAATCTTGTTGTCACCACTATCACCAACTACCGAAGCGGCGATGTTATCAAGCTCGACGTTCTCAAAATTGCGGATGTCCCCACGATCATTTCCCTGAAACTCCAGCTTTTCGGTCTCAAGGTTGATGGTGTTACCGCCAAGTGCACCGCCGGCCACGTAGGTATCCGTCCCCGCACCGCCGTCAATGACGGAACCCGCTTCGGTCACATTCGTCGCGGTGTTGCGGATAACCCTGTCATCGCCGGTGCCGGCATTGATGTCGTATAAGCCTGTCCCGACGTTGATCGTGTCGTCACCAGCCCCTGTTTCGAGGGAAACGCCAAATAGGGTCGCATCGACAAAATCGGCATAATCCGTCAGGACGAGCTTTTCGATCTCGGTAAAATCAACACTGTTGACCCCTGCGGTCGCCATCCCGGATTCGGGGCCCAAATAGGTCAACGTGACGCCGCTGGTCAGCGCATTGAAGGTGATCAGGTCACTGTCGACCCCGCCTTCACCCCCAGCGATGGTGTCAGTTCCAAAGCCGTCTTCGATAACGAATACATCAGAATCGTCGCCGCCAGACATAAAGTCGTTGCCAGCACCACCGAGGATCGTATCGCTGCCCGACCCCCCGACTAAGCTATCGCTTCCGTCACCACCCGAGATGGAATCGTCGCCACCTTCACCAAAAATTGAATCGTCCCCGGCGTTACCCACCAAGATGTCGTTTCCGGTTTGATTGGTGCTGATGGTCGAAAGCTTTAGATCGCCAACGCGGATACCT
Organism: Roseobacter sp.; assembly: GCA_011050655.1. Classification (GTDB taxonomy): domain Bacteria; phylum Pseudomonadota; class Alphaproteobacteria; order Rhodobacterales; family Rhodobacteraceae; genus Sulfitobacter. Next base: position 1,720 of record DRFG01000302.1, read on the forward strand.
TGCCGGGAATCACCAGGGTTAGGGTTATTGTAATCAATCTCTATCCGCGCGACAGGTCCGGCGACTTCGACCTGAAGAAACCCGGTCTTCGAAGACGTAAGGCCCCGGCCGGCACCGATTGCAATGGCGCGTCCCGTAGCATCGTCGACGCTGACCGTATCGGAATTTCCTGCGGTCAAATCAACGTGGATAAGATTGCCGTTGGCATCATATGCTCTGATAAAGAGCTCGTCTTCGTAGCCACTTGCGAGATCTACGTCGAAAATGCCGAATGTGACTTTGCTGACTTCGTCTGAAACACTGTTATTCAGCGCAGAAAACTCGATCTGCATTGTGGCAGTGTTGGTATCGGCCCCAGACGCACCGCCATACATGCTGATCGAAGATGAATCGCTTAGGTCATTATAGTCGAAAAGAGCGTCGCTGCTTTCCATCGAAGCAGAGACAAAATTGCCCTCTTGGACGAAAGTGGTTTTGACCTGGATATCTCCCGAGCCGGTAATTCCCGTAACCCCATCCGAGACCGAAGCATTGTCAGCAATACCTTGGTCGGCCCAGGAAAAGCTGGTGGCTGCACCTATAGCAGAGTCGCCATATATCACGTCGGAGCCAGAGCCGCCGTCGATACTGTCGTCGCCCGCGCCGCCTAGAACGGTATCGGCACCGGCACCGGACGCGATCGTATCGTTGCCCGCCCCTCCGTTAATCGCATTATCGTTGTCATCTATTCTGTCGGCTTGGGCATCCATCGAGCCAACCGCAAGGTTATCCCCGACGGCGGTGCCATCGAACCAGCCGTCAGGAGTGACATAATCGCCATCAACGCGACTGCCCGCCATGTCAGCAGTGTCAGTGCTTACCGTGTTAAAGGTAATCGACTCTATCGGCCCAGCCTGAAGCGCATCTTGATAAGCTGACGAACCTTGCGCCGGGGCCAGATAGAGGTTTCCGTTGGTATCTTGAAAGACAATCGCAACCACATCTACTGGCGGTTGGCCGTTGGCATAGGTGATTGTAGCGCCATAAGATGCCGTCGCGTCGAATGTCTGATCGACACCCCCATCTATGCGAAAAGTGTCATCTGTCGTCGGGTTGTCTTCGACTTCGGCATCATTATTCGTCGCATAAGCGTTGGGTACAGTGTTGCCATAACCAGTAGCACCCGGAGACAGAGTTTTAACGTTATTGTACAGAGGTGCCTCTGCGCCTCCGAAGCTGGTATTCAGAAGCGAGGCAGCGTTTTCGGATCTGGAGTTGCCTTCGGTCGGGTCGATCGAAGCAAAATTGCCTAGATAGAAAACGTCGAATTGATTTGCCATGACCAGTACTGAACCCAAATATACGCTTTTCGCTTATGTATTTGCAGACATCGCCGGCAATCCTGATTTGCCCTTAGACCAAAGCTTTAGAGCGATGATAGAGCGTGGAATTGGATTTCTGCCTGCGACGGCGGCGTCTACATAAGTTTCTTAACGTGCTAATGGGGCTAGAATTGGTCAAAAAATGGAAACAATATGGCAGGTGGCCTAAAGCAACAAAGCCGCTGGCAAAATCGTTTGTTGCCGGCCTTTATACGTCACCCAATGGATCGACGTCGTAAAAATCCGTAGTTGGAATCTTGTCTAGCGACACTGTTGCGCATCCACTGTCAGGCGTAGCGGAGGTTTCATCGAAGCTTTTAAACAAGTCATTGCCATCAGCCCAGAACCATCTGGCCGTTTCAAATCCAGCGTTAATGGCGTTGGCTACCACGTTACCCATCTGGGTCGTCAGCGTTATCATTACCTCACTGCCGACATTCTGGAAAAAGGCTCCTATTTCGCCCTCCGTCATCTCGGCCAGTATCATTGACATACCGTGCGACCCTATATCGCCCAAAATGTCGGCAAGTTCCTCCTGATCGAATGAATTCAATAATACGGCACATGATTGCGCGGTAAGGTTGGCCAACAACAACGCACCGCACAGCCCCCGAAACAGGGTTTCGAAAAGCTCGGTGCCGAGCGATGCCAAGAATGCTTCTATCTCCGCTTCGTCGGCATCGTTCATCTTGTCTGCGACGGAAAGAGCCGTTTTTCCGGCCGGGGTGAAATCAATGACGCTATCAACGAATTGAGCAGTGTCATCCCCGGCACCCAGAAAGATGGCCTTAAAGCCGGTTTCAGACGTAACGATAAGGTCTCCGTTCTCCCCATTGCTCGGTACGGTGACGTCAATATGTCGCGTAAGGTGCTCAGCATTTGTGAATTGGCCCAGAAAGGTTACGAAATCCCCATTGGGGGCTGAGTAGTTATCAATTACGATGTGGTCGTCCGAAGGAATAATGTAATATGCCCCAGTTGACGGTTTTGCACCCCCTGGTTGGGTGGCTTCGTTGTCAACGTGGGAAGATTGTGCAGCACTCAACCGCTGGCACAATTCGCCGCGAGGGTACGGATTTGCCGTCACCGCCTCAGACCACGGATACAAAAAAAAGATGCCTACGTCCTGCGCGGCCTGCTCCCGACCGAGAACAGAGTTTAACCAATTGGCAGATACGCCATTGCCTGGCCCAACTTGATCGCGAGGAATGATCGGATTGCTATCAAAGATAGGGTTTGGAATGGGGGAATGCATCATATCTATCACCTTGGTATACTTGGCAACTGCAAGCGCAGCGCCGATACGATGAAAATATAATCAAATTGTTCTAAAGTCCTGAGCCCAAGAGGGCCATCAGACCCGGCATAGGTCTATGCTCTTATCCTATCGGATAGGTACGCCATATGCTTCAGGCCAGTTTTCCGATAAGACTCATGCATCACAGCGCAATGATGATATCACTGCACGCTCAGATAATGGGCGGTCAGAGCAATAAGTTATGTTGGTCAGGCAATGGCCGCTTTGATTTGGTCACTAAGCGACATAGGATCAAATGGCTTGCTTATTACTTCCGTCGCTCCGATGGAGCGCAGTTCTTCCAGCTCGTTCGGTTGTGCCCGTGCGGTCATGAAAATCGCAGGGATAGCGTCAAAAACCGGGTTCTCGCGAAGTTTTTCAAGCGTTTGACGGCCAGTCATCCCCGGCATCATCATGTCCAGCAGCAGCACGTCGGGTGTGTAAGACGCGGTAAGCGCCAAGGCGTCTTCGCCACACTCGCACTGCATGACCTCAAAATCGCCAGAAAGCTCGAGCGCCATTTTCGCTATTTCACGAATATCTGCATCATCTTCCACGTGAAGAAGTTTAATCATACCTAATCCTTACCCGACATTCCGTAGAATCGGGGCATCTATGTCTGTGCCACCATGGCGCAATTTTCCAGGCAACGTAAACGTAAAAGTCGTTCCATAACCTTCTCGGCTTTCGAAATCGATCGTACCACCCAAACCTTCAATAATTACTTTACAGATGCTCAGCCCCAAACCAGTTCCGCCTTTGACGGCGCGGTCAGAGTTAGACATGTCGGCAAAACGCTGAAAGATTTTATGGTGGTCGCTGACGGATATTCCCACCCCCTCATCACGCACCGACACTACCAACCCACCGCTAATATTCTTGACGGTGATTTCGACAGTTCCCCCAGGTTTGGAAAACTTTGCGGCATTGGACATAAGGTTGGTCAGAACTTGAATGATCCTGTTTGCGTCCGTTTCAACCATATTAGGTGAATCGATGCCGCTACATTGGATATTCAGACCATATCGTTGATGCGCCGTCGCGTTGGCGCGCAGCGCTTCGCGGACCATTTCTGAAAGATCGGCTTCCTTAATTTCGAAGTCCATATGGCCCGATGATATTTTCTCCATGTCGAGAATATCGTTAATAATTAGAACTAACCGATCCGCATTGCGGTGCGCGATCTCCAGTAATCCTTCGGCTTTAGGGGTCAGTTCTCCCGCGGCCTTGGAGAGCAAAAGCCCCATCGACCCTTTGATTGACGTCAAAGGCGAGCGTAGTTCATGGCTGACCATCGAGATGAAGTCGGCCTGCTGCTGCTCCTGTGCGACGCGATCAGTAAGATCATTCAGCATAATCAAGAACCTGCTCCGCGGGGTGCCCCTGTGCAGCCAATTGATCGAAATTTCGAATGTCCTCTCACCAATGGCGACATTCACCCTTCTAAAACTGTCACCACTTTTCTTAAGAGACCGACATGCTTCATATATCGCTAAGCACTCATGATTTTCCGCCATTTGCGCAAGCGTCGTACCTGCATAGCTATCATCGCTCCAGCCGAACCGGCGCTTGGCAGCTCGGTTCATATAATCAATGGTTTCTGAGGTTTCATCCACGATCCAGATATCATCGCGCAATTCGTGGAGCGTCAGCGCGGTATCCCGTTCGGCCAAAAGTTGCGTCGTTTTGGTTACGTCGGTACGGGCGGAAATCGACCCAATCCACGCCCCGTTGTCATCGAACAACGGCATGATGGTGGTTTGTGTAACGCAGGTGCTTCCATCCCGGCTGCGCAACGGCGTTTGGCCTTGCCAACCCTTCCCCTGACGCAAGAGATTTCTTATCTCATCGGCAAGCGCACCATTGCTATCTGCGTATAGCATCGCAACGGGTTTACCTATCAGCTCTTCTCGCGAATACCCTGTTGCATCAAGTAGAAGATCGTTTACCTCGATCAAAAGGTTGTTCGTATCAACCAAGTTCACCATCGTATGCGTCTTTAGCAGCCGTAATTGCTGCGCAGGCGACACTTTGGATCGCTGACGTATGGATTTTTGATGCCGACGCCGAAAAAAAGCCGGAGTAATGGCAGAGATCGCAATGGCCCCGGCCAGTGGAACGGTTTGAGCAGGAAGTCCAGTTAGCAATGCAGCCGTTGACCCATACCATGCCGTAGCCAGAACGGCCCCCGTCAAGTATCCTGCAACTTTATTCTGCATCGTTTCTGTCTGAGACATTGAAAACGCCCTTGCTTCCCGAAAACGGCCCCACTCAGCGGCGAGCAGGCCGTACTATTCCTTAGTGGTCATAAACTAGAGTATCTGGACATTTTTAAGGCAAATTTAGGCATCTATTTTGCTTCAACCGACGCTAGAATTAGCTAGCTTCCTTGGCCAGGTCCGTTACACACTCGATAATATGCGCCATCTCTGTCTGCGATTTGACCAGATGCGCGGTTACACGACTGTCCTTTTTGCGGGCCGCATCCGATGAAAGGCCAACTATACGTGCCTTTGGTTGAACTGCCCCAATTTCTTCGAGCACGTCTGCAGCGTCACCATCCGGGACTGTCCAATCTAAGATAATCACATCATACGGACCATCGTCCAGCACTTCTCGCATTCCGTTCAGACGCGTGACATTCGTGACGTCGGCAAATGGGCTGAGCCCGGCTCGGAGGACTTCGGCAAAGTCCTCATCATCTTCTAGATGGAGAACTTTTAACCGTCGTTGTGACATGTTGCGTGCTACGATTTCATCGTTTAACTCCGGTCCGTTCACACGGGTTGCAAGCGGACACGTAAACCAAAAAACAGTCGGTCCGTCTGGCTTGCTCTCAAATCCGATCTCACCGCCTTGGCGCCATATGATCTGACGAGTGATATTCAAGCCGAGCCCCGTACCACCTTTAGCGCGTGTGTCTGATCCATCTGCCTGAGAGAACGCTTGGAATATACGGCTTTTGAATGAATCCGGTACGCCAGGTCCGGTATTCTGAATATATACAATCGCTACGTCCTCGTGCTCCTCAATCTTGATTTTGACGTCGGTATTCTCGAAAGAATACTTGCAAGCGTTCGAAATCAAGTTGGCCAGCACCTGCATCATACGACCCCGGTCCGCATTGACATAGACGGTTTCCGCAGGCTGCTCGATGACCAAACGGTTTTGGTGAGTAACCGCAAAAGGCATCATTTCGGTCATCGCCGCGTCGACAATTGTTCTCATGTCGATACTGCGCACATTAAATTCTACGTCACCGGACGATATTTTTTCAAGATCAAGGATATCGTTGACAATGTCAGTCAAGCGATCCGCATTCGTCCGGGCAATTTCAATCAGTCGCAACGCCGACGCAGGGAGTTTGTCTTTCGCAGACATATTGATTAGCCCAAGAGCACCCTTGATAGAGGTGAGAGGCGTACGCAATTCGTGGCTGACGGTTGAAACGAATTCGCTCTTGATCTGATCCAGCTTCTTTTGATCGGTGATGTCGTTGACTTGGGCGATATACACATACGCCCCGGCATTTTTATCATAGGTCCAGGTGATGTTGAATAATCCCCAGCGTTCACCACCATCTTTACGTAAAACCCGATGCTCAGCACGGTATATTTCGTGTACCCGAGATTTGATCAACGCTGTGATGGCCGCCCGAATGTTTTCGATGTCTTCTTTCGGCAGAACACGCGCAAGGCTGAAGTTGTTCAACATTTCCGCGTCATCGTATCCCGTCAGCTCCATCATAGACGCGTTGACGCTGGTGAAATTACCGTTTCGATCCAAGATCGCCATGCCAACGGGTGCGGCTTCCAATACGGTGCGGAACCGCTTTTCGCTCTCTTCAAGCGCGTTACGTGAATGATGCAAGGCGGTCACATCAGATTGAGTACCGACCATTCGGGTTGCAGTGCCATCGTCCAACCGTTCGGTTATGACCGCATCCGATCGCATCCAGCGCCACGTTTCACCGAATTTCATTCTATATTCTGTCAATGACCGGTCGGCTTCCCCGTCGATACATCTGCGGTCCGCCTCGAACAAACGCGGCAGATCGTCCGGATGGATACGATCCATAAAGACACCTTGAGTGTCCTCTTCATCGGGACCAATCTTCATGATTTTGCGCCATGTATCCGATGTGACCGAGGCCCCGGTAGTGAGGTCTAACTCGAACACGCCGATCTGGGATCCGGCTAGAGCCATGTCATAACGTTGCTTGATCACCGCAAGCTCTTCGACCGCGCCAACCTCGGCGGTAACGTTGCGCACAATTGCGGTAATGCGTCGAACACCATTTAAGGTGTCCCATTCATTATACTGTATATCAAGGTACAACTGTGCATCCTGCATCGTCACGCCAACTGCATTGTAAACCGCTGTGCTCGTCTGATCATTGCTTTCAGTAACAAACCGGCTGAATGGCAATCCTCCCATTTCGTCGTTATCGGCACTAAAAATATTAAACGCGGCGTTATTGGCGAACAAAATCTTTCGATCCAGATCCAAAATCAAAATGCCGACGACCCCGTTGTCCACTATTGAACGGTTTTCTTCTTCCCTCGCGCTGATCTGGCGCCCGCGCAATGCTGCGATTTCAGCCATGGAATCACCACGAAGGCGGATCGCTCTGAGCGAAATCGCCAGCATCCCGGTAAGCAGGAAGCCTGCGATCAGAAACAACCAAGGAGTTCTGCCGGGAAAGAGACTGTCAAACAAAGCTGTGCTTTGGTAGTGGATTGTCCAAGGTCGGCCAAAAAATTCAACGGTATACTGCCTCAAATAGGCGCCCATGATATGTTCGTTCGCTTCATCACTCGCATAAATGAGCGTTTCTGGATCAGCGACGGTGCCATCATAAACTTGGAAATCAA
>DRFG01000303.1 GCA_011050655.1 Roseobacter sp.
TCTTGCATCTTGAACGGTTCGGAACGGGACGTGAAAATATTCCCCAGCAAAAGCCAGGCAATAAGCCCCAGATGGCCTGCGCCAGAAATGTAATGCCCGGTGTGCATATTACCCGCCCGATGCGCCAGTGCCATCCAGCTTGGGGCCGCCGTTTTCGGTAACCAAGCCGATGTTGCTAAAGCCCCCAGCATTCAAAGCGCCCATGATTTCCATGATCGAGGCATACGACACAGCCCCATCGGCCCGAAGAAACACACGGTCACTCGCACGCTCAGCGGCAATGGCCTTTAGCTTAGTGACCAGTTCGCTACGCGCTGTTTCGGTTTTCTGTATCTGCACCGACCCGTCGGCAAGAACGGTAATGGTCAGCGGTTCTTCCTGTTCGGACGGCAATGCAGTTGCCGCCGTTTTCGGCAGCTCGACTGGGACGCCGACTGTCAACAATGGGGCCGCAACCATGAAAATAATCAACAGAACCAGCATTACGTCCACGAAAGGCGTGATGTTGATCTCGGCCATCGGCTGCGCACGGCCCCGGCGTCTGCCACGCCCCCCGCCGCCTTGTTTCTTCATAACTCCACCAGCCATGATTTAACTGTCCAACTGGCGGCTAAGAATGGTAGCGAACTCATCGGCAAAGGCTTCATAGCCTCCAAGTATGCGATCAGAATCCGCGCTCAGCTTGTTGTAAAATATAACAGCCGGGATCGCTGCAAACAGGCCGATACCAGTGGCCAAAAGCGCTTCCGCAATGCCCGGCGCTACCACGACGAGGCTGGTATTCTGCTGCGCCGCGATTTCAATGAAAGAGTTCATGATCCCGAATACGGTCCCGAACAGCCCGATAAACGGTGCCGTCGAACCGGTCGTAGCAAGAACCGGCAGCCCTTTTTGCAAACGCTCCGCCTCTTTGGCAATCGCCACGTCCATGCTGCGATCAATCCGCGCGGTAGCTCCTGGGATCAGGCCACCATCCTCGCGGTGCGACCTGCGCCATTCGGTCATGCCCGCTGCAAAAATCTTTTCTGCTGCGCCATCAGGGTTCGGCCCGATAGTGTCATAAAGCCCATCCAGAGGCTCCCCGGACCAGAAAGCTTGATCAAAGCGTTCATTTTCCGCCTTGGCACGGCGATACTGAATGATTTTTTGCACAATGATCGACCAGGACCAAAACGACGCCATGATCAAAATGATCATCACTAATTTTACGGTAATTGTCGCTCTGAGAAATAACCCCAAGAGCGAGAAATCAATCTCGCTCGCCGCCGCCAGCGTTTCTGCTTCCATCGGTACTGCTCTTTTCTTTGGGCCCGTTGCCGAGCCTATCTGCCTCAATGGCCCTGTTTTCCAAGGCGCTATTTGGCACAAGCTTAACCGAGTGCAATATCTATTACTAGGATTATGGCATCAAACCGCTACCTAGGCGGCTATTGAGCGAAGTTTCGCTGGCAATCGGCACGGTTTTCCGGCGGAATTGATACACACAATCGTGACAACCGCCCTGAACAAGACCGTTTCGCCGCGGCAGACCTCTTGCGTCATCACCAAGCGCGCCGGTGAAATCGACGTAGGCCAGGTGCGCACCTCAAGCAGATCGTCAAAAACTGCGGGCGCAATATAATCGGCTCCAACGCGTCGCACCGCAAAAACTACACCGGACGCCTTCATCTCCAGTTGATCAATGCCGATTTCGCGCACCCAATCGCTTCGGGCGCGCTCGATGTATCGCAGATAATTGGCGTAATACACGATACCCGCCATGTCCGTATCTTCGTAATAAACCCGTATGGGTAACCGATGCGTCATAACGTCCCTCCTATCCGTGCATACAACCTCAGCGCATGTGACGTATCCTGCGCCGCCGCAGGCAACACCGGGTCATATGCTGCGCGCAGCAGGTCCGCTATGTCTGGGCGCAAAAGGGTGTTGCCGTCATGTAGCGCCAAAGGTGAAGCATCCTGAAACGCCATCTCGGACCACAGCAGAAATGACTGGACCACCTGGCCCAACGCCAGGGTCTCCGCGTGCATGGCGCTCAGTTGCTCATCCATCCGCAAAAACACGAAACAGGCCTTTATCGCCCCGGAATCATCAAAGCGAAACAATCGATACTGATTGGCACCGACAGCCTGTAATTTTTCCACCAACGGCCCCATGTCCGGCACCAACCGGTCCAGACCGGGCACTCCGCCCAGCTCGGCCCAATCCCGAAAAAAGAACATCATCAAATTACTGCCGAGCTCAGGGTCGGTCTCGACGATCGGCTGCTTCACCAATAGACACGTCGCTTCGACAGCCCGCTTGATAACGGCAAGGGTCGCGTCATCCACGCCAAAAACGACCGGCGCGATGGGGCGCCCCCACCGAGCAAAAACAAAGCCTCCGTCAGACCGTGTAAACAACGCTTCAATATCTTGTGGTGTCATTTCAACTTCCAAATGGGCCTAAATCCTCGCCGAAGGCATCCCAGACCTCAGCCAAATAAATCCGCGCGCGGCTTGGGGGGCGCGATGCCCAGGTGGGTCCAAGCCTTTTGCGCCAACATCCGACCGCGAGGGGTGCGCTGGATCAACCCCTGTTGCAGCAAGAACGGCTCGATCACCTCCTCCAAAGCATCCCGGGATTCCGACAGCGCCGCTGACATGGTCTCTATGCCTACCGGTCCCCCTTGGTAATTCTCGGCAATCAGTCTGAGATAGCGACGGTCTGCGCCATCCAGACCTAAATGATCGACCCCAAGTCGCGTAAGCGCCATATCTGCCAGCTCGCGGGTTACCCGGCCGTCCCCTTCCACCACTGCGAAATCGACGACACGGCGCAAAAGTCGGCCGGCAATACGGGGTGTGCCTCGGGCACGCTTGGCAATTTCGCGGGCACCGCCTTCATCCGCTGGGGCACCCAATTTGCGGGCATTACGGTCGACGATAATAAAAAGCTCGTCCTCGGTGTAGAACTGCAACCGCGTCGGTATGCCGAAACGATCACGCAAGGGTGTGGTCAGTAACCCCATCCTCGTTGTTGCACCGACCAAGGTGAAAGGTTGCAGTTCGATCCGGACGGTTCTGGCGGCCGGGCCTTCCCCAATCACCAGATCCAGCTCGAAATCTTCAAGAGCAGGATATAAAACCTCCTCCACCGCCGGGTTAAGGCGGTGTATTTCATCGATAAAAAGCACATCGCGTGCTTCGAGGTTGGTCAGGATCGCAGCGAGATCACCGGCTTTTGCAAGCACCGGACCCGAGGTCATGCGAAAACCTACGCCAAGCTCACGGGCGATGATCTGCGCCAGCGTGGTCTTGCCCAAACCGGGGGGGCCGTGAAACAGCGTATGATCCATTGCTTCGCCGCGCTGCCGGGCGGACTGGATGAACACTTTCAGATTTGACCGCGCCTCGGCCTGGCCCACAAATTCGTCCAACGTCTGAGGACGCAATGCGCGGTCCATGTCGCCGGGCAGTGGATCGGGCCGCAGATTAGGGTCACTGTCGATCATGTATCATCCAAGGTTGAAGGCAAAGGGAGGGCCGACGGATATGTTCTCCACTCTATCCCTTGGGAGCCAGAAGTTTCAACGATGCTCGGATCAAAGTAGGCGTATCCGCGTCTGGGTCTTCCCCCGCAGCTTGCGCTACCGCCCCGGCCGCATCGCCCGGCCCATATCCAAGATTGCCAAGCGCCGATAGCGCTTCGGCTTGAGCGGACTGGTTCGGCGCGTTTACTAAGGGCCTCTGTGGTCCGGGCCCTTCAATTACGCTAGCCGCCTCGACCTCCCCATGCGCTTCGGCCAAGGTCCCCGTCATCGCCATCACGCCAGGAGCCTTTTCTTTCAGGTCCAGTACCACGCGCTGAGCAATCTTTGGGCCGACACCTTTAGCCACCTTGATCGAATTCCAGTCACCAAGAGCGATCGCCCGGCTCACACCATCAGGACCAAGCGCTCCTAAAATCGCCAGCGACGCTTTGGCACCCACACCTTGAACCGACGTCAGCAATCGGTGCCATTCCTTTTCAACAAGCGTTTGGAAACCGAACAATTGCATCAGGTCTTCGCGTACGACCAATTCAGTAAACAATGCCACAGCCTCACCGACCCCGGGCAATCCCGCCATGGTCCGTTCAGAACAGTACACCAGATACCCGACGCCTCGCACGTCGATCAACAAATGATCCGCCGCGCGATAGTCTATCCGCCCTGTAATCTTCCCAATCATGCGCTGGCCTTGGCAATAGCCTGCGCCAATGCACCGGCACCGCCATGGTGCGCGTGACATATCGCGATTGCCAACGCATCCGCCGCGTCCGGCCCGGCAATCTCTGCGCCGGGTAATTGCATCCTTACCATGTGCAGCACCTGGCCCTTGTCAGCGTGGCCTACCCCAACCACAGTCTTTTTGACAGAGTTGGGTGCGTATTCCCCAATCACCAAGCCCGCCTGTGCGGGTACCAACATGGCTATTCCGCGCGCTTGTCCCAGTTTAAGCGTGCCTGCACCGTCCTTGTTGACGAACGTCTGTTCAACCGCCGCAGACTGGGGCCGATAGGTCACCATGATTCTGGTTAACTGAGCGTGCAATGACAAAAGCCGCGCGCCAAGATCAACCCCTTCGGATACACAGATCCCATTTGCGACATGGCTCAACCTGCTCCCGGCGACATCAATAACGCCCCAACCCATATTTCGCAGCCCCGGATCAATGCCGATTATCCGTATCATCTGCCTATTAACCTCACGTTTCTAATTTCGCTATCAATTAGCACGAAACGCGAACATCCACCAAGCCTTTTGCGCAGCGCCTTGAAAATGCCGCAATTGGCCTCCTTTTCCACACTCCCAGCCTGAACGCGACCTTTTGCACAATGGAAACGACGCTTTCGCCACATACACGGTATCCGCCTTATTTCTATGGGCGAAATGCGAGATATCGCTATGCAGAAAACGCAGATCACACATGCGCCCCTGCCTATTGTGAAGCGTTTTCATTCTGCCTAGTTGCTGGGCATACCGCCGGCTTATCCGGCTCTTTTTTATTTAAGGATGGCTCCCATGGCTGTTTACTACAACACTCCCACGACATACGGCACGGCTGCTGCGGTGAACCGTTTCTTTTCACAGCTCGGCGACATCGCAGGTTCGATTGAAGCGTGGAATGATGCGCGGGTAACACGCAAGGCACTATCAGCACTATCCGACCGCGAACTTGATGACATTGGTCTAGTACGCGGCGACATCGAACATGTGGCTCTTAACCATTTTATTCGCTAAACGAGTGACCATAAAAGCGCCCGCCGGGCTTTATAAAAATGGCAAAGCCACGCTGACCTGAAAAGTTGCGTGGCTTTATCATTTCAGATTGTGACGTTCCCCACGACACTGCGGGTTAAACCTAGCCTCGAAATACAGGGCCCATTTTTGCAGACACCGCCAGCGTGATAGGATCAATGCCTAGGAACCAAGCACCGGCCTGCTCAAATGCGGTGCCATTGCTCAACGTTGTCAGCCTGCTTTGATAGGTGTCATAGCCGATCACCGACAATACGAATGCTTTGTACAGGAAAAACAGCGCAACTAGAATAAAGACCAGTTTGAATGGAAAGCTGGAAGTTTGCCGCGCTGGCCTGGCAACGATCAGCCCATCGTTTCGGACCGTGCTGTAATACCCTTTTGATAACCTCGCACTGTTACGTTCAAGGTTATGGACGCGTCTTCCAAAGTGTTGATGTGTCTCAACCATGGCAGCCTCGAATTGCTTGAGGCCCCCACCTCTCACACTCTTACATTACAGCAAGAATGTGCCGAAATCCACAAATATACAGCGAACCGCGCCCGAAAAGGGCGCAGATTATGGCATCTTTTGGACAGTTAACGTCGTCCAGTCACCAATCATCTCTTTCTGTACGAGATTGATGCCAGACTCGGCATAAACGTCGATGACGTCCTGCGCTTGCTCGTTCAGGATACCCGAAAGAATCGCCATGCCATTCGGGGCAAGCGCCAAAGCCATATCAGGCGCCAACGCCACTAAGGGCCCCTTTAGAATATTCGCGAACACCAGATCGAAAGGCGCTTTCGCGGCCAGCTCTGGGTGGTCAAAGCCAGCAGCCTCGACGCAAATCACCCGGTCGCTTAGGTTATTTGCAGCAGCGTTTGCCCGCGCCACATCCACTGCGACCTCGTCAATGTCACTGGCCAACACCACGTTGGGCCAAATCCTCGCCGCGGCCATCGCCAAAACGGCTGTCCCGCAACCGATATCTGCCACGTTCTGACCCACCATGCCGCCTTCGGCGAGACGGTCTAGCGCCCGAAGGCAGCCCAAAGTCGTTCCGTGGTGGCCGGTCCCAAACGCCATCGCCGCTTCGATTAACAGGGGCTCGCAGTCAGGCGGGACCTTATCCGCGTCATGGCTGCCATAAACAAAGAACCGGCCAGCCGCGACAGGTGATAGTTCGCGGCGTACATGGGCGACCCAATCGGTCTCCGGCAATTCGGACACGACAAAGCCCTTTGCCCCCATTGATGCGGCCAGCACCGCCAATGCAGTTTCGTCCGGAGCCTCTTCAAAATAACCACCGACTTCCCACAGCCCCGACCCATCTTCCATTTCGAACACGCCCACACCAGTGGGTTCGGGTGTCAGCCGCTCCATGGCATCGCCCAGTGCATAGGCGGGCTTGCGTCCTTCAAGAGTGGTAAGCGCTGTGAAAGTGGTCATCAGGTTCTCCGCATATATGACAACTGTCGCCTAAGCCGACAGACGCAAGGGGTCAAGCTTCGCTACGGGGCCACGGCAACGCGCAAGGTAGCAAAAACAGTTTCGTGGCCAGGCCTAGGGTGACGCGGGATCAACCGCGCCAGTATCAAGGAAACCGATGCCATTCCTGCGGCCAGAAAAAACACCGCGGCCGGCGATATCATCCATAGCAAACCCAGCCCCACCGGTAGAAAGACAGCTGCGATGTGGTTGATCGTAAATGCCACCGCAGCAGTAGGGGCAATGTCACCCGGGTCGGCAATCTTCTGGAAGTAAGTCTTCAACCCCAACGCAAGCGCAAAGAACATATGGTCCAGCACATAAAGCGTTGCCGCGATCACCACGCCCCAGCCAAGATAGTAGACACCGCCATACGCCAGAAACACGAAAACCAGCCCGATATATTCGAAACTCAACGTACGCCGTTCACCAAAGAAACCGACAGCGCGCCCCATCAACGGAGCAAAGATTATATTGGCTACAAGGTTGATCAGATACAGCAACGTGATCTCATGCACATCGAAACCGAACCGCTCTACCATCATGAAACCGGCAAATACGACGAATATCTGCCGCCGTGCACCCGACATGAATTGCAGCGCGTAATAAAGCCAATAGCGCTTGCGAAGCACCATCTTTTTAACTTGGGGTGTGGGGGCTTCAAACTGCGGATAAACTGTCAACGCCACGACAGCCACAGTCGCGGTAAGCCCGCCACCGATCATATAAACTATATTATAGGATAGAGCCAGCGTGTCCCACAGCGCCATGATCGCCAAATACGCCACCAGTGTCGCCGCTGATCCCGCAGCCATTAACCAGCCAATCATCCGAGGCGCGTCTTCTATCCTGAGCCATTGCAACTGAAGCGATTGGTTTACTGTTTCATAATAATGAAACCCGATCGAACTTAGCATTGTGATCGTCAGAATGCCGCCCATCGACGGAAACCATGCGGTCACAGCTGTGGCCAGGCCCAGTAGAACCAGTGACACCAAGCCCAGCACCTGTTCACGCACAAAAATGATGATCGCGATAACGCCAACGGCTAGAAATCCCGGAATTTCACGCACTGTATGCAACAGGCCGATGTCCGATCCGTCAAATTGCGCCACCTCGATTACAAAATTGTTCAGCAACGCTGACCACGTATTGAAGGCAACAGGCATCGCCAGCGCCATCAAAAACAAAAGCGCTACGGGGCGACGCCAAAAAGGCTGATACTTGGCATCGTCAAGGGTCACATATCTGGTCATATCAATACCCATTACCTCCGATCTATTCTCTTGACGAGATTAAAACACGGATAACTCGGCACCCACTTCCTATTCCAAATGGAAATAAATCCTCGCCGAAGGCATGTCTTGCTTTCAAGCAAGACTAAACCAAGACTTAGTAAAAGCTTTGCGGATCAATATCGACAGCAATCCGCATATCGCCTTTCAAGCGCACCTGACCCACCCATTTCGCCAGAGCCTCCTGAATCGCGGCCGATTTTTCTGCTTTTACAAGCAACCGGACCCTGTGCCGCCCGCGCACCCGCGCAATCGGTGCAGGGGCGGGCCCGTATACCTGCGCGCCTACCGCGCGCAGAGGACCATCCTGACGCGCAAGCTGATTACCTGCATCAAACAACGCGGCCACATCCGGCCCGCTTAAAATTATGCCCGCCATTCGGCCATAGGGCGGTACCCCCGCTTGGCGACGTTCGCCCGCTTCAGCTTTCCAGAACCCCTCTTCGTCCCCAGCCAGAATCGCTCGGATCACTGGGTGATCGGGTTGAAAGGTTTGCAGCATCGCCGCCCCAGGAGCTTCGGCACGCCCTGCACGGCCCGCAACTTGGCGCATCAACTGAAACGTCCGTTCCGCCGCACGTAAATCGGACCCCATAAGGCCCAGATCCGCATCAATCACCCCCACCAGCGTGAGGTTGGGAAAGTTATGTCCCTTGGCCACAAGTTGCGTTCCGATAATGATGTCGGCGGACCCTTCTGCGATTCCCGCGATCTCGGCCTTCAGCGCACGCGCAGACCCGTACATGTCAGAACTCAGGGTGGCTACTCGTGCATCGGGCCAAAGCGCTGCGGCCTCTTCGCCCAGCCGTTCCACACCGGGACCGATTGCAGCCAATTTGCCTTCGGCATCACACGAAGGGCAGGTCTCGGGCATTGGTTTGCTTTCGCCACACTGGTGGCACACAAGACGCTTGAGGAAACGGTGTTCGACCATCCGTGCGTCACAATCATCGCAGCCGATCTGATGGCCGCAGGCTCTGCAAAGGGTCACTGGTGCATATCCGCGGCGGTTGATGAACAGCATTGCCTGCTCGCCTCGTTCCAGCCGTTTATCCACCTCGGCGCGCAAGGTTGGCGACACCCATTTGTCGCTTGGCAGCCCCTCGCTGCGCATGTCGATCGCGCCCATTTGTGGCATCACCGCTGGCCCGAAGCGTGATGTCAATTCTACCCGGGTATACTTCCCCGCTTCCGCATTGACCCAGCTTTCCAACGATGGCGTGGCCGAGGCCAGAACCACCTGTGCTCCGCAAATTGACGCGCGCAGCACAGCCATGTCGCGGGCGTTGTACAGCACCCCCTCTTCCTGCTTGTAAGACGTGTCGTGCTCTTCATCGACGACGATCAACCCAAGGTTCTGGAACGGCAGGAACAGCGCCGACCGCGCCCCGATTACGACCTGAGCCTGTCCCTGCCCCACCATCCGCCAGATCCGGCGACGTTCGGTCATCGTGGCACCCGAATGCCACTCTGCTGGCTTTGCACCGAACCGCGCCTGCACCCGATGTAAAAACTGTTCGGTCAGCGCTATTTCGGGTAGCAGCACCAATGCCTGTCGGCCCGACTTCAATGCGGCGGCGACAGCTTCGAGATACACCTCTGTTTTGCCTGATCCGGTCACCCCACGCAGCAACGTGGTACCGTATTTTTCCGATGCCACGCCGTTAGCCAGCACCGCCGACGCCGACGCTTGATCCTCCGTCAATTCCTTGCTGGGCAGGCTCGGGTCCATCCGCATGAACGGCACATCGCGGGGGCTGTCCTGTTCGATGACTGCATCCTGCACGACTAGGCCTTTAATGACAGACGACGTGACCCCCGACATTTCTGCCAGCTCTTTCAGGGTGAAGGATAGATCGCCATATTCCGCCAAAGTCTCAAGCACGCGGCAACGGGCATCGGTCATCCGGTCGGGATCCGATGTGCCGCGCCGGTAAATCTTGCGCATTGACGGCGGGTCGCCCAAGCCCGGCGCACGTGTCGCCAACCGCAGCATCGCGGGCATCGGTGTCAGCGTATAGGCAGCGGCACGCGTCAGAAAACTGCGCAATTCTTCGCGCATAGGTGCCGCGTCCAGCACGCGGATCACGGACCGTATCTTGGCTCGATCATAATCGCCTTGCCCTGCCCCCCAAACAACGCCGATCACCTTGCGTGGACCCAGTGGCACTTCTACAAATGCGCCCATATGGCAGCCGCCCTCTGGTGCCTTATAATCCAGCGCACGGCCCAAGGGCTGTGTGGTCAATACCGCAACCAGATCTCCTTGATGAAAAAATTCAGGTGTATTCACCACCAGCTCCGGCCTCGGGTTTCGGGAATTAGGGTTCCAGCTTATCGGATCATGCGCTAAAGCCCTAGGCGACAGACATAGCCATTCCTGCTGCCTATTCCAACCTGAAGGACAAAACATGAAATTCTTCGTAGATACCGCCGAAATCGACGCCATCGCCGAACTGAACGATCTAGGCATGGTAGATGGGGTCACCACCAACCCCTCATTAATCCTGAAATCCGGCCGTGACATCCTGGAAGTCACCAAAGAGATCTGTGAACTTGTGGATGGCCCGGTCTCGGCTGAAGTGGTTGCGCTTAAGGCTGATGAAATGATCGCCGAAGGCCGTAAACTTGCCGAAATAGCCGAGAATATAACAGTGAAGCTTCCCCTCACCTGGGACGGTCTCAAGGCCTGCAAGACTCTGTCGGACGAGGGTAAGATGGTCAATGTCACGCTGTGCTTCTCTGCCAATCAGGCATTGCTTGCTGCAAAGGCGGGGGCGACATTCATTTCCCCGTTCATCGGACGTCTTGATGATATCAACCTCGATGGCATGGAGCTGATTCAGGACATTCGCATCATCTATGACAACTATGGCTTCGATACCCAGATATTGGCCGCTTCCATTCGCACAGTTAACCATGTGCTGGACGCTGCCCGCATCGGTGCCGATGTAATGACTGCCCCACCGGAAGTTATCAAAAAGCTGGTTTCGCATCCGCTCACCGATAAGGGCCTTGAAACGTTCATGGCGGATTGGGCGAAAACAGGTCAAAAGATTCTCTGACCTGCCTATATTTCGATTGTCCTGCGTGCGCAGCCAAAAGCCGCGCACGCAAGAAAACCAGTGCGGACGAAATCGGCGCTCACCTCATTTAACCGAGCCGCAAGTCTCTGGCCCGTACATACACATGCTGTGTACGGTCTCTCTGGGCACTCATGGCTGAGCTTGTGCCGTTCTCGAGCCTAAAAATAACTTTTTGATACCCAAAAAAATTAGCCGCACTTTGGAAGAAAAAGGCAGATTTCGCCAAAGCTGCATGCTATGCCAATGCAAAACAAAAAGAGACGAGCATGAGCAGTAATCACAAAATCGAAGATTCACTTCGTGAAGCGATCATTTCACAACCTGACGTCATTCTGGATGATAATGATGTCATGCAGGCCCTTATTGCCGCGAATGAACGTGCCATGGGTGGCAACATCGTGGATCTGCGTGGCATTGCGATGGACAGGCTGGAAACGCGCCTCGACCGGCTGGAAGATACGCATCGCAACGTTATCGCAGCCGCCTACGAGAACCTTGCAGGTACCAATCAAATCCACCGCGCTATCTTGCGAATGCTCGACCCGGTTGAATTTGAAACTTTCCTGCGTGATCTGGGCGGAGAGGTCGCGGACATTCTGCGTGTGGATGCCGTTCGGCTTGTACTTGAATCCGTGCAAAATGATAATGATCCTGCGATCCAACGGTTGGGCGACGTCCTTAACGTGGCTGAACCCGGCTTTATAGACAGTTACATAACCGGAGGACGCGGTGGTACCGTTCGTCAGGTCACCCTGCGCAGCATCCAAAATAGCCCCGAACACATCTATGGCGGTGCT
Source organism: Roseobacter sp. (assembly GCA_011050655.1). GTDB lineage: Bacteria > Pseudomonadota > Alphaproteobacteria > Rhodobacterales > Rhodobacteraceae > Sulfitobacter. Next base: position 11,931 of record DRFG01000303.1, read on the forward strand.
GCCGACTGGATCCGCTCAGAAGCCTGTCTAAAGCTGAATTTTGGAGCAGGGCGTCTACCTGGTCTGCTGATTCTCGGGTCCGAAGACCCGCATATGTTCGGAGCCCAGCAAGGTACCGATCTTCTGGGTTTTTTCGCCGGCGTGTTCGAGCGTACGATGCGCCGTTGGTTGTCTTGAGCAGCGCGGCAAACTCTCTTTTGATCAGCCCGGCAGCGCGGGACGCGCTTCAGACATGGTTGGACCATCAGCGCGCTTTAGACGGGGCGGCCGAAAATACCATTACTGCCTATCAAGGCGACCTAATAGATTTTCTGGTCTTCATGACCCTGCACAAAGGCGACAGTCAGGGCTTGGGCGCACTGGCCAGAATCAGCATCTCTGACATGCGCAGTTGGATGGCCCAGACCCGCAGCGCAGATGTAGGGCCGCGGTCATTGGCCCGCAAACTTTCAGCCGTCAAGGCGTTCTATCGCTGGCTGGCGGAACGCGAAGGGTTTGAACCAACTGCTGTCTTGTCGACAAGGTCACCGAAATTCCCCAAAAAACTGCCGCGACCACTTTCCATCGAGGCCGCTACCGCGATGATCGACTGTGTGGAAATACAGGCGCGGCGACCATGGGTCGCGGCCCGTGATGTAGCGGTACTAACCCTGCTTTGGGGCTGCGGCTTGCGAATATCCGAAGCATTGGGCCTGAAAGGCGCGGATGCGCCTTTGCCTGATGTCCTGCGCATCGTCGGAAAAGGCGATAAGGAACGGGTCGTGCCCGTATTGCCAGCGGCGCGTGATGCGGTGGATGATTATTTGCGGGTCTGCCCCTATCCACAGGAATCAGATGCCGCGTTGTTCAAGGCCATTCGCGGCGGGCCGCTGGCGGCACGAGCGATCGCCCAAGTGATGGCCGACGCCCGCATGCAGCTTGGCCTGCCCGCCACCGCCACCCCCCACGCCATGCGGCATAGCTTTGCGACGCATTTGCTGGATGCAGGCGGCGATTTGCGAGCGACTCAGGAATTGCTTGGCCACGCGTCGCTCTCGACCACCCAAGCTTATACAGCGGTTGACACTGCCCGACTGATGGACGTTTACAACCGTACACATCCAAAGGCAGCCGGCTAGGTCGAGTGGCAGACGAACCAGTCTATTCCGGAA
>DRFG01000304.1 GCA_011050655.1 Roseobacter sp.
CACGTATGTTTTGCCCGGTGTGACAAGCTTGTACGTCGGGTTGGACTGGCCACCCCGGAATTCATACACCGTCAAGGGGCCTTGAAACCCTTCGACATGTGCTGTCATCCAATGAGACAGGGCAGAATAGTCAAATCCGAAACCGTCGCGTATTGGCATCACGCCTTGGTTTAGCGCTGGATCCGAAGCAGATTTCGTCACGCAGATTGCTCCGCCTTCCAGTCCCTTTTGATCTTTTTGGCCAGGCTCCACTTATGAACTTCGGTTGGTCCGTCATAGATGCGAAAGGCGCGTATCTCACGGAATACCTGCTCCACGACCGTGTCCGCAGACACACCCTGCCCCCCCATGCATTGCACACAACGGTCCGCTACGCGCATCAGTGCTTCGGATACGGCGACCTTGGTCATCGAGCTTTCGGTTCCGCCTTGTGCACCGCTATCCAGAACATCGGCGCACCAATAAACCATCAACTCCGCTTGCTTGAGGTCGATAAGGTTCTCGGCAAGCATGAATCCTACGCCTTCGTGATCCACCAGAGGCTTTCCGAAAGCCATACGGCGGTTCGCATAATCCGTAGCGATTTCGTTCGCGCGTACACATGCGCCAAGCCATCTCATGCAATGGCTCAGGCGGGCGGGTGCCAAGCGGACTTGCGCGTATTTGAAGCCTTCGCCCGAGGCCCCCAGCATCTGATCGGCGGGAACGCGCAGGTTGTCGATGGCGATAACCGCGTGGCCTCCGGGCATTGAACTGTCGATGGTGTCCATAATTCTTTCGATACGGATTGCCGGGTCGGGCAGATCAACCAGGAACATGCAGGCGCCGTCTTCGGACTTGGCCATGATGATGCCCATTCCCGCCCCATCTGCACCGGTGATGAACGTCTTGCGCCCGTTTATTACCCAGTGGTTTCCGTCCATCCGACAGGTAGTCAGCATCATGGACGGGTCTGACCCCGCCCCGCCTTCCTCGGCAGGTTCGGTCATGAAAAACGCGGACCGGATACTGCCATCGACCATTCGCGGCAAAAACCGCTGTTTCAGTTCGGGCGACGCGACCTTACCGAGCAGATACATATTACCTTCGTCGGGTGCGCAGGTGTGGCAGGCCAACGGTCCCAGCGGTGACAAGCCAGAGCGAATAAGCACTGCGGCTGTTTCTCTCTGGGTCAGGTGCCCGCCGTCGTCCAAGATATGCGGGGTCATAACGTCGGCAGAGCGTGCCAGCGCCTTCATCTCATCGCCTAGCTCGTCCGACGGCCCGTGTGACCCGCATCGGGGGTCCCCTTCGAAAGGAATGACTGTTTCACGCACAAAGGCTTCCACCCGGTCGGCTATTTCCAATGCTCGCGGCGAGATACCATTGCGTTCTAGTTTGTTGTTCATGTCTATGGCTTCCTTTGTATGCAAGCTAAGCAGCTTTGCCGCGTCGTTGAATATTTTGAATGATTGGAAGACGTCAAAGGTTAGCAAACCCCAAGTCGGTCTTGAGCTGTTGTTTCAGTATTTTACCGTTCGCATTACGCGGCAACAACGTATCCATTATCGTATAGCTTTCAGGACATTGGTAATCGGCTAGCTGCGACGCACAGTGCTTCTTGATCGCGTGTTCGCTGGCATGGTCTGCCCGTACGGACAGAACAGCATGAACCCTCTCGCCCAATATCGGGCACGGCTTTGCGATAACTGCTGCCTCGATCACACCTGCGCACGCGGTCAGTACGCTTTCGACTTCAGCAGTAAAAACCTTGTGGCCGCCGCGATTGACCAGGTCTTTCTTGCGGTCGAGAATATGTACAAAGCCGTCGCCATCAATCATTCCGATGTCGCCAGATTTCCAAAACCCCGCCGAAAACTCGCGTGCGTCAGCTTCTGGGTTACGCCAGTATCCGCGCACGACCATCGCTCCTCTGATCCAAAGCTCTCCTGTTGTCCCGGGCGGTTGTTCGCGACCCTGTTCGTCCATGATGCAAATCTCGGCACCCGGGACCGGCCGACCTACGGACAGGCGTCGCTGTGCGGTCTGATCGGCAGGCATGACAGTAGCCGGAGATGTCGTTTCGGTGGCACCGTACGCGTTCATGAGGCCAAGGCCAGGTAACGCCTCAGCAAGGCGCGTGATGGTCGCACCTGGCATCGGTGCCCCGCCATAGCCGCCTACCCGCCACCGCGACAAATCGTAGGTGGACAGATCCGCCTGATGGAGGCAAAGATTGTACATCGCAGGCACCATCAAAGAATAGCTCATGGATTCGCTAGCGGCCCGCTCAAGGAACCTTTCCGCTTTGAATTCGCGCATGACAACAATACGCCCGCCACATCGTACAAGCGTGTGAATACCAGCGACCAACCCGGTAACGTGGTTCATCGGTACGACGACAATAGTACAATCGTGCGGTCCCAACGACATCGTCTTGACGAAATTCGTGGCCGAATGGACAATGCCCAAACCCGATAATGTAGCACCTTTCGGCACGCCGGTGGTCCCGGACGTGTAAAGGATCGTTGCAGTTTCCTCCTCTACAACGTCTGCGGGTTCTTTTAAAGGCGCAGTTTGTTTAAGGTTCTCATATGGTTCAAACCCTTGGGCCGGTCCGACGGCTATTCGCGCGGTCAATGAGGGTGTTTCGTGGGGCTCGGGTACAATCCCGCAAAATGCCGCTTCGACCACTAACGCCTTGGCTTCAGAATTCTGCAAGGCATGGCGAATTCCCGGCATCTGTTCTCGTATGCTCAGCGGTACGGTGACCGCACCAATCCGCGCCGCGGCATATGTCAGCACCACGAAAGGCACACCGTTTCCCAAAAGCATTGCAACCCGGTCACCACGCCCAATACCAAGACTAACAAGGCCCGCTGCCACGCGTCCAACTTCGTCGTCCAACTCTCCGTAAGTGAGCCTTACATCATCACAGACCAACGCTTCTTTTTGGGGGTAACGCGCCACTGCGTCAGTCAAAAGCGCATTTACGTTGCGGGGTCGATCTAAATAGCAGTCCAGAACACGGCCGCCATAGTGATATTCTTTCCGCAATTCGCGCACGTCAATTGCACTGTGGTTCATTCTCTGTTTCCTATTTCGAACCGGCACTGAGCCCCTTGTCAGTTGCTAGATCTGCTAATCGCCCGGCCACACCCGAGATCGGCGTGCTCAGCGGCAATCCGGCTTGGATATAGCCTCGTTTGAAATCGTCAATGTGCCTGCGCATCCAATCACGCGCACGCAGATGGTCCCTGTTCCGGATTGCGTCGATAACGTGATCATGCGCAACAATCTGGCGCGACATGGCTTGCGGCAGTTGTGGGATCAGCGCTTCAAACCCGCTATAAAGCAGGAAGCCAATCGGCTCGCGCGCCATTTGAAGCACTCGGTTCTTGCTGGCCAAGGCAACCTGCGAGTGAAACGCCGTGTCGAGTTCGATGGTGGTCTTTCCCTTTCCTTCCGCCGCTATAAGCGCCATGTGGATATCGCTTAACGTAGACAGATCTTTTTCGTCGGCATGGAGAGCAGCAAGTTCAGCGGCAAGCGGTTCAGTCGCTATGGCGGCATGCCACAACTCATCAAAGCTGACATCCAACATGCTAAGCGCTCGGGTTTGGCGCGAGGAAAGTTCCGCCATTCTTGGAATCGATACCACCATCTTGCGCGGTGATGATCGACGCACAAAGCCTTCGCTTTCCAGCCGTCGAATGCCTTCACGCACCGTAGATCGGTTGACGTTGAACATCGCTGCCATTTCAACCTCGCCAGGAAGCTGATCGCCGGGTTTCAGCACGCCTTTCAAGATCTGCGCCTCGATTTGGTCAGACACCTGAGCGTAGGCGTGTTGAACGCGCAATGGTTTGACCTTCAGCGGCATGGTGTTGGCGTTGCCCCTCTGCGAATTTTAGAAACGTTTACGATAAAGCACATAGGATATGTGACCATTCAAACCTGAATCTGCTGTGCAAATGTCGGGTCTATCACGTTTACCTTGATGATTTCACCCCTTTCGATGACACTTTCGCGCTGAAGCAGGTCACTGGAGTGGCTTAATTCTGACTGCGCAATCAAGACAGACAGCCCATCGCCTTTCAGCGATGTGATGACGTCGGAAATGCGTTTGGCAAGTGCCGGGGCTACGCCCTCAAAGGGTTCATCCAACAGCAACAGCTTTTCACCGGCGATCAATGCGCGCCCCAAAGCCACCATCTTTTGCTGGCCCCCTGACAACAGCAAGGCTTTGCGCTTTGACATTTTTGTCAGTTCCGGCATCAGGTCATAGACGAACTGAAGCCGTTGCGGCCCATCTATCGCATCGTTGGCCCAAGCTGGTAACAGCATGTTCTCTTCAACAGTAAGATCAGGTACCAAACGTCGATCTTCGGGCATATAGCCAAACCCCAATCGTGCACGATCACGCGGCGGCATGAGAGTGATGTCTTCGCCGTTCCAGAATATTTTCCCGCCCGCCAGATCGGCCAAGCCGGTGATGGTGCGCATAACCGTCGTTTTGCCCGCACCATTGCGACCCACCAACCCCATGCGTTCACCCAACCCTAGCTCAAGGCTTATCCCGCGCAAAATTGGAGCCGCCTGGATGGTGACCTGAACATTTTCAAGCTTCAAACTCATGCTGGGCCTCCCGTTACATATCGCTGTACCTTTTCGTCCAACAGGACCTCATCAGGCGTGTCATCGGCGATGATTTGACCGTCATAAAATGCCAGAACCCGCTCTGAATAACGGGTAACGATTTCCATGTCGTGCTCGACAAAGATCACGGTCACCCCTTCGGCGCGCAACGCTTCAATCACCAGATCCATGATCGGGAACTTTTCGTCTGCCGCAACGCCAGAGGTTGGTTCGTCCAGCAACATGACCTGAGTTTCCCCCGCCATCGCCATAGCGATGTCCAGCAGCTTTTTGACGCCACCTGACAGTTCAGGAATAAGACGGTTTCGATGCTCAGCGATATGAAAACGTTCAAGCGTCGCCATAGCACGTTCACGAGCATCCGCGCTGTGTGCGTGGCGAAAGAACGAAAGGCGTTCATCGTGGTGAATGGCACCAGCCAGCAACATGTTTTCCTCTACCGTCAACTCGTTGCACAGTTGTGCAATTTGGAAAGATCGGTGGATACCCAAGCGGGTGATCAGGCGTGGGGCAAGCCCGGCGATATTTCGGCTACCAAAGTTTATCTCACCAGAATCCGGTTTGATATAACCTGTCACCATATTGACAAATGTGGTCTTCCCCGCCCCGTTCGATCCTATCAGGGAATAAATCGCCCCTTTTGGCACAGAAACCGAAATATCTTTGGCCGCTGTAACCGCTCCGAAAGATTTTTGGACGTCGCGAACCTCTAGAACACCAGCGCTCATGTCTTACCTCCTTTTCTGCGGCTTAGCAGTGACCCTAGGCCATTCGGCAAGGTGACGATGACGATTAACAGGAAGATACCAAGCGATAGCTGCCATGTGTTCGGGAAATAAAGGTTGGAAAATGAACGCACAACTTCCAGAATGATCGCCGCAACGAACACCGCAGGTACCGACATGTAGCCAGCAAGAATGGCGACAAACACGAATTCACCTGATGTGGTCCAGAATGCGAATTCGGGGTCTACGTGACCCAATGCGACAACGGCGATTGTCCCACCCAATCCGCCTAGAACCGCCGCAAAAGTGTAATTGTATGCCATCACCTTGCGGACCGATGCCCCAAGGTATTCGACCCGCAATTCGTTGTCGCGCGTGGCCAGCGTTATCAGGCCCTGTTCACTGTCAAAATAAATCCGCATGAGCGTACCCGTGATGACCACTATGGCGACCACGTAGATGTAGAGCGCCGTTTGCAGATCGCGCCCCTCGGGAGCCCAACCAAGAAACGTAGGAGACCCGATGTTCAGCCCGTCCGAACCGCCTATGACGCTCATTTTGGACAAGGTACCGTAAAGCACCATCGAAAGCGCCAGCGTCAGCATGGCGAAGAAGATCCCGCGGTACGTCGCTAACATCGGTCCAAAGATCATGCCTACGATCAAGCACACCACGCTACTAAATAGTGTGAGTGCAAATATATCTGACACGCCCCATAGGTTTGCGGCGAGTGTCGCAGTATAAGCCCCGATGCAATAGTAAAGCCCTTGCCCAAACGATACGACCCCGCCGCGCATCATGGCGACGATCCCCAGGCAAACCAGCCCTTTGGCCAGTGCCATGGCGAACAAGAACATCGCCCAATCCGGCAGGATAATAGACCCAGCAGCCAGAACGACAAATGCGATAGCAGCATATAAGAATAAAATGTACCGCATCAAATCTTCCTCGCCTTGGTTTTAGCGAATAGGCCTTCGGGTCTGAACATCAGCACGATCGCCATGACAAAATATACTATGAAAAGCTCTGCTTCCGGCAGCAGGTGAACTGAAGCCGCGCGGCTGATCCCCACCATGAGCGCTCCGATTGCGGCACCTGGTACCGAACCGAGCCCGCCAATGATCACCACGGCAAAAGCGACGATGATGACATTCGCACCAAGCCCCGGTGTGACCGATATCATCGGGGCCGTCAGCGCACCGCCCAAAGCGGCAAGGAAAGCGCCCGCTGTGAAAGCACCCAGATAGATGCGCTGTACATTCACGCCCATCGTCTGGCTCATCTCTGCATCGTGAATGACGGCCAGCACGACCTTGCCGATTTGGGTCCGGTTCAATGTCAGCCAAACGGCCAGCCCCACGACGATTGCTGCGGCGATGACTGCAAAGTCATAGCCCACATAAAACAGGGGACCGATCTCAACATCGCCCAACAGTGTATAGGGTTCATAAACGAAATAGGGATTAACTCCCCAGATCAATTTCATCACATCTTCCAGGATGAGAAATACAGCATAGGTTACGAGCACGTTAAGAACTTCGTCGCGACCATAAAAGTATCTGAGCAGCCCGCGTTCCAGTAGTGGTCCCAGAACAACCGCGACAAGCACGGCTGCAAGAATCAACGCCGCATAGCTGCCGTAGGGAAACGCATCGCCACCTACCGCAAAATAGGCCCCAACAAGAGAAGCGGATGCATATGCGCCGATTGCATAGAGGCTACCATGGGCAATATTGAGAATATTGAGAACGCCAAAAACCAGCGTCAGGCCAAGAGAAACAATAAAAAGCCAGCCAGCATAAATGAGTCCATCAACTACGATGGTTGCTAAGAGGTCCATAAATTAGATGTCCGAGAGATGTGTTAAAAGATGCCCGTCGCACATTTGCGACGGGCTGTGGTTACACGTCGCTGACGTCAGTCACATTCGGCACCAGGGAACCCCTGAGCGATCCAATCTGCTGCTAGGACACCTTCTGGCGGGTTCACACAACGCGCCGCATAGTATTCCACATCGACCAGCTCCATCTTGCCGGCGTCCGCGTTCCACTTTGTCGTTCCGATAGCATTGGGCTGAATCGCCTGGTGCCCATCGGCAAGCGCCATTTCGATGTGCCCAGATGGGGCATCCCATTCTAGCCCTTTCATCGCGGCGACAAGTTCTTCGTCGGAAGGTTTTTTGCCGCCATTATCAGCCATCGCTTTTTCGACAGCAGTCTTCAGGCCGAAAAGCGCCTGCCACATGCGAAATGGAGCCTGAACCGGGAATACGCCGTACTCCGCCTCATAGGCGTCCCACATCGTGTCGGTCAGTTCCTTGAGTTCACCGCCTCGGGCATAGGCTGCCAAACCGTTGACGCCACGCGCACCCAAAAAGATCCCATCTGGCATCTTGTCTTGCAACTGTGGAATAACGTGGTCGCCCGCTGACAGGACCAGCTGAGACCGCTTGTCCAGCCCCCGCGCGGTTGCCTGAATCAAGAAGCCTTGCAGGTCACCGCCCCAGTTTGACGAATGCACCAAAGCAGGCTTTTCACGCAGAAGCGCAGAAATCTCTGTGCCATACTGCCCCGCCCCAAACTTTGGGAACAATGCTGTCTTGATTTCTGCATCAGGGTAAATCTGTTTCATTGATGCGGTGAAATCGGCCCAGCTGTCCTGGCCAAAAGCATAGTCCTGGTTCAGGCCGGCATAGCTTGGAACATCAAAGTTGCGCGATTTCAGATAGCGGGCAAGGCTGATGTTATCCATTGTCGCATGTGCTGCGGTGCGGAAGACATATTCGAACTTCCCGTCCTCGAATACACGCGGCGTGCCGCAGTCATATAGAATGGTAAATGCTTTAAGCTCATCGGCGACCGGTGGAACGGCCAGGCAATCACCCGAAGAAACGTAACCCAATACGGCATCGACTTCTTCGCGCTGAACCAGGTTGCGGAATTCCTGAACCTGCTTGGTGGCACCGCCCGCTTCGTCGACCACGACGTATTCGATATTCAGACCACCAAAACCCTTGGTGTTATAAGGTGCAGGCAATGCATCGCCTTTGTTCATCATGTCGATAAGCAGCTTGCCACCGTTCAACGCCGGAACGCCAAAGCTTTCTGCAGCCTGCCCCGACAAAAAGGTGATGATGCCGATCTTGAACGTATCTTCCTGTGCCGTAGCAGACCCTGCCAGACCTGCCATCAGTCCAATGGTGCTTAAGGCTCCGTATATTCCAGTCTTCTTCATTTCTTGTTCTCCTCCCTAGGATGATCTTCGGATTCTCACTCAGATAGCGCCCGTTATGTGCGAAAAAGGCCTCCATCCCCACTGCGGTTTACGCCGCGGGGTCCCTTTCCACAGCACCGCTCCCCCAAGCTTGGTATTGTCCGATTGTTGGACACTGTGTGTAAGTTACCGTCTCGTCAACTCGGAATTTCGATTCTTTGTTGTTTGTGATGAAAAAACAGGAAGCGCTTTTGGCTCAAGTCGTCATTGATCGCACTCTGCGGACACATCCACATGACCGCAATACCCCTCAATGCCAGTCACGTCGGGGTTTATTACCAATCCGTAATCTTATGGTTAGTTGTCCGAGGGGGCCCCGGCCCTATCTGTTCGCACAACTCGAAGGAATTCTTGATCTATAGATTCAGGTTCGCAGGGAGAGCCGAAAATGTTTGATTTGATAACATCGTGGATGAGCGCGCTCGGTCATTTGGGCGTCGCCGTCCTGATGCTTGCCGAAAATGTCTTTCCGCCGATCCCGTCTGAGCTGGTCATGCCTTTCGCGGGGTACTTGTCCGCACAAGGGCAACTGTCTTTACCCTTATCGATCATTGCGGGAACCGCAGGCTCTGTTTTGGGTGCATTACTTTGGTATTACATAGGCATCTGGATCGGAGAAGAGCGTTTATGCCGCTTTGCTGAACGCCACGGGGCCTGGTTAACACTCACCCCAAAAGAGGTGGAAAGCGCCAGCAAATGGTTTGATTTCTACGGCTGGCGCGCCGTCTTTTTCGGCCGGATGATACCCGGTGTCCGAACGCTGATATCGGTGCCTGCTGGCGTAGCTGGGATGCCCCTGTGGTCATTTCTTCTTTATACGACTTTGGGCAGCGCGGTCTGGACGGGGCTTCTGGCCGGAGCAGGGTATCTTCTGGAATCCCAATACGAGAAAGTCGCCTCGTGGATGAACCCCGTTTCCACAGCCGTCATTGTCGGGTTGATCGGCATTTACCTGTATCGCGTTGTTCGGCAGTTGAGCAAAGGGCACGATAATCATTCGGGCTGACATTTTCGGCGCGACGCTTGCCCACAGCCCATTCTAGCCTTATCGCTAACAGTCTACGCCCATGCAAACAGCATCTTAGCGGGGTAAAAGTGGCTCATGGGCAGGAAACGAGGCGTTGACGTGACACAGCAAACCGAAGCATCGCCGCCAACTGGAATGTGGGCAAAGATTAAACCTGCCGTCCCATATCTCTTGACTGCGGGGCTGTTCACGCTGGGGGCGTATGCGTTGTACAGGTTACTTCAACCTGTCAACTTCAAAGACGTGATGGCTCAGGTTCGGGACACCCCTTGGCATATAATTGCGCTGTCTCTGCTGGCTACCTTCACAGGTTACGCGGCACTGATTGGTTATGATTGGTCCGCCTTAAGGTATCTCGGTAAAAAATTGCCATTTCCTGTTATCGTAACCGGCGGGTTTCTTGGCTATGCGCTCGGCAATACTGTCGGCGCAGGTCCGGTTACTGGTGGCGCTGTGCGCTATCGCATCTATTCATCGCTTGGGCTGACAGGCTATGACATCGCGGCAATTGCGGTTTTCGGATCGGTCGCGTTCGGCCTTGGTGCGATGATCGTGGGGTTTGGCGCACTAGCCTATCATCCCTACGCCCTGCACTCCCTAACGTCGATCAGCCCGGCTATTCTTAGGTGGGTTGGCATTGCAGCTCTTGTCGTTTCCTTCGGACTTCTAACGGCTATCACCTTTCGCAAATCCGAAATCACATTGCGAGGTCATAGTTTTTCAACCCCTTCTTTCCGTCTGCTCAGTGGTCAATTGCTGTTCACAGCGATTGACATCGTTATGGCGGCGACCGTTCTGTATCTGTTGCTTCCCCCCAACGATATGAACTTTGCGACGTTTCTGGCTGTGTTCGCCGCGGCCATATTTGCCGGCGTGGCAAGTCATGTACCCGGTGGTGTAGGGGTCTTCGAAACCATTATCATAACGGCACTTCCGCCATCTGTGCCCGTGGACCAAGCCGCTGCCGGGCTGCTTCTTTATAGACTAATCTACTATCTTGTGCCCTTCGCGCTTGCGCTTGTCCTGTTGGCCATAAGTGAAATGCGTATGGCCAAGCTCTCGGTTCAATCCCGACAGCTACAAGTCCTTGCGCCCGTCTTCAAAGCAGTCAGCTCTATAGTACCGATGGCCATGTCAGCCATGATCTTTACCTCAGGCATTTTTATGCTTGTTTCAGCTGTGATACCTGCCTCTAGTCAGGTCGCTGAGGATTTAGAGCTGCTGTTACCCCTTGGCTTTGTCGAAGGCGGCGCACTGTTATCCAGCGCGATCGGAGCGGCGCTTTTGATTATCGCGCACGGCGTATTGCGGCGTGTCGAAGGGGCGTATTGGCTCGCAGTCGGCGCATTAGGTGCCGGGGTAATGGCGTCACTGCTCCATGGGATCGACTATGAGCGCGCCGTCATTTTGCTGTTAATGGTGCTTATCCTACTACCCTGCCGGCGAGAATTCTACCGAAGCGCTCGCTTGACCCGAAACCCCCTGTCGGCACAGTGGGTCTTACTGTTAATGTCGATTATCATAGCAGGGTTGGGCGTTTATTTCTTTGCAAACAAAGCCACCCCATATAGCCAAGAGTTATGGTGGCAATTCGCTGCGAACCAATCGGCGCCACGTGCCACGAGAGCGGGGTTGGTGGGGGCGTTGCTTGTAGGCCTCTTTGCCTTGGTGACGGCGTTGCGCCCGCCAAAGGTTTCCACCGCCCTCGCGACGCATGAAGAAATTGAACGGGCCCGAAAGATTATCGCACTTCAGGCCAACCCTGACGCTAATTTTGCCCTGACCGGCGATAAATCATTACTTTTTTCCGATAATGGCAGTGCATTCCTGATGTACCGCGTTCAAGCGCGGTCTTGGATAGTTTTAGGTGACCCTGTCGGAAGTCCGTCAGAAACCGCGCAACTGGCATGGGAATTTGTTGATGCCGCCAGCGCGGCAAATGCAAGACCCGTTTTCTATCAGGTGGGGCCTACCAATCTTGGGCTGTGGGCTGAGATGGGTCTTGCCATTCACAAAATGGGCGAAGAGGCGATTGTTAACCTTGCTTCATTTTCACTTGAGGGCAACCATCGAAAGAAACTTCGCACTGCACACAACCGCGCCGGTCGTGACGGGTTAAGCTTTGAAATCCTTGCAGCCCCTGTTGATGACGGGACCATGGATGTTCTGCGGCAGATCTCTGATCAATGGCTGCAAGACAAGCGGAGCTCGGAAAAGCAGTTTTCGGTCGGTCGCTTTGAGCCTGAGTATCTACGACAGTTTCCCATTGCGGTGGTACGCCACGACAAACGTATTGTTGCTTTTGCAAATGTCATGACAACGGGCCTAAAGGAAGCCGCAACAATTGATTTGATGCGTCACGTCGATGATGCTCCGTCAGGGTTGATGAACTATTTATTTACCGACTTGATATTGCACCTTAAAAAAGAAGGGTTCAGTGAATTCAGCCTAGGCATGGCACCACTTTCAGGACTGGCCACTCGACGTGGCAGTCGCTGGACGATGAAGTTGGGCGCTTTGGTGTTTCGACACGGTGGGCACTTTTACAACTTCGACGGACTGAGAAATTTCAAGGACAAGTTTGATCCCGACTGGCAACCTCGTTTCCTGATTGCCCCGCCAAAGGCGAATATCATCCTTATCGCCACCGATGCCGCCACTTTGATTGCCGGAGGAATGCGCAAAGCAGTGACGAAAAGGTAGGTACTTGTCGATAAAAAATATCGAACAACCGCATACAACGACACATATAAGTGCTCAAAAACAGGTAGTCGTAGCATCATTAACTGAATGTCATCCTGCAAATTACCCCGTGTCTGATCACATCTGCGGCTTGACGTAACGTTTTGGACCTTTAACCTTAACTTCACAGAGTGTTGATCTCACATGGAGAAGTGTCATGTGGCGAAAAATATTTGCCCAATTCCTAAGACGCATGATGGTATGCGACCGGCTAATCGTAACGTATCCAGACGGGGTCACAGAAACTTACGGCCCTGATACCGGCGAACAGGCCGCTATTTCCATCCATACCGATGAAGCTTTACGTGCATTGTGCGTCAACCCGGATTTGGCACTGGGTGAATCCTATATGGACGGGACGCTCAGCTTCCCTGACACAACGCTGGATCATTTCCTTGCTGTTATCCTGCGCAATCGCGAACAAGGTCATATGCCCACATGGGTTAATGCTACAAACCGCGCCCGTTATCATCTGCGAAAGATAATCCAGAAAAATGCGCCTGTACGCGCCCGGTCCAACGTCGCCCACCACTATGATCTTTCAGACGATCTTTATCGGTTATTTCTCGATGAAGATATGCAATATTCCTGTGCCTACTTCAAACATCCCGACATGACGCTGGAACAGGCGCAAACGGCTAAAAAGGCGCATATCGCCGCTAAACTTCTTTTGCAGCCTGGCCAGCGGGTACTGGATATCGGCTGTGGGTGGGGCGGCATGGCGCTTACCTTGGCGCGCGATTATGATGTGCATGTTACGGGTATAACGTTATCTGAAAATCAGTTAGCCACCGCACAGGCCCGCGCCCGTGCCCAAGGTTTGGCCGACAAGGTGACGTTCCGCCTGCAAGACTATCGCCACGTCGATGAAACCTTTGATCGGATAGTTAGTGTCGGGATGCTAGAGCACGTAGGGATTCCCAATTACGACACCTATTTTGCCACGGTTTCGCGTTTGCTGGCGGATGATGGCGTTGCGCTGATCCACAGTATTGGCCGCAGCGCGCCGCCGGCGGCGCATAGTGCTTGGTTAAATAAATACATCTTTCCCGGCGGGTACGTCCCTTCGCTTTCGGAACTTGCAGGCCCGATGGAACGTGCCGACCTGTGGCAAACTGATATAGAGATCTGGCGGCTGCACTATGCCAAAACCCTCCGCCACTGGCGTGAGCGCTTCGAAGCACATTCGGACCAATTGCGCCAATCCTATGACCAACGCTTCATCGCGATGTTCCGCTGGTATTTTGCAATATGTATCGCAGCGTTTGAACAGCAGATGCAGGGGGTCTACCAGCTTCAGCTAGCCCGTCGTAGCAATGTGGTGCCGCTCACCCGAGATTACCTTTACCAACCCGAGCTTAGCCAGGCAAAGGCCGCAGAATAACCTGTTGATAATCGCTGGTCGTGCTAGGAAAATTGGCTTTCTAACGTGAAATCGAGCAAAGGCCGTGTCTTGACTGACCCATCAAAAGTCAAACTTGAGCCCAAGATGTGGTGCCGCAGCGTTCCTCCGCTTCGACAATTGTCCGAAACAGAATATCCAACGATTTCTCTCCGTATTTTCCATTCAGCCGCAATGGGACCCCGGAATATGCCTGAATTTTCGAAGGCAAGCCCGACCTAGAGGGGAAGGAGACCTTGGCTAAGGCATCCAGAACACATTGTTCTGTGTTTTCCCATTCGTCATGGCGAATGTTCGAATTCTGACCAACACCGACGAATGACCCGCCGCCCGCATATGAAAGAAAAAATCCGGAAGCCGCTAAATGATCCGAAATGATTTGACCGGTCGATTTCAATATACCGAGGTATTCTTCGGTCGGGCAAACAAAATGAAATTTCGCCGCGTCGACAATCGTGAACGCAAATGCACTCAGGCCCTCAATCCCTTTTCGGGAAAGCTGAAACAGATAGTTCTCAAGCGATGCAAGATCGACCTCGCCGGTTATTCCCCCCAGATGCAC
>DRFG01000305.1 GCA_011050655.1 Roseobacter sp.
ACGCACCTTGACCGTCTGTCGTCACGCCAAGATCGTTAACCATGACGCGTGCACCACGCGCGGCAAGCCCCAAGGCGTGGCTTCGACCCAGACCGGTGCCTGCACCCGTGACAATGGCCACGCGGTTGTCAAATGAGATATCCATCAAAACCCCTTAATGCAGCGCTTGTTCAAAGATATTCGGGCCGCTCATCACATTGATACCGCCGCTGACCGGAATAACTGCGCCCGTGACATAGGCACCGCCCATTCCACATAAAAACAGCATACACCCCGCGATATCAGTATCCGTCCCGACACGGCGCAGGGGCACATCTTTACCGACCTTGCTGCGCATGCCTTCGTCATGTGTGGCAAAAGCCGTCATCCGCGACACGAACGGCCCCGGTGCCAGCGCGTTGACAGTGATCGCATCCCCGGCCAGTTCCTTGGCTAGGATCTTGCTTAGATGGATCACAGCCGCTTTGGAGGCGGAATAGCTATAGGCCCCGTCGCCCATCTCGCGTTCCCCCATGACCGATCCGACGTTGACGACCCGCGCAGGGTCTTCGATGGTCGCGTTGGCCTTGAGCAGCGGCAACAGCTTTTGCGTCAGATCAAACAAACCCGCGACGTTCACGTTCATGACCTTATCCCATGCCTTGAACGGGAAGTCGCCTAGGGGTGCGCCCCAAGTGATGCCCGCGTTATTCATCAGGATATCAAGCCTATCGGTCCGCTCTTTCACTGCCGCAACCATCGCGTCGACGCCCTCTTCGGTGCCGACATCGCCCGCAAACCCTTCGGCTGACCCCGACGCGCCCATGGCGTTCAATTCTTTCGCGACAGCCTCGCAGGCCTCTCCCTTTCGGCTTGCGATCAGCACGCGGGCACCGGCACGCACCAGCGCCTCGGCTGCCATGCGACCAATGCCCGTGGCCCCGCCGGTTACAAGCGCGGTTTTGCCCTCAAGTCCGAAAAGTGTTTTAATATCCATGGTTTAAAATCCTCTGTGCTTGGCGACTTGGTTGGCGTGATATCCGTAATCACCCAACCATTCAGCGCCAACGCGGGCGCGTTTCATATAAAATCCGATGTCGAATGCGTCTGTCATCCCGATCCCGCCGTGCATCTGAACACCCTCTTGCACCGCAAGTTGCGCTGTAGATGTGGCGCGTGCCTTGGCAAGTGAGACCGCCATCGTCGCATTGTCAGGATCTTCGTCCAGCTTTCGGCCTGCGTGCAGAACGGCCGAGGCCGTGACTTCGATTTCGCACCACAAATGCGCGGCGCGGTGCTGAAGCGCCTGAAAGCTGCCGATCAATGTGCCGAACTGCTTGCGTTCCTTCAGATAACCGACGGTCATCCCAAAGGCACCCGCCGACAGCCCCGCCATTTCGGCGGCAAGTGCGGCCTGCCCCGCTTCAATCGCGGGTTTCAACACGGTCATGGCGCTGTCGACCTGACCCAAGACATCATCACCTGTCGCTTCTACGTCGTCGAAATTGATGCGTGCGGAATCCCTTGCGTCAATCATGTTTTGCGCTGTGCGCGTGACGCCTGCGCGGTCTGCGGGAATGTCGAACAGGGTCAGCCCGGTGTCGGTTTTGGCCAGCACCAGCAAGCGGTCTGCCAATGCACCGTCAACAACAAAGGTTTTCTTTCCCGTCAGACGAAAACCGTTGCCCTCGGATGTGGCGATCATGGCTGTTGCATCGGGGTTGAACTTGGAGGTTTCATCAACGGCCAGCGCATAAGTCGCCTCTCCGCTGGCGATCTTGGCCAATGCGGCTTCGGCGCGGGCGTCGCTGACGTGGCGCAAAGCCGTCGCCGCGATCACGGCAGTGGACAGGAACGGGCTGACGACCAGGGTTTTGCCCATTTCATGCGCCAAAACGCCTGCTGCGGCATGGCCCATATCAGACCCGCCCGCGCTTTCGGGGACCAGTACGCCCGCCCACCCCATCGCGGCCATTTCTTTCCACATCTTGGCGTCATGGGTCTTGCCCGCGTCCCGCAGATCGCGGAACGCCTTGACCGGTGCGGATTTATCAAGAAAACCCCGCGCCGCGTCGGCCAACATGGTTTCGTCTTCGGTTAATACTAATTTTACCATGATTTTATCCCGGAAGCCCAAGCACGCGGCGCGAAATAATGCTCAGCATCACCTCGCTTGTGCCGCCTTCGATTGAATTGGCCTTAGTGCGCAGCCAATCGGCGGGGCGGTTGCCCAATGGCCCGTCCCATTCCAGCGCATCACTGCCACCCGCAGACATCAGCAGTTCGTGACGCTGAATGTTCAGCTCGGTGCCCATGTATTTCAGCATTGCCGACGCGTCCCCGGCACCTGTGCCCGCTTCGGCCTGATCCTTGTAGCGTTCAAGCGTCAGTCCGATCGCCAGGGCGTCGACTTCACAGCGCATCGCATCGGCCCGCAAAACAGAGTCCATCTCTTGCCCTTCAGCCAGAGATTCATTCAGAACGGCGCCCAAAGCGCGACCGCCAGACAGCCCTTGCCCCCCGCCCGAGATCATTTCGCGCTCGTGGGTCAACAGATATTTGGCCACGTCCCAGCCGCGGTTTTCGTCACCGACGATTTGCTCTTTCGGCACTTTCACGTTGGTAAAGAACGTCTCGCAGAAAACTGACGCGCCCGAGATAAGCTTGATCGGTCGGGTCTCAACGCCGGGGTCTTCCATATCTATCAGCAGGAACGAAATGCCCTTGTGCTTGGGCGCATCGCGGTCGGTGCGGATCAGCGCAAAAATCCAATCGGCCTTATCGGCATAAGATGTCCAGATTTTCTGACCATTCACCAGCCAATGGTCGCCCTTGTCCTCGCCCTTGGTCTGGACGCTAGCCAAATCGGACCCGGCACCCGGCTCGGAATAGCCCTGACACCAGCGAATTTCACCACGTGCGATCGGGGGCAAATAATGCAGTTTCTGTTCGTGTGATCCAAAATGCAACAAAGCTGGCCCCAGCATCCAGATCCCAAAGCTTTGCAACGGATTGCGTGCTTCGATGCGGTCCATTTCCTCGATGAATATCTTTTCCTGCGCGCGGTTCAGCCCGGCACCGCCATATTCGACAGGCCAGGTCGGTACGGTGTATCCCTTGGCTGCTGCACGCTCCATCCAGACACGCTGCGCGTCTGATTCGAACTCAAAGCTCTTGCCACCCCAGCACACAGATGCTTCACTAGGCTCGCCACCGCGCATTTCGGCAGGGCAATTCGCCTCTAGCCAATCGCGCAGCTCCGCGCGGAAATGCTTCAGTTCCTGTTCGGACTGCATCTTGTCTCCCCCCTCGTGTTTGCGGATAACAATTCCGCACTGCAAAATTGCATTTCGAAATTCGATTGACAAGACAGTTTCTGAACGCGCCTATTGCTTTGCAAGTTATAGAGGAGGAATGACCCGATGAAAGCCATGTTAAGCACAGCCCCCGGTGGGCCAGAAACGCTTGAACTGACCGAACTGCCGCAACCCGAACCCAAGAAAGGGCAGGTGCGCATTCGGGTACGTGCGGCGGGGCTGAATTTTCCTGACACCTTGATTATCAAGGATCTTTACCAGATGAAGCCGCCCCGCCCCTTCGCCCCCGGTGGTGAGGTCGCAGGCGAAGTTGCAGCACTTGGAGAAGGTGTGACAAACCTAAGCGTAGGGGACCGCGTTCTGGCGATGACCGGCTTTGGCGGTTTTGCGACTGACATCATCGTTGATTCCGTTCGCGTCATGAAAATCCCTGATGCGATGCCTTTTGACGAAGCGGCATGTCTGGTGCTGACCTATGGCACTTCGCACCACGCGTTGAAAAACCGCGCCGAAATTCAACCCGGAGAATCGTTGCTGATTCTGGGGGCAGCTGGCGGCGTCGGTGCCGCCGCGATCGAGCTTGGCAAAGCCGCTGGCGCACGGGTCATCGCTGCGGTTTCTTCGGAGGAAAAGGCGCAGTTTTGCCGCGATCTGGGGGCGGATGAAACGATTATCTACAGCCGTGACATGGATGACCGCGCCACGCAAAAAGCGTTTTCCGAAGAGATCAAGAAGCTGTCCGGCGGTGACGGCGTTGATGTCGTTTATGATGCCGTGGGGGGTGCCTATGCCGAGCCTGCGGTGCGTGCGCTGGCGTGGAAGGGGCGCTATCTGGTTGTTGGTTTCCCTGCTGGTATCCCTAAGATCCCACTGAACCTGACCCTGCTGAAGGGCTGCCAGATCGTCGGTGTGTTTTGGGGTGCTCATACTGTCCGCGAACCCGAAATCCATGCCGAAAACATGGCCGATCTCTTCCGCATGTATGCCGACGGTCAGATCAAGCCGCGTATCTCAGCACGCTTTCCGCTTGAGAAAGCCGCCGATGCGCTGAACCTCATGCAGAACCGCAAGGTTCTTGGCAAAGTCGTTCTTGATGTCGACTGACGCGGAAAGGAAACCCCTATGACCAATCGACAAATCGTGATTGCCGTGCTGCCGAAACACACCCTGACGGTCGATCATTTCAAAGAAACAGCCGCACAGATGCCAGAGGCAGGCGACGGTCAGGTCGTGCTCAAGGTGATCTTGATGTCTATCGACGCGGCCAACAGGTCGTGGATGAAAGGTGCCACCTATCGTGCCGCAGTCAACGCTGGCGATGCGATGCCCACCTATGCGATTTGCGAGGTCGTCGAAACAAAAAGCGACCGTCTTGCGGTTGGCGACATCGTCGCCGCCGAGGCGACGTGGTCTGATTTTGTTGTCGCAGATGCGCGCAGGGTCGAAAAACTACCCAAGGTACCGCAGTTGTCTAACTTGATGTCGGTCTATGGCATTGCGGGTAAGACAGCGTATCACGGGCTGATTTCGGTCGGGCAACCGATTGCGGGCGAAACCGTGCTTGTGTCGGCCGCAGCGGGATCGGTCGGCGGTTATGTCGGCCAAATCGCTAAGGCGCTAGGTTGCCGCGTTGTCGGCATCGCAGGCGGGGCCGACAAATGTCGGTGGGTTAAGGATGAACTGGGGTTTGACGACTGCATTGATTATCGCGCACCCGGTATGTCAAAGGCGTTGCGCGCCGCCTGCCCTGATGGGGTCGATGTGTATTTCGACAATGTGGGTGGTGCGGTTCTGGAAACCGCGCTGTTCGCGATGAACGAAAAAGGCCGGATCGTATGCTGCGGCGCGATTAGCCAATATGACACGGAAACCCCAACTGGCCCGCGTAACCTTCCGGGCTTGGTGGTGGTCAAACGTTTGCGTATGGAAGGCTTTATCGTGATGGACTGGGCGCACAATGACGCCAAAGCATTGCGAGCGCTGCAAACTTGGGTGGCGTCAGGCCAAATCAAGGTCACTGAAGATGTCGTCGATGGGCTGGAAAACGCACCGCAAGCGTTAATCGGTTTATTGGCCGGCGATAACAAGGGCAAGCGCATGGTACGTGTCGCTGCCGACCCGTCCTGAAGGAGATATCGCAATGTCTGCATTGAAAGAGGCCGTAGCCCATAGTGAAACCCTGATCGGCACCGAAGTCGGCGTATCCAACTGGATCACCGTCGATCAAAAGATGATCGACGACTTTGCCAAGACCACGCACGATCTGCAATGGATCCACATCGACCCCGAAAGAGCGGCGAAAGAAACGCCGTTTGGCGGCACCATCGCACACGGTTTCTTGACCCTGTCGCTGGCCAGCCGCTTTGCCTATGATTGCTTTTCGATGATGCCGGGTCAGGTCATGGGGATCAACTATGGCATGAACAAGCTACGGTTTCTGACACCCGTCAAGGCTGGGTCGCGCCTACGTGGCCGGTTTACCCTGCAAAAAGTAACAGCCCGCAACGCCACAGACATGTTGCGAGAAAACCTTCTTACCATCGAGATCGAAGGGACAGAAACACCCGCTCTCATCGCAGAATGGTTGGGGCTTGCGGTGTTCAAGGACTAGGAACGCCCGGCAAGGCCCGGGGTGTACCGGGGCCTTGCCGCAGCGAATGCTGATACGTCAGGTGTTTGGCTTGTCCGCGGTCGGCTTGCGCGTGAACCGCGCCACTGTCGCAAAGAAATACGGCACAAACAAAACCCCCAAGACGGTAGCCGCGATGGTGCCCGCCAATACGCCTGAACCTATTGCGGTACGCCCGCCGGACCCTGCGCCGGTGCTCAATACAAGGGGTAAAACCCCCAGTGAGAACGCCATCGAGGTCATGATGATCGGGCGAAACCGTTGACGTGCGGCATCAACGGCGGCCTCAAAGATAGTTTCGCCCTCCTGACGACGGTCACGGGCGAATTCCACGATCAAAATCGCATTCTTGCCGGTCAATCCAACCACGGTCAGCAACCCGACCTGAAAGAACACGCCATTTTCAAAGCCCCCTAGATAGGCCCCCGTCAATGTGCCCAGAATCCCGATCGGCATGGCCAGCATGACTGCAAAGGGAATTGCCCAGCTTTCATACAGCGCTGCCAGTGCAAGAAAGATAGCGGCCAGCGACAGGGCGTAAAGCAGCGGCGCCTGATTGCCGCTGACCTTTTCTTCAAGCGAGAGGCCCGTCCACGCGATCCGATAGCCGGGCGGCAATTGCGTGACCAGACGCTCAAGCTCGGCTATCGCTTCGCCCGTGCTGACACCCGGTGCGGGAGATCCCTGAATCTGCATCGCGGCGATGCCGTTATACCGGTTTACACCTTGCGGCCCGTACGCCCAGCTTCCTTCGGCAAAGTTGGAAAACGGGACAAGCCCGCCGCTGGCATTGCGCACCCGCCACTTTTCCAGATCAGACGGGGTGGATCGCGCTGACGCTTCGCCCTGCACATAGACCCGTTTGATCCGCCCTTCGTCGACGAAATCGTTCACATAACGGCCTGCCCACGCAATCGTCAGCAAATTACCGACATCGGTGGCCGTGACCCCCATCGCCCCGGCGCGACGCCAGTCTATATCAAGGTTGAACTGGGCCGCATCCTCCAGCCCGCTGGGACGGGCCGATGCAATAAGCGGGCTTTGCGCGGCCATGCCAAGCAGTTGATTTCGCGCCTCAAGCAGTTGGTCATGCGACTGGCCAGACTGGCCTTGAAGGAAGAAGTCAAACCCTGAAACGTTGCCAAGCTGGCTGACCGAAGGCGGTACGATGGGAAATACCTGTGCATCCTGAATTTGACTGAACGCACCAAAAGCACGGCCCGCCAAAGCTTGAACGCTTTGCGTTGGTGATGTCCTTGCGCTCCAGTCTTTCAGGCGGACGAAAACCAGCCCCAAGTTTTGCCCCTGACCTGCAAAGCTGAAACCCGCGACGCCGAACACCGATTCCACCGCATCGCTTTCATTATCCAGATAGTAATCTTCAACCTGCTTTATCACCTCAAGCGTACGTTCCGCCGTTGCCCCTGTCGGTGCCTGTATCAACGTGAACATCGTGCCTTGGTCTTCTGCGGGCAAAAATCCCCCCGGAGTCCGTAAGAACAGCAACACCATGGCGGCGATGATCATCAGATAGACAATCCCGACCCGTACGGGCCGACGTACCAGCCACGAAACGCTGTGGGTGTAACCGTTCAACGTCTTGTCAAAACCGCGATTGAACAATCCGAAAAAACCGCGCCGTTTTTCATGGGTGCCCTGCTTTAACAACGACGCACATAGCGCAGGTGTCAGCGTCAATGCCACAACCACCGAAAGCGTCATTGCCGAGATGATGGTGATCGAGAACTGTTTATAAATCACACCTGTAGAGCCGGGAAAAAACGCCATCGGCACGAACACCGCCGACAGGACAACCGCAATACCGATCAAGGCACCGGTGATTTGATCCATTGATTTTCGTGTCGCTTCCACCGGACCGATTTTCTCCTGCTGCATGATCCTTTCTACGTTTTCGACCACCACGATCGCATCATCGACCAGAAGGCCAATCGCCAACACCATTGCCAGCATCGTTAATGTATTGATCGAAAACCCGAAGGCGGCCAACACGCCAAACGTGCCCAGCAATACCACCGGTACCGCAAGCGTAGGGATCAGCGTCGCGCGAATGTTCTGCAAGAAAACATACATCACGACAAACACCAACGCGATGGCCTCAACCAGTGTCTTGATGACCTCTTCGATGGAGATTTTCACAAAGGGTGTGGTGTCATAGGGGATGACGTAATCGACCCCTTCAGGGAAAAAGCTCGACAGCTCTTTGATCCTTTGTTCGACCAGATTTGCCGTGTCCAGCGCATTGGCCCCCGGTGCCAGGCTGATCGCCATCCCCGAAGATGGATTTCGGTCAAACCTAGAGATAGTTGCATAGCTTTCAGAGCCGATCTCGACCCGCGCGACGTCATTCAACAGCACAAGGCCGCCGTCGGTTTCGGCCCGCAAGACAATCTGGCGAAAGTCTTCGGGGGTGGTCAGCAGTGATTGCGCAGTGATGGTGGCGTTCAGCACTTGACCGTCAATCGCGGGGCGGGCACCGAACGATCCTGCCGATATCTGGGCGTTTTCCGCCGAAACCGCTGCCACCACATCCGATGGGGTAAGTTCGAATGCGGCCAGTTTGAATGGGTCCAGCCAGATACGCATGGCGTATTGCGCCCCGAACACGCGCACGCTACCCACACCTTCGACACGGCTGATTTCATTCACCATATTGGTGTTCATGTAATCGCCAAGATCGGTCGCATCATACTGGCCATTTTTGGCAATCAACGCGATAACCATCAAAAATCCGGCTGACGATTTCTGGACCGTGATCCCTTGCCGCTGCACGGGGCCAGGCAGAAGCGCCGACGCTTGTGATAGCTTATTTTGAACCTGTACCTGCGCGATATCCACGTCGGTGCCGGTATCAAACGTCAGCGTAATGCTGGCACCCCCCGCGCTTGTCGACGAGGATGAAATGTACCGCAGCCCGTCCAGCCCTGTCATCTGCTGTTCGATGACCTGGGTCACTGTATTTGCGACGGTCTGTGCCGACGCGCCGGGATATGCGGCCTGAACCGAAACCGACGGCGGTGCGATCTGTGGATACTGGGCGACCGGAAGTGTCAAAATCGATAAGATGCCGACACCCATGATGAAGATGGAGATAACCCATGCAAAGATCGGGCGGTCGATAAAGAAACGGGCCATGCAAAAATGCTCCGGCTTTTGATTAATCGGTGGTCGGGGCTTTAGTGTCGGTTTCGGCACCTTGCTCTTGAGGTGTAACAGTCGCGCCTACCGGCGCTTTTTGCATCCCCTTCACAATAACGCGGTCGCCGGTTGTCAGACCACTGTCAACAATCCAGTCGGAACCCCGGTCCTGCAACACAGACAAGGCACGTTGTTCGACAGTGTTTTCCGCGTTGACGACCAGTGCGACCGGCTGACCACGCCGGTCACGGCTGACCGCTTCCTGAGGGACCAGAAAAGCACCTTTCGCCACACCTGTAGGCATCTCAACCCGCACGTACATTCCCGGCAACAGCAGTTTTTCCGGGTTCGCGAACTTCATCCTTAGTACGACAACACCGGTTTGCTGATCAACATCAGGTTCGGCTGCGGTCAGGGTGCCAGTATGGTCGTAATCGCTGCCATCAGCCAGCGTCAGCTTGACCTCGCGCGGGGTATCGCCAAGTCGCTTTTCGGTATTGCCCCTGCGCCAATCCAAAAGCTCTGCTGCAGATTGGGTCACATCTACATAGACTGGGTCGATGTTACGGATCACAGCCAACGGACTGACTTGGCTATTGGTCACCAATGCGCCCGGGCTGGTCAAGGCGCGTCCGATTTCGCCGGATAGACGCGCCCGGACTTTGGTATAATCCAGTTGAATTTGGGCGGTTTGCAGCGCGGCCTGTGCTGCCTGAACCGACGCCTCGGCACCATCTCTGGTGGCAACGGCTGCATCCACTGCCTGAGCACTGGCGACGTTACGCGATGCCAATTCATTTAACCGGTCGGCTTCTCTGATCGCGGCGTTGGCTTGGGCCTGCGCCTGCGCGACCGCGGCTTGTGCTTGCGCGACTGCGGCTGCGTATATCGCAGGATCAATGTGGAACAGTATGTCCCCCTCTTGAACCGGCTCACCTTCGACAAAGCTGCGTTTCGTGATGATACCATTGACCTGCGGGCGCACCTCGGCCTCGGCTGACGCGACTACGCGCCCCGGCAATGTTGTATTCAACGGCACATCCTGGGGCTGCATCGTGACGACAGTTACACCCGCGGGCGGGCGCCCGCCCGATTGCTGTGCCAATGTTGGCGTGACAGTGGTCAGCAAAGCGATACAGGTAGCAACAGCGCGAAATCGGTGGGTCGCATGAAACATTTCTTTAAATCCTGTCAATTCGAAATTCTTTTCGATGCTAAGAGTATGCAAAATCTGGTGAGGTCCATACAGGTGCGCTTACCTTTCGCATCCAGACACCTGACTGGTCGGCGAAATCATCGGGGTTGGTCCTACGGCCGGGGTTTCAGGCAAGGCGGTTGGCACTGCGGGGCCCAATCGACGGTAACCCAAAAATGCAGCACAGGCCATTGCACCCAATAACGGGATCAATATCGCCATGGCCAGCAACGCATCCCCCATCAGCGCCCCAAGTGTGCCCATCACAAGGCCCGTCCCCATCTGGATAAAGCCCATCATCGACGCAGCCACACCCGCCGCTTTTCCGAAAGGAGCAAGCGCCGCCGTCGACATCGCAGGCATCACAAAGGCGATGCCAAAAGAATAGGTTGCCACCGGTATCATGACGTGCAGAAAGCTTGGCGGCCAAATCAGCAGGGTCAATGTGCCAAGGCTACCCAATGCGATCGCGATAAGCCCAGGCCCAACCAACCGGTTTGCACCGTAGATCTTCATCAGCCTTCGCACCAGAAGCGATGCAAAGAAGAAACTGCCGGACTGGGCGAGCATCGACAAGCCGAATTGCGCCGGGCTGAGACCGACATCATCCATCAGAATGAACGGCAAAAACGTTGCTTGCGCATATAATGCGCCCAATGCCCCCCCCATCACCAAGGATGCACCTAGAAAGTGCGGATTGGTCAACAGCATCCTGTATGTCCGCCCGAGTGCAGGCAGATTCAGCCGGGATCGGTCGGGTATCACGGTCTCTTTCATGGCGAAGACAACGATCCAGATCACCCCCAGACCCAGCAGCGCCATTAGAATGAAAATAGACCGCCACCCCAAAATAGGCAGCATCAACCCGCCAATCGTAGGGGCCAAGGCGGGACCGAGCGCTAAGATAATTCCGATCAGGTTCATGATGCGCGACGATTGTTCGTCTGTGAACAAATCACGCACCAAGGCGCGCGAGATAGCAACGCCAACCGACGCCCCGATGCCCTGTACAAATCGCGCACCCATCAACACTTCGACCGTTGGGGCCAACACCGCCACAACGCTGGCAACGCAGTAAATCGCCATGAAAGCGATGGTAACAGGGCGGCGGCCCAACGCGTCCGATAACGGCCCTGCAATCAATTGTGCACATGCAAAGCCAGCAAAATATAGCGTCAGCGTCAACTTGATGACCGATTCCGTTGATCCGAATGCCCGGACCAGTTCAGTCATCGCAGGAGTATACAGCGCCATTGATACAGGTCCGATGGCCACCAAAAGCGCCCCGATTATACTGACGCGGCGTTCGCTCATGATTGGTGTCGCGCTCATTTCGACGCCTCATTTTCCAAAGGTTGAACCGCCCCGCGCAGCTCGGTCAGGTTTTTCCGAATTCTAAGTGCGGTCTGCTGAAAGGCTTGCCAGTCTTCATCGCTCAGATGCGCGGATATCTTTTGTTCCACCCGTTTTCCGGCCTGCGCAATCTGCGACAGGATATCTGCGGCGGGTACCGTGAGGGATGCAATCTTAGCACGGCGGTCGTTAGGATCAACGTTTCGCAAGATAAGCCCCGCCGCCTCGAGGCGATCAAGAAAGCCTGTCAGGCTCATTGGGGTCATGCCTAGGCTTTCGGCCAGTAAATGCTGACGGATCGCGCCACAGCGCCCCATATGAGCAAGCACCCGCGCCTCGGCGGCTGTGACACCCAACTTTGCCGCCTCGATCTCTTGTTCAAAGACCGTGCGGCTCATCCGGGCGATGTCGTTGATTAAAAAGCCGAAGCTGTCTGGGTTAATCTTGCTTTGCATCTCACCACCGAAATTTAATATGCCTGCCTTATTATATGGTGAATTTGCAGATGCGATATCTATTGTCAATCATTGCTGAGACAAAAAACCGGCGTCTTTGCCCCGGCATTCAGGATTGGCCTTAAAATCACGGCATTGTTGCTATTCGACAAAGCGCGAAAGCATAAAGCGTGCGCGGTGTATAGCGACCTGACCCGGCATAAGCAGATTGGATGGAAAGTGGGGTAGATGCGGCGTATTCGGCCAGAATTGCGGTTCAATGGCCAGCCCGGCACAAGGTCCGTAGGCAAAGCCTCCGTGCCCGGGTGTCTGTCCGGTATTGATGTGCCGCCCATTGTATAGCTGGACGCCGGGCTGGTCGGTGGTCACCTCTAGCCTAAGACCTGCTGCGCTGACTTGGCAGGCGGTCACCATCTCGCCTTGGTGGGGGGTTAAACAAAAGTTATGATCCAGTTCCGGTCCGATGCTGCGAGGCTGGCGATAATCAAACGGAGTGCCCGCAACGGGCGCGGGTACACCGATCGGAATTTGCGACGCATCAACAGGGAGATAGCTGGTCGCGGGCGTGTATAAGGTATGATCGACAAGATCGGGCTGGCCTGACAGATTCCAGTATCCGTGAAATGCAGGGCTGAAATACGTCGGTTGATCGGTTTCCCCGGTGATCTCTATGTTTAAGGCACCTTGCGCATCCAAGCTATAGGTAGCTGTCACCGACATGTTCCCGGGAAATCCGCCCATCCCGTCAGTATGGGTTAACGTCAGGCGGCATGACGAACTGGCGATGTCGCTGAATTCCCAACGCCGCTGATCGAAACCCGCCAGACCACCGTGCAAAGTGGTTTGACCCGCTTCGTTTTTATCCAAGGCATACGTCTGGCCTGCCACTGTCATTTGACCGTCGGCTATCCGGTTCGCAACCGGCCCGACAATAGCGCCGAAATATCGCATAGGCCCAAGATATGCCGCCATGGACTGCCCACCAAGAATCAGCGAACGTTCTATACCATTTATGTGAAAATCCTGTACTGTCGCACCCCATGACAGCACCGAAACCCGCGTACCGCCATTGCTGATCTCGCACCGTAGTACCTTTTGCCCTATGGGATCTGTACCGAAATAATTAAGCATTTTGCGTCACTGACCCCCTTGACCCCTACTGTGCAGAAAGAACGAAATTTATACATTTCTACAAATTTAACAGATATTGCCCAATTATTGACAATTTTCCCCGCCAGATTGAATACAACAGAAACGACGGCTCGTCCCGTAAAGGGTAAAAAGTAAGGCTTTAAAATGAAAATTCTGGCGGTTGATGACGATCCTATTATCCTTGAGCTTCTTTCGCACTTCGTGGAGTCGATGACGGATCATAAACTTGTCACAGCGTCCGGCGCTGACGAAGCTACTAAAGTGATGCAACAAAATGCACGCGCACCCTTTGACAGCTTCTTGTTAGATATTCAGATGCCCGGTACCGACGGCGTGACTTTGGCGCGTCAAATCCGATCAATGGATAGCTACATTGATGCGCCTATCCTGATGCTGACTGCGATGTCCGAAAAATCATACATCGATGCCGCGTTCTCGGCCGGTGCGACTGATTATGTCACAAAACCTTTTGAGATGACCGAACTCAAGGCAAGGCTTGCGCTGGTTGAACGCGCCGTAGATGCGCCATCACGCAAAACCGGCAAGGTTTTTGCCGCCCAAGCGATCAACCCACAGGGCAACAAGGCAGTGGGTCCGGTGCAGCTCCACGAACCCGTCTCGATCTATGACGTGAATAATCTAATCGAATTCATGGCCTTGGAAAACTACATGCAACAACTGTCGCGAAGCGACCTGTTCGGTTCGACTGCATTTGCGTTTACCATCCGGGATATCGAAGGGTTTCACAACACGATGTCACCATTCGAATTTTGCAGTATGCTAAGCGA
>DRFG01000306.1 GCA_011050655.1 Roseobacter sp.
GCAAAGGTAGGCCAATTTTGTCCCATGACCACCTACCCAGTTGTAACGTTGGCGCATTTTCCAGCCGTTTTTCGACAGATAGGTCTGCGTTCACCCAGCAACGCTTGGTGCAGCGACTTGGCCCAAAATAGCGGCGTTGAGCCATAGCTATACTATTCGCAATTTTCACAAAAGCTTAGTGAAAGTTAAAGTCATTGTCTTGGAACAGGATAAATGCAGTAATCGCGCTATGAAACCCGAACAAGCTGTTACTGTCACATCCGTGTCGCATCGGCTCTTTATAATCGGGGACTCCTGCGTGGGGTAATGTGGAAGTTACTTACGCGCAGGCAACAATGGAGACTATCATTATGAAATCGACACTGATCCTATCCACGGCGGCGGCGATGTTGCTGTCATCTGCGATGGTACATGCAGAAACCCTGCGTCTGCTGACATGGGGTGGCTACGCCCCCGATGAAGTCATCGCCAAGTTCGAAGAGAAAACCGGCCACACGGTTGAAGTGACCAAGTCAAACAACGAAGAAATGATCGCCAAGCTGCGCGCGACCAATGGCGGCGGGTTTGACCTCGCACAACCGAGCCAAGATCGCATCGCCGGCCCCCAGGCCGAATTTGGCATCTACAAACCATTGGACATGTCCAAACTTGATACCAGTCTGTTTATCCCATCGATGCTGGAAGCAACCAAGGGCAACACGACTGTTGACGGAGAAGTTTACGCCGTGCCCCATATCTGGGGAACCTCGGGGCTGGTGGTGAACACCGCTGCGGCGGGCGACGTCAAAGATTATGTTGACCTGTGCAACCCCGCCTACGCGGGCAAGGTTTCTTATCGCCTCAAGCGGCCGACCCTGATCGGTTTTGCGTTTTCCATGGGAATGGACCCATTTGCCGCCTATGCGGACGAAGCCGCATACAAGGGCATTCTGGACAAGGTCGAAGCCAAGCTGTCCGAGTGTAAGCCTAACGTGAAAACATATTGGGATGGCGGCGACGAATTAAAGAACCTGATGCGCTCGGGTGAGGTTGTGGCGTCCATGGCGTGGGACACCGGCGGGTGGCAGCTTAACGACGATAATGCTGATATCACGTTTGTAGCGCCGACCTCGGGCGCATTGGGGTGGATTGATACGTTCGCTCTTCCTGCGCGCGGACGTGCAGATGATGCGGCCTATGCGTGGATCAACTTTGTCATGCAGCCCGAAATTGCGGCGATGATCACCACCTCGGCAGGCAATTTTACCGCGTCACAGGGTGGGGATGCCGGTGTAGATGATGCTTTAAAAGCCAAATACAACGCTAGCTTTCCGCAAGAAGCGATAGATAACATCAAGTGGTATCCTTCGGTACCCGCTGGCCTTGAAGTTCTGGAAGGTGCTGCGTTGGATAGGATCAACGCCGCAAAGTAATCTTACCGATATGACGGAAGGGAAGCGCGATCACTGCGCTTCCCGTTTTTATTGAAAGCCTAATAATGTCCCAGATACCCGACCTAGAATGTCGTGCGATCTCTAAAAACTTTGATGATTTCAAGGCGGTGAAAGAGGTCAGCTTTAGCGTGCCCCAAGGTACTTTCTTTTCCATCTTAGGGCCATCGGGCTGCGGCAAGACCACTTTGCTGCGAATGATTGCAGGGTTCCAGAAACCCACAAGCGGTGACTTGTTGATCAAGGGAAATTCAGTGCTAGAGGTGCCGCCCAACAAGCGCCCGGTTTCGATGGTCTTTCAGCATCTTGCGCTGTTCCCGATGATGAATATCGGTGCCAACGTTGGGTTCGGGCTGCGGCAGCGCGGGGTGAACAAGACCGATATAAAACAGCAGGTTGAGCGGGTGCTTGAACGTGTCGGCCTTGGCGGCGTGGCTGACCGACCGGTTGCTTCGTTGTCAGGCGGGCAGAAACAGCGCGTCGCAATCGCCCGCTGTATGGTGCTTGAACCTGACGTGCTGTTATTGGATGAACCGCTGGGTGCATTAGATCTGAAGCTGCGCGAACATATGAAGATCGAGCTGAAGCAACTTCAGTCCGAGTTTAACACAACCTTTGTCTATATCACCCATGATCAATCCGAAGCACTGGTGATGAGTGATCAGATCGCGGTGATGAACCACGGCGTATTCGAACAGCTTGGCACCGCAAAAGAGCTTTACTATGAGCCATCAACAGCTTTTGTGGCAGGCTTTGTCGGTGAGGCGAACCGTTTTGCCGCAACGGTTGAAAGCGTCAATGGAACTGATGTGCAGATGATCACCGACCAAGGCAAAGCGCTGCGCGGGGTCGATGCGGGGCAGGGCGTTCAACGGGGCGACACGGTCGATGTGTTTGTACGCCCCGAAGCCGTGCGTCTGTCGCGCGATGCAGCCCAGACCGGACAGTTGGGAAATGGCGGTGCCGGCAAGGTAGAGAATATTTTATTCAACGGAGCCAACAGCCAGTTGATCCTGCGTGATCAGACATCGGATGCGCAAATGAACAT
Organism: Roseobacter sp.; assembly: GCA_011050655.1. Classification (GTDB taxonomy): domain Bacteria; phylum Pseudomonadota; class Alphaproteobacteria; order Rhodobacterales; family Rhodobacteraceae; genus Sulfitobacter. Next base: position 2,479 of record DRFG01000306.1, read on the forward strand.
TGCAATGCCACAAACCGGAGAGTTCCGCGACCTCGCGCGAGGTGATGTCGTGACTTATGGCTGGGAACCTCAGCAAACGCGGGTATACCGCAGCGCGGGGGGGCAGCATGGTCTCTGATAAATCCAAGCTGACGTTCTGGTTGCTGATGGCACCGTTGCTGATCTGGCTGGTGACCTTGATCATCCTGCCGCATGTGGGGATGTTTCTGGTCAGTCTGCGCGAAAAGGTGGGCGTGCGCGAGTACGAGACCAGCTTTGCCAATTATCAGGTGTTTTTCAACGAACCGCTGTATTGGAACACTTTCGCGCGCACCGCTTATATGTCGGTTACTGCCACGGCATTGACCTTGCTGATCGGGTTTCCCATCGCCTATTACATTGCCAAACTGACCCGTGGACGCACCAAGACCACACTGTTCTTGATGTGCCTGATCCCGTTTTGGGTCAGCGAACTGGTGCGCACTTTTGGCTGGATGATCTTGCTGCGCGAAACCGGCGTGTTTTCGAACGTGCTGCAATACCTCGGGTTGGTCAGCGGTCCGGTTGAGATGCTGTATAACGACGCGGCTATCATGACGGGGCTGGTCTATACGTCGATGCTGTTCATGGTGGTACCGCTGGTCACAACATTGGACAGCCTTGACGACAGCCTGATCGAGGCGGGGTATGATCTGGGGGCCAGCAGCTTTGCAATTCTGCGCGAGATCGTAATCCCGCACGCGATGCCTGGCATCGTCTCAGGGTGCATTGTCGTATTCATGCTGAGTCTCGGAAACTATCTGACGCCGATCCTTCTGGGTGGTAAAGACAGCCTTTGGTTCACCGGTCTGATCTACAGCCAGTTCATCACCCGCTTTAACTGGGAATTGGGGTCGGCCTTCGGGTTCCTGTTGCTGGGGCTGTCGTCGCTGATTGTGTTTGTCGGTCTCAAGCTATCGGGCCAATCCTTGACCAAGACGATGGGGCAGGCATGATTACAGGTATCCCTCAAAGCGGCACATTCAAATGGACCTATCGGGCCTATGTCACGCTGTTCTTTGTCTATCTGGCATTGCCCTTGGCCACGGTCTGCGTCTTTGCCTTTAATGACAGTGTTTTCCCTTCGCTACCTTGGGAAGGCTTTACCTGGGCGTGGTTCTTTGGTGACAATGCCCCCTATATTGGCGTGTTTCACGAACGGTCCATTCTGCGGTCTATTGTGACCTCGGGCGTGGTCGCGTTTTGGGTGTCGCTGCTTGCGGTCCTGGTTGGGACGACGAATGCCTTTTTGTTCGTGCGGCACGATTTTCGCGGCAAGGGGCTGTTGTATATCCTGATGCTGCTTCCGTTGATTATCCCCGGCATTATCTTGGGGATTTCCATCCTTGTATTCACATCCTCTGTCGCCAACTTTCTTGAGGATGCGACGGGCGTGTGGTTTGACGGTCTGCGACCCGGGCTTGTTCTGGTCATTCTGGGGCAGTTTTCTTTCATCACCACGTTTGCGACCCTGGTGATTTCGGCGCGTCTGCAAAAGTTCGACCCGAGCCTTGAAGAGGCCGCGTTGAACTTGGGGGCGACCAGATGGGGGGCCGTCCGCGCGATAACACTGCCGTTTTTGTACCCTGCCATGGGGGCGGCTGCAGTGGTGTCCGTGTTGATGAGCTTCGAGAACTTCAACACCACCTTAATGCTTGTCGGGTCCGATGCACCCCTGACTATCACGATGTTCGACAGGCTCAAGCTTGGGTCTACACCCGTATTGAACGCGGTGTCTTTACTTTTGATCGTGGTCTCGGCCGCGTTGGGTCTTGCGTCTTTGTTGCTGCAAAAACGCAAGGATTAGGCAGGGGGGCACCCGGTTACGCTAATCATATCGGCTGGGGCTGCATTAAATGGCGGGCTTCAGAAACTCTGCATGAAATCGCGAAATGTACAGGGGCGGGGGCTATCGCCACCGCCCTTTGTTCATTTCTTGGGGTGTCAGCCTACGATGATTGTATCACGCCGGGGCGCGCGCAGGGTCATGTACAGGACAATCGCCACGATGACCGCCAGAAACAAAACACTGGTGATCGTGGTCCCCAGACCCATGCCGCCGTATTCAACCGGTTGTGACAGCAAATCGCCAAACGATGCGCCCAGCGGTCTGGTCAGAATGTAGGCAAGCCAGAACGCAAGAATACCGTCAAGCTTCAGCACGAAGTATCCAAACGTAATCGAACCGATGATCATCGCAAACAGGATGCCGCTGGCCATATAGCCCAAGGCGAAATATTCTGCGACCAAGTCACCTGCTGCGGTGCCAAGCGCGAATGTGAACAAGATCGCAAGCCAGTAGAAACTTTCCCGGCGAGTGGTTGTGACCTCGTGAATGGAAAGCGTGCCTTCTACGGCATACCATATGGCCAGCGTAGCAGCCAAAGCAGCTGTGAAGACGATCGTGGTCGTGACCAGAGATACCCCAAAATTATCGACAAGATTATCGGTGACCAAAGTACCGACGACCGAAATCAGCACCACCGCTAGCCAGTAATACGCGGGTACGTAACGCTTTTGCCGAAACTGAAAAACCAACGCTCCAGCCAGAATGGCGGCCATCAGCAGCGAGGTGGCGGTAAGCCCCAAGCCCAGGTTCACCGCAAGAAAATCAGCCGCGGTTTCCCCCATCGTCACGGCCATCAATTTGATAAGCCAAAAATCCACAGTTACATCGGGAACGCGGTTGGCTGTTTGTGTGATTGCATTAGCCGAGGATGAGGCGGATGCTCGATTGTCTTCATGTGCAAGATCATAGGTCATGGAAAAGCTCCTTTCCGAGGCTCAGTTCGACATCAGGGCGATGCCCTGCGCAAAGAAATCGTCAGCGCGGGTATCATCATCCGCATTACATCGTTCGGTGCCTTTCACCTCGAGAGTATCAACCCGGTCGACATTGGCCGGTAGGATATGCGCAGCAGTGCGTGCAGAGCGGAACTGATCTAGCATCACTTCACAGGGCAGGGCGCGGCCATTCGCGTCGGTGGTGGCAATGCCAGCCACGGTAATTTGCATGCCACCTGTCTGCACGCTGTCTGGACCTGAAGGATTGGCCAGCTTTTCTTGTAAGACCGCCAGTGTCTGGCCCACTTTCGAAGGGTCAGGCGTTTTCGTGCGTATCGCACTTAGCGCGTTGTCTATAGCCTCATCGACATTCCCCCAGGCGTTGGCATCCGCTTGCCGCAGGGCCTTTGCTTTTTCATCCCATGCGGTCTCAAGATCTGTGATGCGGGCCTGAGCGTTCGATAGATCATTCTGCGATGCGCTTTTTTGCACATCCGAAGTGATCGCGACGAAGGCGGCCATGTCACCCAAGGGGGCCGCCGGTGGTGAGGAAGCCGCCTGAGATGTTGGCGTGGCAGGCGTTAATACTGCATAGCCTGCGGCAAAAACAACGACGGGCACGATAATCAATACCGTACTAAGAAGAAAATTTCGCATGGGAGGGGGAGCTCCGATTTTTTTAGCGAGCATGATATGCTGGCCGGTACAGTCCACGGGTCTTATGGCGAAAAGCCTGCCCTTGTGCTGCCTAACCTACCTACGCTAACAGGCAGGGGTTTTTCGGAAACATTGATTCCGTGCAATGATCGCGCCGTCAGATCAGCGAAGAACGTATGTACCAGCCCCTGCACCCGCTAAATTCGCAGCCAGTTGACGCAACGCGGTCTCTGTAATTGCACCCGTATCAGGGGTGATGCTTTCCTCGTTCACCCCATCTAGTTGCCGCTCTCGTGTGATGGCCGCAACATAGACTACTTGGCCGCTCTCCAATCTAAATCTGCTGTCCCAAAACCGCGCATGGAGCACGGGCGTATCGGCAGTATCCAAGGTTGTTGTCTGAGCAAACGCTAGCTTGTTCGGCCGGTCATTCCAAAATGTGGGAATCACGACGGGGTCGGACACAGGCCGCCCGGTCCATTCATCCACGACAGCGGTCATCATGCGGAACGGCCCGGGTATCGGTGCCAAGTCCCACCCCGCGGCGTTCATCATGTCTTTCAATTGTTTCTCATCCGGCGCGGTGACGACCAAATTTACCTTTTGTCGAACCACCCCGGTAAGGGTTTGGGTGGTGTCAGGTAGCATACCGGTTTGCACCAGCGTCGCCGGTGCCGTTGTCGTCTTTAATACCGGGGCAAGCGTTGGGTTCAACGTGCTGGCAGTGTTGAAGGCGAAATACCCAGTGGTTGCCAGTGCCAAGGCCACGCTGAACGCCGCGGTTCTCTTGCGGATAATCCCGACCGGCGCGACAGGTGCAATTCGGCGCCATTCGCAAAAGGCGATCCCAAGAATAAGCCAGACTGCACCGACAAGGTACCCGTTCACCACGTCCGAAACATAATGTTCGATCAGATAGACGCGGCTTAGGCCGATCAGAAATACCATTGTCACGGCCAACGTTGCTGCCGTTGCGGCGGATAAAACCCGCACTCTCCATGCCAGGTAAAACAGCATCGCCCAAACAGCAACGGAACCGGCCGCATGCCCGCTAGGAAAACTTCCCGAGGTTTCCACGAAGTACCCCAAGGTAGAGCGCGGGCGTGAAAAAAAGCTTTTCAGCAAGGTTACCGTAGCCTGATTGCCGATGGCCGCGATCCACAGACCGGTTAGCAGGTCAAACCGGCGCAGGATAAGCAAGCCAACGGTTGCACCAATCAACATAGGTATGACCCCGTGCCGCCCACCTGCATCGGTAATCCAAGTGAATACAGTAATCAGGTTAGGGTCACGCATTGTGTAAAGGATGTTGGCGATCCGGGTGTCGGTCGATATGACGCCGCCCGAACCCATAAAATCATACACAGATTCCGCCCAAGCACCCGCGATATATATGAAAAGGACGACCAGCAAGGTTGCCGTCAGACCCAGAAACTGGCCAGTTCTAAAGCGGGCGGTTAAAAAAGAAGACAGCCCCGAATGCTGATCAAGCATCGCGCGGATAAACGGCCTGTTCCCGAAGCCAGCGGCCAAGGACCTGCCGATTTCCGCCAACAGAGGAAGTGAACGAAACACGCGTCTGATGACTAACCAAAGTACCATGATCACGATGAGCGTGGTTGCCCCGACTGCAATAAGCCGTGGTGCGGCTGCACCTAGGATACCAATGGCATGTCCTGAAAAATATCCCACCGCCGGTAATATCAGCGCATAAGGAACGGCACTAAGCAGGTTCCACATCTGGAACCTTCGCTGCCGCATACCGGCCATAGCAGCGGAAAATGGTACAAAAGCCGAGAGCGGCCCGAAAAACCGCCCGATGACGATCGCGAATCCGCCGTAGGTATCCAGTAAATCCTTGGCACGAACAATATGGCGCGAACTGGCGTATGCGGTCTTTCGTTTCAACCCGTTGGACGCCACTCGCCCCAAATAAAAGCTCAGCTCGCTCCCTATCACGGCCCCGGCTGCGACAAACCACGCCATATCGAAAAAATCGACATAGCCGCGTTGTGCCAATACGCCGCCAGCGATTACCACTAGACCGCCAGGCGCGATGATGCCGGTGACAATTGTTGCTTCGAGAAATGCAAAAAGCGCCAAAACCCAATAAGTCCATAATCCCAAGGACTGAAGCGAAGGCAATAACTGGTCAATGGAATAAGACATGGTAGTGACGTCAGCCTTTCGTGGGCGATTGTGTCGCTATGGGCCGACGGAGGGGTCAGCGGGTGATAGTAGCTACGGCAATGCCGCATGCGTTATGTGCTATACTATAGGCGGCATAAACGCTTTTCCCATGTCAATGCGCAAGGTATTCACGCGTTTTCACAAAGCTTTAATCTTTGGAGGGTTCGAAGGGCGTGGGTCGGGCGTTGGCCGTAAGATGTATGATTTGTAATGAATGCGACAGGCAAGCGCTGCAACTACTTCCTAAGTTCCTTGTAGTCGTGAGGCAATACTGCCCACGTTCAGTTAAGGAGAAGACCTAATGAATATCACTCAGACCAAAACCAAGGCGACCGCCGTGGCAATGCTTGTGGCATTGGGGCTTGGTGCCGTCGGATCAACTGCTGTGCTGGCAAAAGAGTCCGCTGACTCGCAAGATAAGGCCGAGGTGCAGGCATTTCTGAATGAATCAGCGTCGATTATGGACGCAATCAAAGCCGCCGAAAGCGACACTGGCGGCAAGGCGATGAGCGCGGAATTTGACAATGAAGACAGTCAGACCGGTTCTTATGAGGTCGAAGTCGCAATGACCGATGGTACCACGAAAACCGTTGCGGTAGGCTTTGACAATGGCACAGCTTCGGTCGTGGCGATGCAATCGGATGACCTAGGCAGCGACTCCGAAGACAATGAAGATGCAGGAGAAAAGGGCGAGACAGACAACAACTGATTGTCACGCTAAAGAAATATCATGCTGGCGGAGAATTGAGCTCTGCCAGCAAGGTGCCGTTGTGGGAATGTCATGAAGATACTTGTGCTCGAAGATGATCAGGCCATTGGGTCTTATATCGCCGATGGTCTGCGCGAAGAGGGTCATTCGGTTGACCTGATTGCAAATGGCGCTGACGGTTTAGTTCAGGCGACAGTCGGCAGTTATGATGTTATGGTCATTGACAGAATGCTGCCGGGGCTGGACGGCATGAGCATCGTGAAAACCTTGCGGGCGACCAAAAACCTCACGCCGGTGTTGTTCTTGACCTCACTTGGTGGCGTCGATGACCGTATCGAAGGCTTACTTGCCGGGGGGGATGACTATCTTGTCAAACCCTTCTCATTCGGAGAACTGAGCGCCCGCATCGTGGCGATCAGCCGTCGCCCGCGTACAGAAGCGGAACCCACAATTTTGAAAGCCGCAGATCTTGAGATGGACTTGCTGCATCGTCGAGTGACGCGCGCGGGACAGGCCCTTGACCTTTTGCCGCGCGAATTTGCCCTGTTGGAACATCTGTTGCGTCGAAAAGGCCGGGTGCAAACCCGCACGATGTTGATGGAGGCAGTTTGGGATATTCATTATGACCCCCTGACCAATGTGGTTGATACACATATCAGTCGCCTCCGAGGTAAAATCGACAAGCCCTATGAAACCGAACTCATCGAAACGGTACGCGGCTCGGGTTATCGGATCAATGACACATGATCCCGGCTTTTGGGTTTAACCAAGTCAGGTCGACGCCATTGCGCCTGACGTTTCTATTGCTGACAATCTTCGCAATGGCAGCACTTGCGTGCCTCGCTGTCGCTTTCGAGGTCACCCGAACAAGCATTGACGCCGCTCTCGCCGCCGAGTTGCAGCAGACCATAAATGAGTATCGAGGAATTCAAGATGGTGATGACCTAAGAGAGCGTCTGGCGGAAGCGGCTGCAAAAACCGACCCGGATATCCGCATCCTATTCTATGTTCCCGATCAGGGAACAGCGGTCTCGAACGTTGCGTCTTTCCCGCCTGTAAGCGGGGTGACGATTGTGGCTGACAATTCTATTCGGGCCAAATCAGGTAGCGTATCGGACAGCTATCTCGCGCTGAGCGCACGGGTCGGAGCGGGGCATCTGATCGTCGCGCAAAGTCGTGAGCAGGTCGAGGAAATGGGGGAAATTTTTCTGGCTGTTTTGTTTATTGGCCTGCTGCCGGCGCTGGTAATCGCAGGGCTGGCCGGCCTGTGGGTGGCTAAAGGAGCACGCATCAAGATTGACGCGATCCAGCATACTCTGCTCGAGTTGAAAAGTGGCACCTTGTCGGCGCGGCTTGAAGGGGTTGAAGGTCGAAGCGACGACCTTTCTGGTATCGGCCAGGAGGTAAACCGTATGGCGCGCGCCCAAGAGGCTTTGGTGGCCTCGATACGTCAGGTATCTAGCGATATCGCTCATGACCTCAAGACTCCCATTCAACGGGTGGCGGTGGTGCTTGAGCAGGTGATGAACAAGACCACCTTGACGGAGGGCCAAGAGGTGCTGCTATCTAGGGCGATAGGAGAAACAGAACGTATCGTGCAGACTTTCCAGTCATTGCTTCAGTTGGCGCAAATTGAAGGCGGGGCAGTGCGCGACAGACTGCATCCGGTCAACTTGGTCGAAGTTTCCCGCGATGTGGTCGATTTTCTGGAAGTTGAAGCGGAAGAACGCGGCTTTGCCCTGAGCTTGCGGGTTCAGCCCAACGTTGTGGCCTGTATAAAGGGTGACCGGCACTTGCTGTCACAGCTGATCGGCAACTTGGTTCAGAATGCGCTGACCCATGTTCCTAAGGGCGGTCCTGTCGTGGTCGAAGTGACCGGCAGGGGCAACGAAACCGTCCTGACGGTTTCCGACCACGGCCCCGGCATCCCGGAAAAAGAGCGGGGCAAGGTTTTGCAACGCCTCTACCGCTTGGATCAGAGCCGCACGACCGAAGGCAACGGGCTGGGTTTGAGCCTTGTCTCGGCGATAAGCGATCTGCACGGCGCGCGGCTTACGCTTGAGGACAATATGCCCGGCCTGAGAGTGCGCATAATTTTTCCAGCGGTAGACCCGGCATAATCACGGGACGTGCCGCGAGGTGAGCCAGGACCGGGGAAATAGCGTTTAGCCGCCCGGCCTTAATTTTGTGTGCGATGAAGCATCGGATTTGGCGCACCGTCGGCGTCGGCATGGGCGAGATGGGTTACCACAGGGGCGGCGCATTGGTCCGACCAGCCGGGTCTTTTGGCGGAAAGGGCTGCGATTGCCCTGCGTCGGCCCACGGCGGGTATTTCCCCATGATGCTGGCAAACCCGTCAGACGTAAGGAAGCGGTTCAGCCAGTGCTGTAGTTGCGGCCAACTTTGGGCATCGAACCATGGTTTGTCGATAAAGGCGAATTGGCGCACGAAAGGGGCAATGGCCAAATCCGTTAGGCTTGGCCGGTCAAGGATAAAAGTGCCGATCTGGTCATTCAGGTCCTGTAGGAACGCAGCTGCCCGGTCGCGGCTTACGGTGGCATCGAGATCGGGGTATCTGCTGCTGTATTTCGTTCGGTCAAGATCATACTTGAAAGGGCCATCGCAGCGTTCGATCCAGGCCCAGCCTTGTGGCGGCATGGTTGATAGCCCCAGCGGATCAGATGATCCAAACGCCCAGACCATGATATCAAGACTTTCGTCAATGACGCGGTCAGGTAGCACAAGGCAAGGGACAGTTCCGCTAGGAGAGGCACGTAAAAAAGCATCGGGTTTGTCGCGCAGAACCACCTCGCGCAAAGCGACCTGCGGCCCGGCTGCATATAGCAAGGCCAGTCTTGCGCGCATCGCATAGGGGCATCGGCGAAAAGAATAGAGCAGCGTCGTCATGGAAGCAGTGATATCCACATCCACGCCGTCAGTACAGACGCGCCTGTGGCGATCAGCACGGAACTGGCCGCGACGCGCCGTGCCCGCCCATACATGTTGGCAAAGATATAAGCATTGAAACCGGGTGCCATTGCTGCCGTCAGCACGCCTGAGCGGAAGAGGTCATCGGGGAGAGCAAAGCTGCGGCCGAGCATCCATACAATTGCTGGGTGAATGAGCAATGCGATGATGCAGACCATGAGAATGGTCTTTAAATCGCCTTCGGGCCGATACTGGATCAACACGCCTCCGAGCGCGAACAATGCGGCGGGAAGTGCAGCCCGAACGATGAGCGAGAGCGCGTCGTCCACCACCCCGGGGATCGGCAGGCCGCTGAAATTGACGGCAAACCCCGATACAATACCTAGCACCAGCGGGTTGCGGAACATGGCGACGGCGATGTTGCGCACAAGTGTAAAGCCGGTCTGACCCCGGTTGCGCACGAATTCCATCACCGTGATGCCAAGCCCGTAGCAAAACGGGGAGTGGATTGCGATGATGGCGAAATTACCTGTCAGGGCATCCGGCCCGTAGGCCCGTTCGGTGATCGGCAAGCCCAGCAGGATCGAATTTGAGAACAAACAGCAAAAGCCGATTGCCACGCTGTCCTCCCATTCGCGTTTGAACAACAGGCGTGCGCCGACCATTCCCAACGTGAAAGCGATGGCCGCACCAGTATAGAAGCTGGTCAGAAGACCAAGGTCGAACGACGCGGAAAGATCGAGTTTTGCGATGGACTGGAACAGCAGGCAGGGAATTGCAAAACTTTGTGCAAACCGCATCACGCCATCGATACCCGAGACCGGGAACAGGCCTCGCCAGACTGCGACGTACCCGAAACCGATGACGAGGAAGACAGGAAGAATAACGTCTAGGAGGGTTTGCACTGAGAAATGGGCCTTAGTGAGAGTGGCGTCGGTCGGAGTGGGGGTTTCACACCCCCACGCCCCCGTGGAGTTTATCTGGCAAAATGAAGATCAGGCAGGGAAACTGAGGGTAAGGCCATCATAGGCGGGTTGGATGTGGTCAGGCGTTTCATCAGCGAGGGTTTGATAGTCGAGGTCGTTGTGCATGTTGGTCAACACGGCTGTTCGGGGGGCCATTTGTTCGATCCAGCCAAGGGTTTGGGACAGATGGCTATGCGTCGGGTGCGGGTCCCGACGCAGGGCATCGACGATCCAGCATTCCAGGTTTTCAAGATGCGGCCACGCGGTATCGGGGATGGTTGCGACATCGGGCAGATAGGCCACGTCATTCATGCGAAAGCCAAGCGCGTCGATGCTGCCGTGGTTTACGGTGAACGGGGTGAAGGTCAGGCTGCCGCCCGGGCCGTCGATGGTCACGTCACCCTGGATATGGTTCATTTCCAGAATAGGAGGATAGGAGGACCCGGGTGGTTGGATGAAAACATAGCCGAAGCGGTCTAGCAATGCTTGGCGGGTAGGGGCGTCGGCCCATACTGCCAAGCGCTTGCGCATATTGATGACAATCATGCGCAGGTCATCCAGACCATGGACGTGATCGGCATGGGAATGGGTATAGAGCACCGCGTCGAGCTGGCCGATATTGGCATCTAAAAGTTGGCTGCGCATGTCGGGCGAGGTGTCGATCAGCACCGATGTCGTGCCGGTATCGCTTAGGCGTTGTGCAAGGATCGAGCAGCGTCGGCGGCTGTTTTTTGGGTTGGCTGGATCGCAAGCCCCCCAGTGCCCCCCCAAGCGCGGAACCCCCCCCGAGGAACCGCACCCAAGGATCGTGATCTTCATTCGTGCCATCAAGACATCGCCCGATATGCGGCTGCCTTGGCGAACAACCGGTCGAAATTAGTCTGCGTATGTGCCGCAAAGTCGGCGTAGTCGATGCCAAAGGTTTCGGCACCGAGCCGTGCCGTATGTGCCGTATAGGCCGGTTCGTTGCGTTTGCCGCGATGGGGCGGCGGGGCCAGATAAGGGCTGTCGGTTTCGACCAAGATACGGTCTAGCGGCGCGTTTGCAAAAATATCCCGCAGGTCCTGGCTTTTGGGAAACGCGGTTATACCGGACATGGAAAGGTAAAACCCGAGATCAAGAGCTGCGCGCCCCAGCTTTGCAGAGGATGAAAAGCAGTGCATCACACAAGGAAACGCCCCGTTTGCATGCTCCTGAGTCAGGATTTCAGCCATATCATCATCGGCGTCGCGGGCGTGGATGATTAGGGGCAGGCCGGTATCGCGGGATACTGCGATATGGGTGCGCAGCGATGTTTGCTGGGCCTGCGCCGATTCAGCAGTGTAGTGATAATCCAGCCCGGTTTCACCGATACCGACCATTTTAGGATGATTGGTCAGCGTAAGCAGTTCCTCGTAAGTGGCCATCGGTTCGGCAGCGACGCTCATTGGGTGGGTGCCCGCCGCATAAAACACCGGCGCATAGGCTTCGGAAATGGCGCGTACCGTAGGTTCGTTCGCAAGTTTGGTGCAAATCGTGACCATGCGCGTGACGCCAGCGTCGGAGGCGCGCTTGATGACATCGCTCAAACTCCCTTCGAAGTCGGGAAAGTCTAGGTGACAATGGCTGTCGGTGATCTGAGGTATGTCGCTCATGCCTGTCCTGCCTGTTGATCTACGTGGGCTACCTTGGTGCGGCTTCGCCCATTTTGAAAAGTGTATCTAGGACCAGTGCGGCAGGGTCAAGGTTGACTGCCATCCCGTGCCGTGCCCGGGCGCTGATGCCCTGTGCTGCTTGCGCCCATTCGCGGCCTTGTTCGGGAGTTGGCGAAAGGCGGGACAGGATTGTTTGCTCATTTGGGGCAGCTGAAACTTCGGGGGGGTGCCCCAGAGCGCCGGTGCGGGCAAGGCGTAGCATCAACAGGTCAGTGAGATCAAACAGCAGCGCCAATTTTTCTTCGGCCCCACGCGCCGCAGCGGCTTCTGCCAGTTTAAGGGCACGGGACCGGTCAAGACGGGGTAACGTACCGAGCAGCGCCACTAATTCTGCATAGAGTTGTAGCCCCCCCATTAACGACAGAGACAGCGCAGCGCCAACGGAACCACCTGAAAGTGCTGCCAGTGCCCCCGGATCACCTGTGACATCGACGCCGGATAGGCTAAGGGCCTGCGCCATTTGGTCGGGGTTCAAAGTACCCAGTCGTAAGGTGCGACAGCGCGACCGTATCGTGGGCAGCAACCCCGAAGGGCGGTGGCTGATCAGCAAGATAATCGCCCGTGCCGGAGGCTCTTCCAGCATTTTCAGCAAGGCGTTGGCGGCATTTGGGTTCATCAGGTCAGCGTCATCGATGATAACCACGCGGTGCCCCCCGTCGGCAGCGGACATCTGGAAAAAACCGTTCAGCTTGCGAATGTCATCTACCACGATCTGCTTGCGCAATCGTTTGGTCTTTTCGTCAATTGAACGCGTGACAACCTTTAGGGCACCTTCACCCCCGGCCGCGATACGGCGGGCAACAGGATGTTCGGGATCTATATCAAGGGTGGAAGGAGCGACGGGAGCAAACATGCCAGCGTCATCGGGGGCAGGTGTGGCCAGCAGGAAACGCGCAAGTCGCCATGCCAACGTTGCCTTGCCGACACCGCGCGGGCCGGTCAGTAACCAGCCATGGTGTAATTTTCCAGAATTGAAGGCATCCAGAAATGCCGCCTCTGCCGCTTCTTGCCCAATCAGCATCGCGGTGTCGCGCGGGTGTCGCGCCCCGTCTATGCGGTCGGGTTGATACAGGTCGTCAGTCATGGGAACGGTCTAGCAGATTGCCGCGTCAGTGAAAGGGCCGTTGCGATATCGAAACAGGTCATTGCACCAAATAGGCATCGGGATCGGCCAAGGTACGACCCATCTGTGCAAGACGGGTCTGCGTCTGGCTGAAAATATCGGCGGCGACACTGTCAATAGGACCCGACCCGTCGATCACGATAAACCGGTCCGGAAATTCCTGCGCCAGCGACAGGAACCCGGCACGCATGGCAACTTGCAAGTCTTCGCCGAAATCCTCGAACCTCTCTTCGACCGTATTGCGGGCAAGAGCACGGCTAAGACCCTCGGTCGGGTCCATGTCGATCAACACCGTCAAATCAGGTTCGATCCCGATCATCAAACTGTGCAATCGATCCACGCAATCGCGCAGGTCGCCCCGGCTTAATCCCTGATACATCCGGGTGGAATCCGCAAACCTGTCGCATATCACGATCTTGCCGCTTTCCAACGCGGGTTGAATGGTCCGCTCCAAGTGGTCGCGGCGTGCTGCGGTGAACAACAAGATTTCTGTGTGCGCTGACCAGCGTTCTGGATCACCCTGCAAAACCAACGCTCGGATTTCTTCTGCACCCGGTGACCCTCCCGGTTCGCGGGTAAGTATAACGTCATGACCCGCTGCCTCAAGCCGGTCCCTAAGCAGTTTCGTCTGCGTTGATTTGCCTGATCCGTCAATGCCCTCAAAGCTGATGAAGAAACCTTTTCTGCTCACGAAGCGGCCTCGGGCCCTTCGTTCAGACGGGTCAGAAGGTGGCGTGCTGCGGCTTCGAGTTTAACCAGGAAGCCACCGGCGGCAATACTGTCTTTTGCTACTAGCGGGACGCGCACCTCAGGCAGATCACCGCGAGACAAGACAAGTTCACCCACGCGCTGTCCTTTGGTGATGGGCGCGCGCAACGGGCCGGTATAGACGACTTCCGCCGACACATCGCTACCACCCGAGACAGGGACAAGCACCGAAAGGTCGTTCTCCAGCTCCATCCCGACAGTGCCTTGGGCACCAAGCACAACGGGCGCTTCAGCGATTAAAGTACCCTTGTCCCCCATAGACCGCTGAGAGAATTGCCGGAAAGCCCAATTCACGATAGCCTCGGATTCCTGCGCACGCGCTGCGGTGCTGTCTAGCCCGGACAGCACAAATATCACTCGGCGATCGCCTTGTTTGGCAGACCCGACAAGCCCATAACCTGCTTCTTGGGTATGGCCGGTTTTCAATCCGTCTGCCCCGATCCCCAAGCCCAATAACGGGTTGCGATTTGACTTGTTTTGCGGGGCACGACCATCGAACAGGAATTCTTGTTGCGAAAACATTGGATAGTATTGTGGATAATCCGTGATCAGACGCATCGCCAGCAAGCCAAGGTCGCGTACAGACATGCGATGCCCGGCTGCGGGCCAACCGTTTGAGTTTGCAAACGTCGAATTTGTCATGCCCATTTGCTGGGCGCGCTGTGTCATCAATCGGGCGAACCCGGCTTCGGTGCCATCAGGGCTTAGCGCCTCGGCGACCACCACACAGGCATCATTACCAGACAGCACAATGATACCGCGCAGCAGGTCTTCGACCTTCACGCGGTCGGTGGTATCAAGAAACATGGTCGACCCACCATAAGACATCGCATGCTGCGACACTGGCAATTCTTCGGTCAGATCGAGACCGCCATTGCTTTTGCCACGTTCAACTGCCTCGAATGCCATATATAATGTCATAAGTTTCGACATTGAGGCAGGAGGCAAAGGGTCGTCCGCGTTCTTGGTCATCAGAACGGTTCCGGTTGTCTGGTCGATAACGTAAGCCGCTTTCGCCTGAGTCTCGAAGGCATAGGCGGGCACAGATAGCAGGATCGTTGCCAAGAGTGCTGCAAATAGGCGGATCATGGGCAGGTTCCTCTTTAGATCGGGTTAATTGGATACCGCGTAGGCGTCCGAGAATCCCTCGGTTTTGATGGATTTAAGCAATGAATTCAGCTCTGACTTTGTCGCCGCAGGTCCTACCACAACGCGCCAGAATGCCTTACCACTTATTTCGCTGCGCTTGACCGTCGGGACCATGCCCGCGCTACGCATCTGATTGGCGGCACGGTTGGCATTGGCTTCGATACTGAAAATACCAATCTGCACGTAAGGCTTAGCCAACGTCGAAGCCGATTTTGGTGTCGGCGGTTTTGTTGCGGCGGCTTTCGGTGCCGTCGGGGCCTTTATGGCTACGTCACCAGCTGTAGGTTCGGCATCAGGTATCGTCGCGGGCGACGCGACAACAGGGTCCAGCGTAGTTTCGGTCACTGCTGCGGGTGCCTCGATGGTCGCTTCGGGTGCAGAATCCTGAACAGGTGCGTCCACCTCTTCGCGGCGCAGAGCTGTTACATTCAACGGCGCAGGTGCCCCAGCAAGAATGTTTAGCGCCGCAGCGGCGTCGGACGAAATTTGCAATTTGGGGCCAGGCAAATCACGTTCGCGGCGGAACAGAGCACCAATAACAAACTTGCCATTTGCTTCGTTACGGATAATCACCCTTTCAGGGTCCGTGACATCAGGGTGCGCAACCCAAACGCCACCTAGGCTGGGTCGTCCGTCCCATAACCCCTTGTCGGTCACCGAAAATACATCTGGCGCTTCGACGTCGCGTTCGACCAGTTTGGTCGATTCCGTCTGGCCGGACGCGGAATTTCCCTGTCCAAGCCCCATCGGTCCGATGCCCTCGCACGCCACGAGCACTGTCATCGCAACCAATATGCCTATGGTCCGGCTGGTGTGGGGAAGGGGAAGCGTTAGCCTGTTCATCATCCGTCGTCCTTGCCTGCAAGCCCGGCGTTTCCACCAAGAGCTTCGCGCCGATTATACGGCATGTTTATTGCCCCATTGGCGGGGTCTTGCCTGCACAGTAACGCGGGCAGGCTGCAGTGAAAAGACCAGCCCGTCATGATAGGCAAATTTCCCCATTCGACTTTGTTGGCCGCATATGATTTCCATGTTTGCAGAATCGCTAAGACCGCTCTATGCGGTCCGTGCTGCGGAGGAGTGGCAGAGTGGTCGAATGCACTGGTCTTGAAAACCAGCGTGCGTGAGAGCGTACCGTGGGTTCGAATCCCACCTCCTCCGCCACCATACATGTTTATTGGATTTCAATGGGTCGCTTTGAGCGGCCTTTTTTATGTTTTCATCGGCGTGATGTGACTTCACGATTGCCTTGAGTTTCTTTCGATAGTGTCTAAATTATTTCCTTAAGTGGTATGGAATGTGGTATTTTGTAGATGGCCCTATCTGGAAAATTGACGAAGAATCTGGTCGAGGACCTCGGCACTGGGCGGCATGGCGACGGGAATGGGCTTTATCTGGTGGTCGAACCCTCAGGTGCGCGACGTTAGATCGTTCGAGTGATCGTGAAGGGTCAGAAGAATAAAAAGGGCGCGCCCTTGCGCACTGACTTCGGCCTAGGCGGCGCTGATATCGTCACGATCAACCAGGCGCGTGAGCGGGCGCTCGAATATCGCCGCATGGCCAAACAAGGTTTGAACCCACGTTTCAACGCCGCTCGCGATATCCCAACGTTCGAAGAGGTCGCTCAACAGGTGCATATCAACCGGATGCCGACCTGGAAGAACGCAAAGCATGGGCAGCAGTGGATAAACACGCTACGCGACTATGCTTTTCCCAAGATCGGGCGGATGCCGATTGATAGCATCGACCAGCCTGAAGTGACGATGTGCATAGCGCCGATTTGGACAGAAAAACACGAAACGGCAAAGCCTTTAGCACAACGAATAAAGGTAGTGCTGGACGTGGCGCGATCGAAAGGGTTTCGGTCGGGGGAGAACCCTGTAACCCTGGTCAAAGAGGCTCAGATTTTGCCCAAGGTGAAGGTAAAGGTAAAACACCACAAAGCGATGGCGTGGCAGGAAGTGCCCGCCTTTTATGCTGATTTGGCAAGCCGCAATGCCATGGCTGCGAATGCGCTGCGATTTACCTGCCTGACGGTCTCCGAGAAACCCAGGGTGATTCAACGGTACACCTTTCAGCGCAGGGCGAAACCCTAAATGCCGGACATTTCAGGGGAGCAGGTGACCGTGTATGATCGCCACCATGATCCATTTCGAATCTCACTTCCCCCTCAAGAATACCCGAACCCATGAGGTGTGCGGGGCCTCTGCGCATGCCTTTGCATTCGCGTTGGCGGGACAGCTTTGTAGTGCGAATGGCAGAACTGCGCTGTGGGTACGCGAGGCATGGGACGGGCATCAGATCAATCCGGTCGGGTTTAGTTCTTACCTTGATCCAAAGCATCTCCTGATTGCGCAGGCTCCCAGCCATATTGATGTGCTAGCTTCAACCGAGGAAGCTTTGCGTTCAGGGCATGTGGCACTTGTCATTGCCCAGATTACTCAGCCTATCGGACTGACGGAGGGGCGGCGCTTGCAACTGGCCGCTCAAGCAGGCAACGCGACGGGTCTTTGTATCTTGCCTGAGGGGATGGGCAACAACGCCGCTCAGACCAGATGGCACTGCGCGCCGGTTTTTGATGAAAGCAACGCGGCTGAGGACTCGACACTGCAATCTTGGAAACTTATAAAGAACAAATCAGGAACATTATCGGCTTGGACTGTGA
>DRFG01000307.1 GCA_011050655.1 Roseobacter sp.
AAGACAAGCACAACAGCTTGAAGCAAATCAGAGATAGACTACCTTATGTCGTGCCGTGTCGGAGGGATTCTGTGGATAAGTTCATAAATATCATAAAGTTGTCAGTAGGTACTGAAACCGTGGACGATCTGACCGAATGGCAGAAAAACAAACGCAGCCAATCATCTGACGGCTTGCCGCGCCATATCACGCGAATGTGGCCCAAACGTACAGAGGAAGTCCTGAATGGCGGCTCGCTCTATTGGGTAATCAAAGGCGTTATACAGTGCCGTCAGAGAATAATCCGTCTCGACGAAGCCTCCGGTCAGGACGGTATTCGCCGCTGTGCCATTGTTCTTGATCCCCAACTGATCCACGTCCAGGGTAGCTTGAAACGCCCCTTCCAAGGGTGGCGTTATCTTGCCCCTGTTGATGCGCCTCGCGATTTACCAGAAGGCCGTAGTCATGAAGAACCATTGCCGATTGACCTGACCAGAGCTCTTGCAGAGATAGGCGTTCTATAGCTCTTGGATTGATGCCCGATGGCTTGGGATTTGAGTTTATTTTGCAAAATGAAATTGGAAGCGGGCTGAACCTTCTTTTCATTTTGCCGTTAAACTCCCGCCGGAGGCGCGCTTAAAAAGGATCGCGCTTTAGCGCGGCATCGTGGTCATGTCAGCCGCCCCAGAAGTGAGGTCAGGGTCTCGCGCTGCAAATCATCTAGTTCAGCGGTGCGGCTACGCCACAGTGTGGCCTGGGACTTCAGGATCAAACCGTCTGACAAAATCTTAAGGTGATTAGCACGCAGGGTTTCTCCGCTCGACGTGATATCTGCAATAGCTTCTGCTGTCTCGTTTTTAACCGTACCTTCAGTCGCACCTTGGCTGTCAATCAACGCATAGTCAGCAACACCAGCCACCCGCAGATATTCTCGTACAAGGCGGTGATACTTGGTGGCAATCCGCATACGGAAGCCATGGTGCGCGCGAAACGCTGCGGCTGCAGCGTCCAGATCGCTCACTGTATCCACGTCCACCCACGCTTGAGGGACCGCTATAATAAGATCGGCTTGACCGAACGCCAGTTCTTCGACGGGCGCAACCAGCTGGTCCCACCGTGCGAGCTTTTCTTGGATAAGGTCCGTGCCGGTGACGCCAAGATGAATACGACCGGAAGCCAATTCGCGAGGAATTTCGCCCGCGGACAGCAATATAAGCGAAACGCCGTCAATACCATCAACGGTGCCGGCGTATTCACGCTCTGATCCCGTGCGCTGCAAAGAAACGCCACGCGCGCCGAACCATTCAAACGTTTTTTCCATTAGTCTGCCTTTGGAGGGCACCCCTAACTTAATGGTCATTAGCGCCCTCCAGTTCCAGAATAAGTCCGGGGCGCATGACTCCGCCAACCGCTGGAATCTCGGCTCCCTGGCCCAACCTCCTGGTCAATGCGTCGTACCGCCCGCCGCTGGCTAGCATTGGCCATTCGGGGCGCGCATCCGCCCGGAACCCGAAAACGAAACCATCGTAATACTCCATCGATACCCGGCCAAAGCTTGCCTCGAACATCAAATTCTCTGTATCGACACCGCGTTCAGTTAAAGCTTTTTCACGCAAAGCCAGCCGATCTACTGCGTCGGAAATCGCCGGAAGATCCACTGCGATGTCACGCAGTTGGCTGATAGCGTTGCGCATGGTTTCACGAGTATCCAGCAATGCTTGGATCAATGCGACCTGCCCGGCCCCAAGCGGCGCACAAGCGGCATCTTCGCGCAGTGACTGAATACGCGCTTCTATTTCGGCGGCACTGCGCAAGCCAATCAGCGGCGCATCAATTTTACCATCACCTGCCAGAAGTGCGGTTCGAGTAGCCGGGACCGGCGTCTTGCCGCTATACCGGTCCAACAACGCGCGAAACCGGCGAGGTCGCCAGATATGCCGCATTAATGCGGATTTGCGAGGCACAGTCGTATCCAGCCCTTTAACCGCTGCCATCAAGATACCGATGTCACCTGTGACCGCTGTCACCGGCAACCCATTAAGCCCTTGCGATATTAAAGCAAAAACTTCGGCGTCGGCCGCAGCAGGATCGACGTCGTCAAAGACTTCATAGCCGACCTGAATGTATTCGTTGGCGCGGGTCGGGTCTTTTTCCTGACGGCGGAAGACCTCTCCTGAATAGGTGTATCGGGCGGGTTTTGCACCGTGCGTCATATGCATTTGCACGACTGGAACGGTATAGTCGGGGCGCAACAATTGTTCGCCGCGCAGGGCATCCGACGTCACGTAAGCCCGCGCGCGAATATCTTCGCCATACAAATCCAGCAATGTTTCGGCAGGTTGCAAAATAGGGGGTTCCACAACCATCGCGCCGCGCGCCTCAAACAGGGCCCGAAAGGCGCTGGCCTTGGCAAGTATTTCCGAACGTGTAGCCATCAGCGGCTCGACTCCAGTATGTCGCGCACCTTAGCGACAAGTTCGCCACGCGGTACCTCGTATTGACTGGGGCGGTCCTTCCATTCTTCCAAAGTCGCGCTTTGTGCAATTTTGGCTCCCAATATCAGATCCTTGATCTGCACCATACCGCTATCGAACTCATCCCCCCCCGCGATCACTGCAACGGGGCTGGACCGTCGGTCAGCGTATTTTAGCTGGTTGCCAAAGTTCTTTGGGTTGCCCAGATAAACCTCTGCGCGAATACCAGCAGTTCGCAGCTCTGTGACCATGGCCTGATAATCGGCCATGCGCGCTTTATCCATCACGGTCACAACCACAGGTCCTTCTTCCTGCGAAGACATGCGCCCCTTGGCATGCAACGCCGCAAGCAACCTATCCACTCCGATAGACACACCCGTTGCGGGCACCTCTTGGCCGATGAACCGCTTGACCAGGTCGTCGTAGCGCCCTCCTCCGGCCACCGATCCAAAATTGCGCACTCGCCCCTTGTCGTCCTTGATTTCGAAGGTAAGTTCGGCCTCGAAAACCGGGCCCGTGTAATAGCCAAGACCGCGAACAACCGACGGGTCGATTTCTATCCGGTCCGGGCCATAGCCCCCTGCCGACATCAAGTCGGCGATCGTTTCAAGCTCATTCACGCCCTCTAGGCCGGTCGCGGACGCGCCCACTAGATCGCGCAGCGTCGCAATCGTATCGGTACCGCTATGTCGTTTGGCCTGCATGAAGCCCATGATCACATCGGCTTGCGCGTCGGTCAGGCCAGCGCCGTGTGTGAAATCTCCGCTGTCGTCCTTGCGCCCTTCCCCAAGCAAGGCGCGCACACCCTCAAGCCCCAGCCGATCCAGCTTGTCGATGGCACGCAACACGACACCGCGTTCGGACGCGTACTGATTGGGATCAGAGGGGTCAAGAACACCGGCGACTTCCATCACCCCGTTCAAAACCTTGCGGTTGTTAACACGCACGACGTAATCACCGCGCCCGATCCCTACCTCTTCGAGGCAATCTGCAAGCATTGCGCAAATTTCGGCATCAGCCGCAACCGACGGGGCTCCTACCGTATCAGCATCGCACTGATAAAATTGGCGAAAGCGACCCGGTCCCGGCTTTTCATTTCGCCATACCGGCCCCATTGCATAGCGGCGATATGGGGTAGGTAAATCATTGCGATGTTGTGCATAGACCCGGGCCAGAGGGGCGGTCAGATCATACCGCAACGCCAGCCAATCACCGGGTTTGTCCGAATCGGAGTCTTCCTGCCAAGCAAAAACGCCTTCGTTGGGGCGGTCGACATCGGGTAGAAACTTACCCAAAGCCTCTACGGTCTCGACGCCCGCACTTTCCAAAGCATCAAAACCATAGCGATGATACACAGTCGCAATCTTGCGCAGCATATCTGCCCGCTGCGTTACCTCGGCACCGAAATAATCGCGAAAGCCCTTCGGCGTTTCGGCCTTGGGGCGGGAAGTCTTTTTTGGCTTGGCCATGGGATCACATCCTGTGGGCTGAACATCGCGCCTCGCGTCTAGCCCAAGCCCCCGTCAAGGGCAAGCCGACGGTATGTAGGCGCGGCTGACCACATTGTGAAAGCATGAGACATATACAGTCTGAATTAGCTGTAACGCAGCTCTTAACGTACTCCAAACAACCTGCTAGAGATCGCAACACTTCCGACTGGCAAAGGCAAAGTAATGGAAAAGCTCGAAGAACAAATAGCCCATCTTATCCGCTCGGTTGATGACTTGTCGGATATTGTCACCCGTCAGGAAGATGAAATTGCCACGCTTACCCGTCGCGTCCATATGCTGATGCAACGTGAGGGAGAACGCGAAGCCACCGGTTCCGACGGCGTTGTGATCGGAAATGAACGCCCGCCGCATTACTGAAGCCAAGTTCGTATGCAAGCGCAGGTTTTCGGCAGAGCACCGTGTGGATCATGTGCACGGTCAGATTTCTTCGACCTCCATCACCCCCGCCAAAGACCGAATGGCACCCTTGATCTTTGGGGTGACAGGGTATTCGGCGCAGAGATCGACCGCGACCTCACCAGGTAGGCTGGGGTCCATCAGGCATAATTGTATGGGCCCTTTCCCTGCCGATTTGGCCGCCGTGCGCGCGCCTGCAAGTACATCTGCGACGGCTTGGATCGCAGCGGCTTCATCGACGAATATGCGCAGGCCCATATTTCCTGCATCAGCGACCACCGCGTCGATAGGTGCCACTGAACGGGCCAGCAGTTTCAACTGATCGCTTTCCATGGTCGCCTCGACAGCGACGACTACCTTTGATCCGGTCTCGAGGTGGTCTCTGGCCTGCTCCAGCGTATCCGAGAAAAGGGTAACCTCGTATGCACCCGTCGGGTCAGACAGCTGCGCAAAGGCGAAACGGTTGCCTCTAGCCGATTTACGCTCTTGGCGCCCGGCAACTATCCCGGCCAACCGCGCGTTCATCGCGCCCTTGGTCGCCACTTTTGCGGTCAGCTCATCCAACGTTAGGAACGGCACGCCACCGCCAGCGGCCTTTCGTTTCATCGGCCCCATGTAATCATCCAGTGGGTGACCTGATAGATAAAATCCAACGGCTTTGAACTCTTCGGTCAGGCGTTCGGCTGCTTCCCAGTCGTCGCACGGCAGTATACGCGGTTCGGGCAAATCATCGCCCGCCTCTCCGAAAAGCGACACTTGGTTAGACGCTTTCTGCTCGTGAATTGCTGCCGAATAGTTCACCAGTCCGTCCAGCGCATTCCAGACCCTGCGGCGGTTGCTATCCAGCTGGTCAAACGCGCCGGACCGCGCCAGCATCTCAAGCGGACGCTTACCCACGCGCTTCAAATCCACCCGCCGCGCCAGATCAAACAGTGTGGCAAAGGGCTTGTCCACACCATCGACCTTTCGACCTTCAGTGATCAGTTTCATGGCCTCGATGCCCACGTTCTTCAATGCGCCCAGCGCATAGACAAGCGCCCCGTCCACCACCTTGAACGTCGCATCCGACCGGTTCACGCAAGGCGGCACCCAAGGCAGTTCCAGTCGTTTGCGGACCTCTTCAAAATACACCGCCAGCTTGTCAGTCAGGTGGATATCGCAGTTCATCACACCGGCCATAAATTCGACCGGGTGGTTCGCCTTGAGCCAAGCGGTCTGATAGCTGACCACGGCATAGGCCGCGGCATGCGATTTGTTAAAACCGTAATTAGCGAATTTTTCCAAAAGGTCGAAGACTTCTGAAGCCTTCTTTTTGTCGACCCCGTTGGCCATCGCACCCTTTTCGAATTTGGGGCGCTCCTTGGCCATTTCCTCTGCGATCTTTTTACCCATAGCGCGGCGCAACAGGTCCGCGCCACCAAGACTATACCCCGCCATGACCTGCGCGATCTGCATCACCTGTTCTTGGTAGACGATGATACCTTGGGTTTCCTCAAGTATATGGTCAATCGATGGATGCACGGATTCGCGCTCTTTGATCCCGTTTTTGACCTCGCAATAGGTGGGAATATTCTCCATTGGGCCCGGACGGTACAGGGCCACAAGGGCCACGATGTCCTCGATACAGGTCGGTTTCATCCGCTTGAGGGCATCCATCATGCCGCTGGATTCCACCTGGAAAACCGCGACCGTCTTGGCACTGGCGTAAAGCTTATAGGAAGCTTCGTCATCCAGCGGGATAGTGGCGATATCGTCAATCAGCCCCTCTGGCGGGTCAAACAGCTCTGTCCCGTCGGCGGCCACATGCAGGTGCCGCCCCGAGGCCTTGATCTGATCCACCGCGTTCTGGATGACGGTCAGCGTCTTCAGACCCAAAAAGTCGAATTTGACCAGACCTGCCTGTTCGACCCATTTCATGTTGAACTGGGTCGCGGGCATGTCCGATCGCGGGTCCTGATACAGTGGCACCAACGCATCCAGCGGACGATCACCGATTACGACCCCCGCCGCATGGGTCGACGCATTGCGCAACAGCCCCTCGACCTGCTGACCATAGTCAAGCAGCCGCGCTACGACCTCTTCGTTGCGGGCCTCCTCGCGCAGACGCGGCTCGTCTGCCAACGCCTTTTCGATACTGACGGGTTTCACCCCTTCGACCGGAATCATTTTAGACAATCGGTCTACTTGGCCATAGGGCATCTGCAGGACCCGCCCGATGTCGCGCACCGCCGCCTTGGACAAAAGCGCACCAAAGGTGATGATCTGCCCGACCTTGTCGCGGCCATATTTGCGTTGCACATATTGGATCACCTCCTCGCGGCGATCCATACAAAAATCGATGTCAAAGTCGGGCATCGATACCCGCTCGGGGTTAAGAAAGCGTTCAAAAAGCAATTGGTACCGCAGCGGGTCCAGATCGGTGATCGTCAGCGCATAGGCCACCAACGATCCGGCCCCCGACCCGCGCCCTGGTCCGACTGGTATGTTCTGATCCTTTGCCCATTTAATGAAATCCGCAACGATCAGGAAATAGCCGGGAAACCCCATGCCTTCGATGATCCCAAGCTCGAAATCCAAGCGTTTTTCATATTCCCCGACACTAGTGGCATGCGGGATCACCTTGAGCCGGTTCTTTAACCCCTCATGCGCTTGTCGCTTCAGCTCCTCAATCTCGTTATCTGCGAACTTTGGCAAAATAGGTGCGCGGCGATACGCCATGAATGCGCATCGCTTTGCAATCTCGACGGTGTTGTCAATCGCTTCGGGAAGATCGGCGAACAGTGCCAGCATTTCTGATTGAGACTTGAAATAATGCTGATCCGTCAAGCGGCGACGATCCTGCTGCTGGTCCACATAGGCCCCTTCAGCAATACATATCAAAGCGTCATGCGCCTCGTACATCGTCGCCTTAGGAAAATAGACGTCATTTGTTGCCACCAGCGGCAACGCCATATCATACGCTATCTCAACGAACCCGCGTTCCGTCAAACGTTCAGCCTCGGGTAAACCACTGTCGCCGGGATGGCGTTGCAACTCGATATAAAGACGGTCCCCGAATGCGCTATGCAGACGCTTCACCAGCTCCTCGGCAGCTGACCTTTGAGCAGCCTGCAACAAATGCCCCACTGGGCCGTTTGCCCCCCCTGTCAAGCAAATCAAGCCACCACTCAATGCCTCAAGCTCGGCCAGCGTCACCTGAGGCAGCGCCCCGCCCTTGTCGATATATAGGCAAGAATTCAACTTCATCAGGTTTTCATACCCGACCTCGGACTGAGCAAGCAAAACCACAGGTGCGGGCGCGCGCGGCTTTTCCCCGGGCTGGAGTTTCACATATGCCAGATCCACCTGACAACCGATGATCGGCTGCACACCGGCATCGGACATCGCAACAGAAAACTCCAATGCTGCGAACATGTTGTTGGTATCAGTCAGCGCCAGTGCCGGCATACCTGCCGCCTTGCACAGATCGGGCAGCTTTTTCAGCCGCAACGCTCCTTCCAGTAACGAATATTCCGAATGCGTGCGCAGGTGAATGAATCGGGGTGCTTGTGCCATGCGTCAAGCTTATCCAAGCGCGCTCTCCACCACCAGACCCGACGTTGCTGCCGGCTAGGTTTTCGGCCAAATGCCCCGCTCCTGCGCAGGACCACCACAAAACCCCTTGCCAAGCCCCCCCGCACCCGCCTAGCCTCTTTCAACATTTGCCCGCACCGCGTTCTACGTCGCATCGAACGCAGCGCAGCTCAGGGGCCCTGGTACCGCGGCGGAACGAACCCTATGGACATCACTTTTCTTCTAAATGGAGAAGTCGTGTCACTGACCGACATCTCGCCTTCCACCACTTTGCTGAACTGGCTACGCGATACGCAAAGCCTTACTGGCACCAAAGAAGGCTGCAACGAGGGTGACTGCGGGGCGTGCTCTGTCATGGTCAGCGATGCACAGGGGCACCGCGCCGTTAACGGTTGTATCCTGTTTCTGCCCCAGATCCATGGCAAATCCGTCACCACCATCGAAGGCGTCAGCGCGCCCGATGGTACCCTGCACCCGGTGCAACAAACGATGATCGCCCTCCACGGCAGCCAATGCGGCTTTTGCACCCCTGGGTTTGTCGTCACCATGGCAACCGATCACTTGAACGGACAAACCGATCACGCCACACAATTAGCGGGCAACCTATGCCGCTGCACCGGATACGCTCCCATCATACGTGCAGCCCAGGCCGCCGAAGCCGCGCCTGTGCCCCCCCATCTCAAAAACTTGAAAATTCCAGATGGCACAAAATCCTCGGGGGGGCCGGCGCAGCCGGACGGGGGCAGACAGCCCCCTCGTCCCTACCAACCAGAAACCACCGATGATCTGGCCCATTGGTACGCCGACAACCCTGATGCCACGTTGGTTGCCGGAGCCACTGACATAGGCCTGTGGGTAACCAAGCAATTCCGGGATCTTGGGCCGATGGTTTTCCTGAACCAAATCCCAGACCTGAGCGGCATCACTGACGAAGGCAGCGATTGGCGCATTGGCGCAACCACCACGATTGCCAACCTCGAAGCCCACTTCGCCCCACTCCACCCCAGCCTTGGTGCGATGTTGCGGCGCTACGGCTCCGCGCAGGTGCGCAATGCTGCGACCATCGGCGGCAATATCGCCAATGGGTCTCCTATCGGGGACGGGCCGCCTGCATTGATCGCTATGGGGGCGACTTTGCACCTGCGTCACCGTGATACGCGC
The DNA here is from genome assembly GCA_011050655.1 of Roseobacter sp. GTDB lineage: Bacteria > Pseudomonadota > Alphaproteobacteria > Rhodobacterales > Rhodobacteraceae > Sulfitobacter. The sequence continues at coordinate 9,095 of DRFG01000307.1, forward strand.
CGAACCCTCCCCCTCGAGGATTTCTTTCTCGAATACGGCAAGCAGGACCGGACACGGGGCGAATTCGTCGAAGCGATCACGGTACCCAAGCAAACCGATACCCTGCGGTGTTACAAGCTAAGCAAACGTTTTGATCAAGATATCTCGGCGGTCTGCGGTTGCATTAGCCTCACGCTCGAAGGCAGCGTCATCACCGGCGCCCGCATTGCTTTTGGAGGAATGGCAGGCACCCCCAAACGCGCGGTCGAGACCGAAGCGGCCCTGATCAATCAATCCTTCGAAGAAACCAGCATTCGCCGCGCAATGAAAGCCCTGCCGATGGACTTCCAACCGCTGACCGACATGCGCGCCTCAGCGCAATACCGTCTACTGACAGCCCAAAACCTGCTGTTGCGCTATCTGTACGAAATGAACGGCGTGCCGACCGATCTGCACGAGGTGACCGCATGAGCATCGCAAAACCGTTGCCCCATGATGCCGCCAAGTTGCATGTGACGGGGGCGGCCCGCTATGTCGATGACATCCCGACCCCCGCGAACACACTGCACATTGCCTTTGGCCTCAGCCCGGTTGCCGCGGGGACGATCTGCGCGGTCGACCTTCGCGAAGTCAGTGCCGCTTCTGGCGTAGTGGCAGTGCTTATTGCCAGTGACCTGCCATTTGAAAACGATGTGTCGCCTTCCAACCACGACGAACCCTTACTTGCTACAGATGCGGTGCATTATGCAGGGCAACCCATCTTTATGGTTGTGGCCACCAGCCACCTCGCAGCTCGTTATGCTGCGCGGCTTGGGCATGTAGATATTACTGAAACAACTCCGATCCTCACTATCGAAGATGCGCTTGCAGCCAACGCCCGGTTTGAAGATGGCCCGCGCACCTATCAAAAAGGCGACACCGAAGCAGCCCTAAAGACCGCACCCCACACCCTGACCGGGACCATTCATATCGGCGGGCAAGAGCACTTTTATCTCGAAGGGCAAGCGGCATTGGCCCAGCCCCAAGATAATGGGGACATGGTCGTGCAATCCTCAACCCAGCACCCCACCGAGATCCAGCACAAAGTGGCCGAAGCCTTAGGCAAACCCATGCATGCCGTGCGTGTCGAAACGCGCAGGATGGGTGGCGGGTTTGGTGGCAAGGAAAGTCAGGGCAACGCGCTTGCCGTTGCCTGCGCGGTCGCTGCCGCCCGAACGGGCCGCACGTGCAAAATGCGTTATGACCGCGACGACGATATGATCGTTACCGGCAAACGCCACGACTTTCGCATCGACTATAGCGTGGGCTTCGGCGCAGACGGAAGCATTACCGCGCTCGACTTCACCCACTATACCCGCTGTGGCTGGGCGATGGATCTGTCGCTGCCCGTAGCCGACCGAGCGATGCTGCACGCTGACAACGCTTATCATCTGAACAACATTCGCATCACGTCGCACCGTTTGCGCACCAACACGCAAAGTGCAACCGCGTTTCGTGGTTTCGGCGGCCCGCAGGGGATTGTCGGGATTGAACGGGTGATGGACCATATCGCGCAGCATTTAACGATTGATCCGCTATCGGTCCGTCGGGCAAATTACTATGCCGACGTGATGCAGCCTGACAACAGTAGTATCGCGCATGACAATCGCAGCGTTCCTGACCCTTCTGCCGATCTTGCCTCTCGTGGTGCGCCTGCCGCGCGGCAGCCCATACCAGCCCAAGCGCGAAGCGACGCGCAGACCACGCCATATCACCAGCCCATTCAGGACTGCATCATCAACGCACTGACTGATCGCCTGGTCGAAACGTCAAATTACATCGGCCGTCGTGCCATGATTGCCGAATGGAATGCGGCGCAGCCGATCTTGAAACGCGGGATCGCGCTCACCCCGGTGAAGTTCGGTATCTCGTTCACGCTGACCCACCTTAACCAAGCAGGCGCATTGGTGCATGTCTATCAAGACGGCTCGATCCACCTTAATCACGGCGGTACTGAAATGGGCCAAGGGCTGTTTCAGAAAGTCGCGCAAGTCGCCGCCGGCCGCTTTGGCGTGGATGTGTCGGCGGTTAAGATTACGGCGACTGATACCGGCAAAGTACCCAATACCTCGGCAACGGCGGCATCCTCGGGTACCGACCTGAACGGTATGGCCGTGCAAGCTGCCTGTGACACGATCCGAGACCGCATCGCCGCGCATCTGGCAGAGCGGCACCAAGCCTCACCTGATATTGTGCGTTTCACAGATGGCAAGGTAACTGTCGGCGGCGATGAGATGACCTTTGCCCAAGCTGCAGCATCAGCCTATGAAAACCGGGTATCGCTGTCATCAACCGGTTACTATAAAACCCCCGAGATTGAATGGGACCGGATCGCCGGACGCGGCCGCCCGTTTTTCTACTTTGCCTACGGTGCCGCCGTGACCGAGGTCGTGGTCGACACGCTGACCGGCGAAAATCGTATCCTGCGCGCTGACATTTTACATGACGCAGGAACATCGCTGAACCCGGCGCTCGATATCGGCCAGATCGAAGGCGGCTATGTTCAGGGCGCAGGCTGGCTGACGACTGAAGAATTGGTCTGGGACGCTAAAGGCGCGCTGCGGACCCACGCGCCATCGACCTATAAAATACCCGCCATTTCCGATACCCCGGATGTGTTCAACGTGGCCCTGTGGGATCAACCCAACCCTGCACAAACGGTTTATCGGTCTAAAGCGGTTGGCGAACCGCCCTTGATGCTGGGGATATCTGCCTTCATGGCGTTATCGGATGCGGTCAGCGCCTGCGGTGACGGGTTTGGCAATCTCCAAGCACCTGCCACCGCCGAAGCCGTCTTGACTGCCATCGGGAAGGCCCGCAATGCCCTTTGACCGCGATGCCCTTGCGGATGCTGTCGCCGTTCACGGCACAGTTGCACGTATTGTGCTGGTACACGTCAAAGG
>DRFG01000308.1 GCA_011050655.1 Roseobacter sp.
ATTTCAGACCGTTGATCTGCCCTTCGGTCTATCCCTTGTTCCGAGTTTTATAGCTGCATTAATTCCTTTGGGATGATGAAATGCTCGCGTATTTGCTGCTGAAAAGGATTTTGGGGAAGGACAGTGTTCGCACTGATTCGACCCGATTCCATGCGCAGGGCATTATGCGAGATTCCACCCGTGACAGCCTGAACAGAATTGAATCTTTTCGCGTAGAAGCGTTGGAACCGAGGATTCTTTTGTCCGCCGATCCAGTATTGGGCGAGATGGCCCGTGTTGCGGACAAGGCCGGATGGGACGATCCACTGGCTAACATCGCAGCCATCGTCGAAGTCATTGATGCCGTAGCCAACCAAGACGCAAAAGCCGCCGATATCGAGGTAGCTGTTGCCGTCGAGCCCGAGGTTGAATGGCCGCAAAACTGGGCTGCTGCCACGGTTGCAGACAGCCAGAGCGATTCAACAAATGCACAGACAGAGCATCCCGAGGTTCATTATCTGAACCTATCTGGACCGATCACCCCCGACGCAACTGTTATTGATCTTAGCGCTGCGGCGGACACGATCGCAAAGGCACAGCAACTGTGGATCGACGCGCTGGACGCTTCAGTGACGCCGGCTAATCCTACATTTGCAGTTCAAGATCTGGGCGGTATCGCGCTTGCTTCGTATGACAGCGCGTCGGGTACCGTGACCATCGACGATAACGCCGCAGGCGCTGGATGGTTCATTGATTCAACGCTAGCAGATAATGTCGAATATGCCACGCTAGACGGGTTTACCCTGCGCGCGGGCACCGGTGCCGCGGCCGGCAATGTGGACCTTCTTACCGCGGTTCTGCACGAGATCGGCCATGCCAATGGGTATGCGCATAACGATCCTCTGGCGCTTATGGCCGGTACGCTGGGAGAAGGGGAGAGGCTGCTGCTTCCAACCGCGCTGCCAGTTAGTTTGGGGCCGCTACCCACACAGTTATTTTACCAAGTTTCCGCTTCCGGCGGAATTTCCGCATTTTCAGACGCCGGGCTAACTACTGAGATTTTGACGACCACAGGCGTGACAACCTTGATTGGCCTGTCAGGGGATACCGACGTTCTTGTGGGTGCCGACTCGTTATTCGGCACGTCGCCTCAGGGTGTATTTACCGTAACAGGCCCCAACAGCGGATCGCTTGGATTCGCAACCGATGCGACAAATACCTTTACGCTCGACTACAGCAGTATCGGTTCGCTGCGCGGTGGCAACAACACTGACACAGCACTGTACGCTGTAAACGGTCAGGACGTTGACAGCGTCTGGGATATCACCTCCGTCAATGCCGGTACGCTGACCTCAGTCAATGGTGTGACCCGGTTTGAAAACATCGGCAAGCTTGTCGGGGGCACAGCAGCGGACGCCATCATCTATGGTATGGGCGGGCTGCTGACGCATGGCTTTGATGACATCAACGACGGCGTCTATGAAATGACCGTCGGGGACTTCGTCACCTTGTCGCTGGGGGATGGCGCATCTGTCACATCCAGCCTGTCCCGGATACAGAATGTTTCGGGCTATGACAGCACCGGCGCTGTCGTGACTTTGAACAACATTGATGTGGTCGACATGCAGGTCAGCGCAGCCACACTGTTTGCCGGGTCCGATGGCGAAACATACTTCACCCGCAAAGCTAACGGTGACCAAACCACGGCGGCGGGCCTTGAGGCCGTGAACGCAAGTTTTGACCTGCGGTTTTATCGCCAAGCCTTTACCGATACATCCGGGTCGGGAAATCACGTATGGCTATCTCTTGCCGCTGACCTTGAGCAGCTGACGCTGATCAACACAAGTTCCGTACAGGGCTCGATTGGTTCCGCGAAAGTCTTGCTTAACGTAGCGTCGCAGGGCGCGGTGATCGGAACAACAAACACGTCTGATGCAGTCGTGTTACGCGAACATCCGGCCTTTACGACCGCCACTGCTGAATTCGCATCAGTCACCGGAACCGCTGCCCTGAAGTTTCAGGAAAAGTCCGTACCGACTTCCGGTCCCGCAACTTACACAGACGTAGCATACTTCACGGGCAGCGTTACGTTGACCAAGACTGCCGCTGACGTCGTATTGCCATCGGGCACTACAGTGGCTAGCGACTTCATGGTGTTCCAGCTTCAGAATGCATCTGCGTTCATCGGAACTGGTGTGACGCTTCCGGATGTGACCAATCTCCCGGTCAGCACGGTATTTGATACAGCGAACGCTGAAGGCTTCTTGGTTAAAAATCTGGATTTCACTCTTGGCCTGTTAAAGACCCAAGCATCGTCAACTGTACCTTCGGTTATTTATTCGGGTATGGAATTCACGACGTCGGCCCAAGCGTTCGGTTTGCCACAGATTGAAATCATCGCCCGCGAGCTGTCGGTTAAGATGAATACCGCGTCCGACCAGACCACGGCCTTGGACTGGACCCAAACCGCGCTGCACGACGCTTCGAATGTACCCTACCTTAACCTGAGCTTTAATGGTCTTGAGCTTTTGGCGAATGTCGAAATAGCCATAGCGAACAGTGTGTCGATCGCGGGCATAATGGAGCTTTCTGTCAAAACGCAATCAATTAATGACGGCGCGATTGTCGCAAACGATGCCACGGTCCTAACACTGAAGCTAAGCAACGGGTTCTTTGCGGCAGGAACCGCCGGGTATAAGTTTGATACCAACGGCAATCTGCTTTCCGATCCCTTTGTGCGCGATACCACAACCGGGCTTCCCACCGGAGTTACCAGTGACTTTCAAGGGTTCTATGCTAGCGGCGTAGGCTTTGAGCTGGCAACCGTGATCCGTGGGGCGAACGATACCGCGGGACCCGAAAGCTGGTTCGCCTTCCGGGCGACGGTCGGCGCCCTTGATGTGGTGGGTCTTGGCGGAACCGGAAACTTTAACATCGACGGTCGGGATTTTCTGGTAACCGGTAATTTCGCGTCTACCTCCCTTACCCAGCCTTCCGTCATGAATTGGAAAAACCTGGCTGATGACCTTACTGGCCCGCAGCTAGACCTGACCCACGCGGTAAACGGCTTGAACGGGCTCGAGCAGTTCAAGATCGGCGGGACCCTCACGCTCGAGGTGACAGATGCGCTTTACCTGACATCGACATTCACGATGGCCGTTGTTGCTGATACCACGGCCACGGCGGTTGGGTCAGTGACGGGCGATCTGATTTTGCTGACACTGTCCAAGACCACTATCTTTGCGGGGCCAGGCGCGGTGTTTGCCAACGACTCCAATGGCAACCGCGTGATCAACCGCGGTAACGCCGCAGGTGTCTACCTAGAGAACGCGAACCTTGCATTGGGCGTGTTGATAGATAAAGGGGCCGACGCTTTAGCCACGACCGACGACTCTACCTATATCGGCTTGGTTGGTGGCTTTGATCTGGCGCAGCTTCTCGGAATGGGACAAGTCGAAGCGCAGGCAAACAACCTGAGCATCCGCTACAATGTGGCGATTGATGCCAATGGCATCGCAATCGACAAGCTTGACTGGACGACCATCCAATACTCCGATGCGGCAACTGCATTGAACGGGCTGGATAGCGGTATCGACTTTGCGGTGCGCGGCACGTTGTTCTACGGCGATGGCTTCGTTTATCTGAGCGGAACCTTCTCGCTGGCCACTGGCGGTTATGGGGTAGCTGGCGGCGGCCTAAGCGCCGGGCTTAACGCTAACGTCACGACATTTGCGATTTCCGATGCGGCCATGTTTGCCGGAGTAGGGGGTGGCTTTACCCATGACCCGACAGATGCATCGGTGATTACGGGGTTGGTTGCTCTTGCTGACTTGAAAGGTGCCACCGGCTTTGATGCCACCGGCGTAAACGCCGAGCTTGCGTTTGTTAATGAAGTATCGACCACAGCTACCACGCTGCGAAGCTGGGCTGCGCTGGATGTCTTTGTCGGCACCGCTGATCTGGTTGGCTTGCCCGCCGGATTTACCGCCAGCACCACGAACCTGTATTTCCGGACCAACATTGCTGACACTGCGACAGCAAGTAAGTTGAACTGGAACACCCTCACGCTGGATGGAGCTAGCTTTGGCACCGTGACCGGCCTTACGAAGGTTGCCAACATCGACGATACATTGAACGTCGCTTTTGGTGGATCCTTCAGGGGCGCTATCGACGGGACGATCCTGTTGGCGGGAACAATGTCAGGTGAAATCGTAACTCTTGCAGATCTCACCGACTTGCCCGGCACCGTGGCTGTTGGCGAAAACGTAAAAGTGATGCGTATGTCCGTATCCGGCGGATATTTGTTCGCGGGTGTCGGCGGCAGCTTTACCGAGACCGCTGGCGTTGTGGACGGTATAGCGGCCGGTGGAACGGGCTTTGCAGCGCAGGGTTTGCAGCTGGACCTCTTGACCATTACCCAAGGCCAAGCTGACCCAACTATCTTAGGTACGACCCAAAGCTGGACGGGTCTGGTCGCCGGGGCAGGGCAGCTGGATGTCAGAGGGTTAGATGCCGTCGATATCAAGGCCTATGACTTGGAAGTTCGCCTGAATTCGGCCGCGACGACGGATACAGCCGCGACCGCGACCAAGCTGGATTGGAAGATCCTGAACGCCGCAGACGCGCCGATCTTCGATGCTATTTCGATCACGGACCCAAGTACCGGCATCGGCCAAGAACTTAATTACAGCGTCAAAGGCGCAGTAGAATTGCGGGTTGCCGATAACGTGCTGTTGTTCGGCGGCTTCGGGATCAGCGCGTTAAACAAATCCATCGACGATGGTAACGGCATCACGGTCACCGATGCCTCAGTGCTTTCGTTGTCGGTCAGTGGTGCGACGCTATTTGCGGGGGCAGGCGGGGCGTTCGTGTACGACGGTGTTTCAGGCCGGGCGACCGCATTGGAAAATACGGGAACCGGTTTCGCAGTACAGGATGCAAACCTGGACATCGCGATCATCAGCCAGCCTTCGACTGCGACTGCGACTACGCCGCTAAGCTGGGTGGCCGTCGCTGGTCAAATCGGTCAAGCTGATATTCGCGGCATTGATGGTATTACAGCAATTGCGCGCGACGTTTCCTTCCAGTTCAATGGGGCGGCAACCGACGCGACCAAGCTGAATTGGACTGGGGTCAACGACTATGCCGGGACCCGGATAGGGACGATTGATCAGACGCTGGATCTCGCCTTTGCCGGACAGATTGAGCTGGATATTCAAAGTAACATCATTGTCTCGGCTGGGTTCTCTGGAAAAATCCAGACGGTTACAAATGTCACGGACGGGACCATCACAGTTGCTGAGGCTGAGATGCTCCAGTTTAACATCACCGCAGCCTATGTGTTTGTTGGCGACGGTGGCGCGTTCACCCGTGACGGCGGTTTACCTGGCGGGGCGGTCAACGGGATCGCACAACAGGGCACCGGGTTCGCTGTAACCAATGCTTCGCTTGACCTATTTGTGGTTAATGAAATTCCGCTAGCCTC
>DRFG01000309.1 GCA_011050655.1 Roseobacter sp.
AGCAGAACGACATTATTCAGTTCGCGCAGCCGAGGGTTGATATCAGTACCGTGTTCGTAAACATCCAGCCCTGCACCCTGTAATTCGCCGGCGCGTAACATCCGCGTCAGAGCATTTTCGTCAATCACCTCGCCCCGAGATGTGTTCACGATCACCGCGTCAGGCTTCATCAGCTTCAACCGGCGGGCGTTCATCAGGTGAAATGTGCTTGGGGTATGCGGGCAATTGATGCTCAACACGTCCATCCGCGCGACCATCTGATCAAGACTTTCCCAATAGGTGGCACCCAACGCTTCCTCGATCTCGGGGCGCAAGCGGCGGCGATTATGATAATGCACCTGCATGCCAAAAGCCGCAGCGCGTCGCGCCACCGCCTGACCGATCCGGCCCATTCCAAGGATACCTAGACGGCGGCCGCTGACCCGCCCCCCCAATAGTGCTGTGGGTGCCCAACCCTTCCAATCGCCAGATTGCATCTGGGCCATGCCTTCAGACATGCGCCGTGTCACGGCCAGAACCAGCGCCATTGTCATGTCGGCGGTGTCGTCGGTCAGCACACCAGGGGTGTTCGACACCAGAATCCCACGTTGTCGGGCCGTCATCACGTCAATATGATCGACACCTGCGCCATAGTTGGCGATAAGCTTTAGCCGGTCGCCAGCCTGTCCGATCAATGCCGCATCAATTTCATCTGTTACGGTCGGAACCAGAATATCAGTGGTTTTCATGGCCTCGCTCAACTCAGAGCGGGTCATAGGCGTATCATCCTGACGCAAGGTGACATTGAACAATTCCGTCAACCGTTTTTCCACGACCTCCGGCAACCGTCGCGTGACTACAACACTTAGCGGTTGCTTTGACATTGTGAATCTCCCAAATCTGGCGTTGTGCTTTGCTTGGTGGCATGGTGTCCCAAGCAACGACGAGGCACAAGAACCTCACGAGGCAAAAGAGCATTAAATCAACGGCAACACGCCAGGCAGGCAGTCATGACACCGATGTTACGTTCCGTCCTTTTGGGTATTATCGCAGCCGTTCACCTGATCAGCACCCCCGTCGTCGCTGCCGAACTGGGCCAAGTCACCAACCTTCCCGTTCCACGCTTCGTGTCGCTAAAGGCCGCCAACGGAAATGTACGCCGCGGACCGTCGCTGACCCACCGTATCGACTGGGTGTTCAATCAACGCGACATGCCACTGCGGATCACTGCGGAATATGATAATTGGCGCAGGGTCGAAGACCGCGATGGCATGGGCGGCTGGATGCACTACTCGCTGTTGTCGGGGACGCGTACCGTTCTGATCGAACAAGATCGCCTGCCGCTGCTGGCCCGGCCCGAACCAAACGCCCCCGTCGTCGCATTGTTTGAATTGGGTGCCATCGCCCGCTTGGGGGAATGCAGTCTTGAATGGTGTTATCTGCGGGCTGACGGCTACAAAGGCTGGGCCCCCAAAGCACGGCTTTGGGGCGTAGGGGCGCAAGAGATTCGCGACTGATCAAGGCTGCACCGATATAAAAGTTGTTTACGTCCCCCTACTATTCGCGGCTCAATGGCAGGCGGTGCTCAGCATTCTCGCATTCTCACGGCCCTTTGCGGTTTGGTTCGCTGACACCTGAGAGCCGGGAATTGCATAGATGCCAAGTTTGAGCTTAGGTGTGCTGGCAAATACCCAATATTCAAGGAATACCCCATGCGCGCGATTACCTATTCAAGCCACGGCGAAGCTAAAGATGTGCTGAGCATGGCGGAAATGCCGACCCCGAGCCCGGATAAAGGTGAGGTCTTGGTGCGGCTGGCGTTTTCGGGGGTCAATCCGTCTGATGTGAAATCTCGGCGGGGTCGCCCCGGAGTGACCCGACCGCCCTATGACCAAGTGATTCCGCACAGCGATGGGGCAGGCATCATCGAATCCGTAGGTGACGGCGTCGACCCCAATCGCGTCGGCCAACGCGTCTGGGTCTGGAACGGCCAATGGCAGCGGCCATTCGGCACTGCGGCAACGCATATTGTCTTGCCCCAGGATCAAGCTGTTGCGCTGACCGATGATGTCTCCTTTGAAACCGCGGCCAGCTTCGGCATCCCCGGACTCACCGCAGCGCATGCGGTTTTCAACGGAGGAGACATTGCGGGGCAAACTCTGCTGGTTCAGGGTGGTGCCGGCACCGTCGGCTATATTGCTGTACAACTGGCAAAGTGGGCCGGTGCCCGCGTGATAGCCACGACCGGTACCGCCGGGGCGGAGCGTGCGAAATCAGCGGGGGCAGATGTTGTACTAGACTACGCAGCTCCGGATTTGGCGGCGCAGATACTGGCTGCGAATAATGGCCATCCGGTCGATCAGATCATTGAGGTCGAGTTTGGTGTGAACATCGCGCTCGACGCCGAGGTTATCAAGCCCAACGGACGGATCGCGGCCTATGGATCAGCCAAGGTGATGGACCCCACCCTGCCCTTTCTACCGCTCTTGTTCAAAGCCGTTACCATCGACATCGTTTTAGTGTACCTGCTGACTGAAGCCCAACGCAGCTTTGCCATCGAAAAGCTGCACGACGCCCTGCGCCAAAAGGCTATCGACTGCCCCGTTGAGCGTATCTTTGCGTTGTCCGAGACCGTGCAGGCTCACGAGGCCGTGGAAGCCGGAGCGCGGAAGGGTGCCATTTTGATCAACTGCCAAACGTAACGCTACCCTGCCGCGACTTTCCATTGGCATCGGTACAGCTAAGTAGATGAGTAGTACGCAGTGGGGGAACGCACTGCGTACGCATGGTCAGGTCCGTACAAGGTGATAAAATGCGATTCTTTGCTGTTGTTCTATGCCTAATGTTGCCGTTCACGGTGTACGCACAGACCCAACCCCAAGCGAACGCTGGCCAACCTACAGGCACCATAAACGTAGACGAACCTATCGGGGAAGATCAGGCGATCTCGAAACGAATTCGCGAGATACTCGCGGAGCTTGACGGCTACGATAAAGTGAATGTTGCGGTGACCTCGGGTATCGTCACGCTGAACGGGACGACGTTGGATGGCAAAAAGACCCAGCAGCTGACTGAACTTGCAGGCCGTATCCAAGGGGTTGTTGCTGTTGAAAACAACGTGAGCGAGACCACCGATGTGGGGGAACGGCTAAACCCCGTATTGGACAGGTTCAAGGCGCGTGTAATACAAACTTTGTCATACCTTCCGCTTTTATTGATCGCGCTGGCAGTCTTTATTCTGATTGTCGCGCTCGGTTTTTTCGTCGCGCGGTGGCGTCGCCCGTGGAACCGGCTGGCTCCGAACGGCTTTATTGCCGACATTTACCGCCAGATTATCAGGGTAGTGTTCATAATCGCGGCATTGGTCGTCGCGCTGGATATCCTTGGTGCCACGGCTCTGCTGTCTGGCATCCTCGGGGCGGCGGGGATTGTCGGGCTGGCCATTGGATTTGCGGTCCGCGACACCGTTGAGAACTTTATCGCCTCAATCATGCTATCGGTAAGACAACCCTTCAGGCCAAATGACACAGTTGAGATCGAAGGCGACACCGGCAAGGTTATCCGGCTTACCAGCCGTGCCACGATATTGCTGAGCTTCGACGGCAATCATATCCGTATTCCCAATGCCACCGTGTTCAAAAGCCGCATCGTGAATTTTTCACGCAATCCAGAGCGTCGATTCACTTTTGAACTCGGGATGGCCCCCGACACTGATTTTGATGCGGCCGCAGCGCTCGCTCTCCAGATTTTGCGTGATCTGCCATTTACCCTGGAAACCCCTGAACCCGGTGTCTGGATAGAAACCATTGGCGATAGCACGGTTTCCTTGCAGATGGCCGCATGGATTAATCAGGAAGCCACCAGCATCGGTCTTGCACGCAGCGAGGCGATCCGTCTGGTCATGTCGGCATTTGACAAGGCAGGCCACGCTATGCCTGAACCTACTTATCGGATAGTTTACCCATCCCAGACCGCCCCGCAGGACAGTACTCAAGACGCCGAAACCCAGCCGCGTAATGCGTCACTCAGCACCCGGGCCGCGAAGCCCGCTCAAGATGTGAAGGCGGCCGCTGATAAGGCGCTGGAAGAGTTTGTCGATCAGGAACGTGCTGAAACCGAAAGAGACCTTTTAAGCTCGAATGGAACAGTGGAGTAATTTTCCACGTCCTCCAGCACTTTTTCTTGATAAAGGTATTGCACCGCGCCTCAACCCGGACTAATTAGCGCGACACGTTGGGATGTAGCCAAGTGGTAAGGCAACTGTTTTTGGTACAGTGTACCGTAGGTTCGAATCCTACCATCCCAGCCATTTCACCTCAGACATTGTTAAGCTGAGGCCTCAGTGCCGCTGTAGGGCTAAAAATGCCCCTGATAATGCCCCCGTATAAGTTCCCCCAAGCGTAGGCCCAGCGAGGGTGTTTTTCGTAGGCTACAGGA
>DRFG01000310.1 GCA_011050655.1 Roseobacter sp.
GTCCTGGAGCCACGGGCTAGCTGCGTTCCGATTCGGCCCAGTCCCAGTACATCTCGCGGGCACGACGCGTAACAGGGCCGATCTGGTACTGCGTGTCATCAAATGCCTTGACCGGCGTTACCTTCATCATGTTGCCAGACATGAACACTTCGTCTGCTGCATGGAAATCGTCGAAACTCAAAACCGCTTCATGCACCTTTATTCCGTCTGCGCGCATGTTCTTCATGTGGCGCGCCCGCGTGATACCGGCAAGGAACGTGCCATTCGGAATAGGGGTGAATACTTCGCCGTCTTTAACCATGAATACATTAGCAGAAGCAGTTTCGGCGACATTTCCCATCGCATCGGCAACCAACGCGTTACCAAACCCTTTCGAACGGGCCTCCACCATCATGCGGGCATTGTTAGGGTAGAGACACCCTGCCTTGGCGTTTACCACGTTGTCTTCCAACACCGGGCGGCGGAAACGGGTCCGGGTCAGGGTTGTCGCGGCATCGGGGGCGGCCATCGGGATCTGCTCAAGGCTGATGGCAAAGCCTGTCGCATCCTTGAGCGGCACAATACCCAGCTCATCCCCTGCCAGCGCCCAATACATCGGGCGAATATAAACTGCTGCGTCCCTATCATAGGTCTTGAGCCCTTCACGAACCATCTCGACCATTTCGTCGGTTTCGACGGTCGGGGTGATCATCAGCGCATTGGCAGACCGGTTGATACGTTCGCAATGCGACCGAAGATCTGGGGACAGCCCGTTAAACATACGCGCGCCATCAAACACGGTAGTACCGAGCCAAGCACCATGATCGGCTGCCTTGATCACGGACAAGTCCCCGTCGTGCCACGAGCCATTGTAAAACGTCTTGATATTGGTGCCTGTGGCCATGTTGGGGTCCTTTTCTAGCCTTTCGGGGGGGTGCGGTAGATGCCTTCGGGCAGATTCAAAGCGACGGTGAGATCATGAAGCTGTTCGGGCGACATGTTGATCTTGCTCACCGTGTCAGTGCGGGGGTCCCATTGTTCAAACGTGATCACGCTGGCAAAGGCCTGCACCGTCACATCTTCGCGTAAGGGTGATTTGCCTTCGTCGATTAGAGTTATCACACTGGCATCAAATTCGTGTTCAATTGTAAACATAACGCGCACATTATTCTTTCGGCGGATCATTGCAAGCACAAGGCGATAACATCGGAACAATGCAGTCTGTTCAAGGGGGTGAGACCGCGTTAAACTTCTGATCGAATGTAATTTGGACGACCCATAACAAGGACCCGTTGTAAGATGTTAAGATTTTATGTCGCCATTGCCGCATTAACGTTATTCGCCGCATGCGAACCTGCCACGATCTCCGGACCGGTATCGCAACCTTCGCCCCAGCCTGCAGCCCAGAGGCAGAGCGGCACCTTTTCAGCGTCCACCGCTGCGCGTAGTTTCGTCAGCGTTCTCAGGACGGTCGAACCGGTGGCAGAGCGCGAGTGCCGAACGCGCACAACAGGGGTGAATTGCGACTTTAATATCGTGGTTGACGATCGGGCTGGACAGCCTGCAAATGCGTACCAGACCGAGGATAAAGCCGGACGTCCGGTTATCGCGTTCACCTTGGCATTGATCGCCGATGCGCGGAACGAAGACGAACTGGCTTTTATCATGAGCCACGAAGCCGCGCACCATATCGAAGGGCACATCGCACGTCAGCAACAAAACGCCGTAGCGGGCGCGGTGATTTTCGCGGGCTTGGCTACCCTTAGCGGTGGCGACGCGACGGCTGTGGAAACCGCGCAACGATTGGGTGCGCAAGTCGGGGCGCGTCGATACTCCAAGGATTTCGAGCTGGAGGCAGACGCGCTTGGCACCGTCATAACCAAACGTGCGGGCTATAACCCGCTCAGGGGTGCCGAATTCTTTGCGCGTATTCCTGACCCGGGCGACCGTTTTCTTGGGACCCATCCGCCTAACGCATCGCGTCTGGACACGGTGCGGCGCACTGCGGCGGGGCTGTAAAACCCCGCTATGCGACGACTGGGTCACATCATCACAGATCGCGGGTCGAAATATGCGGTCTCGGGGTGCGAGGCCAAAAGCCGTTCAGACGTAGATGCCGCTCTGAAACTGCTCAAGCGTGACAAGGCCTATGCGAAGGCGACGCATAACACTTGGGCAGTAGTCCTGTCTGACGGTGGCCCCCTGAAAGCCGACGACGGGGAATCGGGGGCAGGGATGACGATCATCCGCATGCTTGAGCGTGAAGGCGTGAGCGATCAACTGGTTGTTGTGACCCGCTGGTATGGTGGCAAACATCTGGGAGGCGATAGATTTCGCCATGTTCAAGCTTGCGTGCGAACCTATCTGGAGCAGACGGATCTGGCATGACGCTCAACGTCACGGCACCGAGCAGGCATAGCGTCGCCGCTAATACGATGCCGTGCCAGAATGCATTTTGGTATCTCATCCCGGCGTGAGCATAAATAATTGTCCCTAGTGAATAAGTAACACCCCCAATAGCAATCAAAAGCAATGCCACGCCCGGAATGGTTTGCCACATGGGCCAGATCAGCAGCACCGAAAGCCAGCCCATCCCAAGGTAAAGATAAAGCGACGCTTTCGAATCCGCGCTCCAGAAGCAGAGCTTGGCTGTGGCACCCATGATGGCCAGCGCCCAGACCAAAGCCAGGATGGCATAAGCAAAACCTGTTCCGATTACGATGACGATGGGCGTATAGGTCCCCGCGATCTTGAAGTAGATTGCGGCATGATCCATGCGGCGGAGCAACGGACGCGTTCGGTCAAACGGCATTAGGTGGTAAATGGCCGATGCCGAAAGTGAAGCAATAACCGAAATCGCATATATCGTCGTCGCGATTACAGGAAAACCGTGCTCTGACGCGTTGATCAGCAATAAAGTAATTGCGGGAATTGCGATCCCCAACCCCAGCACATGCACAGTGCCATCGGCGACGGTTTCAGAGCGAGAGTATGGGTAAGCCATGATATGACACCAGCGTAAGGAGATTACACATTATATAATAGAATGGTTCTGCGGCATTCCCATGGCGATCAAGTGCCGGACCGGCGGTAAGAAAGGGGCATCGCTGGACGCCCCCCAAAGTTACCGAGGTTTATTACCGTCGATCCAACGCGACATCATGACCTTGTCGCGGAAGCATTGCTGCGGAATCTCACGGCGCTTAAGGCGTGCAATCCGTTCAGCGAATGCTACCTGTTTAGACGACGGATAATCGGCAAAACGGCCTTCGATTGGTTTGGGTTTATGGGTGTCAATCCAAGCAGAAAGCGCGGAACGATCATTGGCTATCCCCTTGGGGAGTTCCATGCCAACTTTCGCAGCCAACGCTTCGGCATAGTGCATTTGCTTTTGCGTCGCAGGCAAAACGAGGTGCTTTTCGTGTGCGTGCGCGGCTACTGCACCCTGATCGGTGGAAAATAAGCCCGGAAACTGAGGTTGATAGGACATATATATAACCCTTTCTTGCTCTGATACGGAACGTATATAGAACATTAAGGGAACACTTTCAAGGCCGATATCAGCGATCTAGCTTCATGCCCCCTTGCCGTGGGCCATATGTAGTGCGGATCGACACGTGATCAACTATATGGGCGGTATTTGGCGCATGACGGATGGCGAGCCCCTAGTGCTATCGGGGGGCGCTCGATAGAACACACATACCCAATTAGGAAGAGCCTTAAACCAGACGACCCCAAAGATCGTATTCCCCTGCTTCTTCGACTTCGACCGAGACGATATCGCCAACCTTCAGGTTTTGAAAATCTTCATCAATGAATAGGTTCCCGTCGATCTCGGGTGCATCGGACTTGGTGCGGCAGGTGGCTGCGTCATCATCTATTTCATCGACGATGACCTGTATGGTGCGACCGACCTTGGCGGCGAGCTTGGCCTCAGATATGGCTTGGGCCTTTTCCATGAACCGGTCCCAGCGATCCTGTTTGATCTCTGCCGGTACGTGGTCCGGCAACGAATTCGACCGTGCGCCATCAACATTTTCATATTGAAAGCAGCCGACGCGATCCAATTGGGCCTCGTCCAGCCAATCCAACAGGGTTTGGAATTCGCTTTCAGTTTCGCCGGGATATCCGACAATAAAGGTAGAACGCAGCGTGATGTCAGGGCAGGTCTCGCGCCATGCGGTAATTTCATCCAATGTTTTGGCCGCAGCGGCAGGGCGCGCCATACGCTTGAGAACATCGGGATGAGCGTGCTGGAACGGGATATCGAGATACGGTAACACCAATCCTTCGGCCATTAATGGGATCAGGTTGCGTACATGTGGATAGGGATAGACGTAATGTAGCCGCACCCACGCCCCCAGCGACCCAAGATCACGGGCCAGATCAGTGATGTGGGCCCGGTGACCGCGATCTTCGGCATGTTTGATATCGACCCCGTAAGCCGACGTATCCTGAGAGATCACGAGAAGCTCTTTCACACCATTATGCACAAGCTTTTCAGCTTCACGCATGATCGCATGGGCGGGGCGTGATTGCAGCCGTCCGCGCATGTCGGGAATGATGCAGAACTTGCACTTGTGATTGCAGCCTTCTGAAATTTTCAGATAGCTATAGTGGCGCGGGGTAAGGCTGACGGCCTGGGCCGGTAGCAGATCAATAAAGGGGTCAGGTGACGGCGGCACTGCACCATGAACCGCATCCAACACCTGTTCATATTGGTGTGGGCCGGTTACCGCCAGAATACGTGGATGATGTTCCCGGATATAGTCGGGCTCAGCGCCAAGGCAGCCGGTAACGATTACCCGGCCATTTTCCTTGAGCGCTTCGCCAATGGCATCAAGGCTTTCGGCCTTGGCCGAGTCGAGAAAACCGCAGGTGTTTACGATCACCGCATCTGCACCAGCATAGTCGGGTGAAATGCCGTATCCTTCAGCGCGCAGGCGCGTCAGTATCCGTTCGCTGTCGACCAACGCTTTGGGACAGCCCAGTGACACCATGCCGATGGTGGGCTGGCCAGGGCGGGACGGTTCGGCGATCTTGGCCTTAGGGGCCAGGTCGGGGCGCAGATTTGGTGGGTTTGTGCTCATGAAATGCGCTATAAGCCATGCAAAGGGTCTGCGAAAGGCCCTCTATCAGGCAAGGAGACCGGTGATGAAGTGGATCAGACGTATATTTGGCATACTGCTGCTGATCATAGTGGTTGCTGTTGGGTCACTGTTCTTGTTGCCCGCCGATCGGATCGCGCGAATCGCTGCTGATCAACTACGCAACCTTACCGGCAGAGAGGTGACAATCACCGGCGACGTTGGGCTGACCTTCTGGCCGGTATTGGGGGTCTCTGCCGGGGGGCTCGAGGTTGGAAATGCCACCTGGGCCAAAGACGGCGCGATGCTGTCTGCGGCCAATGCGGCGATCGGGGTGGACGCCATGGCGCTACTTCGCGGCGAGATTAAGATCACCAACATCGAAGCGCAAAGCCCGACGATCCGGCTTGAGCAAAGGTTGGACGGCCGCGCAAGCTGGCAATTCACCGATGGTGGCAGTGATGCCCAGATCAAAACCGCACCAACAGCACCGGACAGGACGCCGCGCGCCTTGACCATCCAACGGCTAAACATCTCCGATGCCACGCTGATATACGATGCCGAAGGCGGAGACCTGGTGCATTATGAGGGTGTTGATCTGTCGCTTGATTGGCCCGTTCGTATGGGCGACGCAGTTATTAAGGCGTCGCTTAGCCCGGCATCTGACCGCGTGACAGTGGAAGCAACAGTTGACCGGTTCGACCAATTTCTGAACGGAGACATCAGGCCGGTACGTCTGCGCCTGGATGCTAAGGGAGGGGGTGTCAGCCTGATAGGTCGGGCAGGCCTTAGCGGGGCTGTAGCCGGCGATCTCTGGCTCAGAGCCTCGGACACCGGGCGCTTTCTCGGTGCGCTTGGGGCGGGATATGTCGCATTGCCTCAAGGCCTGGGTCGCACCACGGATGTGAAGCTTCAGATGACATTGACGCCGGACCGCCGTTTGGCGCTGCGGGATTTGGTTGCCGACCTAGACGGGAATACGCTGCGCGGCGCGGCGGACATAACGTTGAACGGCACGCCGAATGTGAACGCTCAGCTCAGCACAGGGGCGCTGAACCTCGCCGGGTTTGCGGGCAGCACACCACAGCCGGGCGGGGCGGCGTCGACCTCGGCTGCCGATGCGGGCTGGTCCAAGACCCCGATTGATGCATCGGGGCTAGCCGCCTTCAACGGCGAAATCGCCCTGCGCGCCGACAGCATTGAACTGGGGACCTTGACCTTGGGCAGCACGCGTATCTTGCTGCGCAACGACAGATCGCGCTTGGTGGCAGAGCTGCGCGAGGCAAATGCCTATGACGGCACCGTGAGCGGAGAATTCGTAGTTAATAATCGCAACGGATTATCTGTGGGCGGTAAGCTGGCAGCTCAGGCGATCTCGATGCAGCCATTGTTGCAGCAGACTGTCGGTTTATCGCGGTTGAAAGGCATCGGCGACGCCGAGCTTTCGTTTCTTGGATCGGGCCAGTCACTGGATGCCATCATGCGGTCCCTGCGAGGCGATGGCGCTATAAATGTTGGCCGGGGGAGCATAGACGGTATCGATTTGGACGGTCTCATGGGTAATTTCGATGTCAAAGGCGGCACAACATTGTTCGATTCGCTCGGTGCCACCTTTGCGATTGACCAAGGTGTATTGCGTAACGAAGATTTGCTTATGCTGCTGCCCAACTTCACTGCGTCGGGGGTCGGTATCGTAGATCTTGGTGCGCAGACGCTTGATTATACCGTGACACCGAAAGCTTTGCGGGTGAATGGGCGTCGTGGGCTGTCAGTACCTGTGCGGATATTCGGGCCGTGGATATCGCCAAAGATCAAGCCTGATGTCCAAGCGGCGATAGATATGAATTTTGCCAAGGAAAAGGACAAATTTCGCCAAAAGCTGGATGAAAAGCTGCAACAAGAACTCGGGGTCGTACGCGAAGAAGGGCAGTCTGTCGAAGATGCGTTGAAACAACAGGTGGAAGACGAGCTTAAACGCAGCTTGTTCAACCTTTTAAAGTAATCGCTGGGAATGGTGATTTTCGAACCTTGAGGCGCAAGGCTCGAATTTCAGAGGAACTGGCCCCAAACTGTTAGACGCCAGCCCGTCCCTGTCTTTACCTGCCCCGGTTGGGGCGTTATGGCTGGGCGTTAAGCGCAAGGAGCACTTCATGGACCATGATCTTTTCAACTCTTTCATGAGCGGACCCGACGAAAATGGCCGCTTTGGTGATTTTGGGGGGCGTTTTGTTTCGGAAACGCTGATGCCTCTTATTCTGGAGCTGGAAGCCGAGTATGAAAAGGCCAAGACTGACGACAGTTTCTGGGCCGAGATGAATGATCTGTGGACCAATTACGTTGGCCGGCCAAGCCCGCTCTATTTTGCCGAACGGCTGACCGAACATCTGGGCGGTGCCAAGGTGTATATGAAACGCGACGAGCTGAACCACACCGGCGCGCATAAGATCAACAACGTGTTGGGCCAGATCATTCTTGCGCGGCGCATGGGCAAAAAGCGCATCATCGCCGAAACCGGCGCGGGCCAGCACGGCGTGGCCACGGCCACCGTCTGCGCCAAGTTCGGCCTGCAATGCGTTGTCTATATGGGCGCACATGACGTTGAACGCCAAGCACCCAACGTCTTCCGTATGCGCCTGTTGGGCGCCGAGGTCATCCCCGTCACCTCGGGTCGGGGCACCCTGAAAGATGCGATGAACGATGCTTTGCGCGACTGGGTCACCAACGTGCGCGATACATTCTATTGCATCGGAACAGTTGCTGGCCCGCACCCGTACCCCGCAATGGTGCGCGATTTCCAAAGCATCATCGGCAAGGAAGTCCGCGAGCAGATGATGGCCGCCGAAGGCCGTTTTCCAGACACGCTGATTGCTGCGATCGGCGGCGGATCAAACGCGATGGGGCTGTTCTTTCCGTTTCTCGACGACAAGGACGTGAACATCATTGGCGTCGAGGCGGGCGGCAAGGGCGTCAACGACAAGATGGAACATTGTGCCTCACTCACCGGCGGGCGCCCCGGCGTTCTTCACGGCAACCGCACCTATCTGTTGCAGGACGATGACGGGCAGATCCTTGAAGGGTTCTCGATCTCGGCGGGCCTTGATTATCCCGGCATCGGCCCTGAGCATTCGTGGCTGCATGACATTGGCCGCGCCAAATATGTGTCGATTACCGATGTCGAGGCGCTTGAGGCGTTCCAGTTAAGCTGTGCGCTTGAAGGGATCATTCCGGCGCTGGAACCGTCTCACGCTTTGGCGCATGTGATGAAGATCGCGCCCGAGCTGCCCAAGGATCACATCATTTGCATGAACATGTGTGGTCGTGGTGACAAAGACATCTTTACCGTCGCCAAGGCACTTGGCTTTGATATGAAGATCTAAACGGCAGGGGTGACGCGTTTCAAACTTCGCGGTCACCCTTTGTCGCGACACCATAGGCCTCTAATATCTGCAAGGGTACGATATCCAACGCCCGTCTATGGGTCGCTTCTAGATGTACCTGTGGGGCACACCCTTCTTCAGCAGCTTGCAGGAAACGACCTGCGCAAAGGCACCATGAGTCACCGGCATTAAGGCCCGAAAAACCGAATTCGGGCCGCGGAGTGCTGAGATCATTCCCTACATATTTTGAATATGCCAAGAACTCTGCTGTCATAACAGCACATACCGTGTGACTGCCTTGGTCAGCGCTACAGGTGTTGCAGGTCCCGTCGCGGAAAAAGCCTGTCACGGGATCAGTGCCACAGATCTCTAGCTTACCCCCGAGGACATTCACGCTTTCTTCAGGTATCATAAATTGTTCCCCAGAGTTCTGCTGATGAGCCGAAAGATTTCCACATTCTGTTCGCTTATGCCGGGCTCGCGAAAGCTGCGATCGGCGGCGTTGGTGGCAATTACCACACCATCAGGGCGATTGATATAAATGTACTGCCCATATACCCCGCGCGCCATGAATTCGCCTGGCTGGGGCCCCTTGGGTATCCACCACTGATAACCATAACTGATCTCGCCGGTTTGGGTCGGTGCCGACGCTGCCGTCGAAGCCGCGACCCAATCTGCCGGCACAATTTGCTTTCCGTTGTAGAAACCTTTGTTCAAGTACAGCTGCCCCATGCGGGCATAATCGCGCGTGGTCAGATTGAGACCACCCAAAACGAACGCCACGCCTGCGCCGTCGGTTACATAATATGGCGCGCGTTCCAGCCCCATGGGTCCGATGATCTTTTCCCCGAGTAGGTCGGGGATGGACCTTCCGGTTGCGCCGCGCACCACCATGCCGATAACGTGCGTATCAATCGAAACATATTGCCACTGTGCTCCGGCAGGGGCGAAAGTGTCTTTCAGGCTAGCGGTAAAATCATCCAGTTCACCGCCCAAAGCCAGAGCGCGGCCCATCCGGTTGATGTCTGAATCGCGGTCAAGATAGTCTTCGTCGAATGTAACTCCGCTCGCCATATTCAGAACATTGCGGATCGTTGCCCCATCATAGGCTGTCCCAATCAGACTTGGCGCGTATTTTGTTACCGGATCGTCAATTGACGCGATGTCGCCTTCCTCGAGCAGGATACCGACAAGTGCCGACAAATAGCTTTTTGCGACCGACCAGCTTATTCTGAGATCTTTCGCGTCGGTTCCCAGAAAGTAATTTTCGTATGCGATTTCACCGTCTTTCATCACGACAAGCGCCGTGACATCGCGCGCTACGATCCAATCATCAACTTGAGCGGGGAGCTCGACCTCTGGTCCGTAAGCGAGTTCGGCAGTCGGACCTTTGCCGCGGGAAACCGGCGTCGTCAGAAAAGCCCGGTCCATATGACTGAAGTTCGATACGATCTTATCTTCGGAGAAAAGCGAGTTAACAGCAAGAAGACGGGTGATTTCTTCGCGCTTCCACAGCCCGAAGACAACCAGCGCCAATATCAACACCAGCA
Source organism: Roseobacter sp. (assembly GCA_011050655.1). Taxonomy (GTDB): domain Bacteria; phylum Pseudomonadota; class Alphaproteobacteria; order Rhodobacterales; family Rhodobacteraceae; genus Sulfitobacter. The sequence continues at coordinate 9,994 of DRFG01000310.1, forward strand.
AGACCCGGCCCAGCCATTTTCCGAATGTACGCATGAATATTTCCTCTTACTGCCCTTGAGGTATCCAAGCACACGTAAAATGGGCGTACCAGATAAACTTGACGTCAGCCGCTATACTTCCAGTCGATCCAGCGTCCGTGAAAATCAACGCGGCCAAGATCTAACCTGATGTCGCCGGGCCACATCCGCAAGGTCAGTGCCGCTCCCTGCTGGTCTAATCCGTCGCTCTCCATCGACAGCCAAGCCAAGGGGCGGTTTTTAGTGGCGCGTTTGCCCGCGGCTTCGATCAACGCGGTACCGCGAATCTGAGCAGCTTTGGGAAAATACTGCCATGCGATCGTATGCTGGATCAGATGCAGTCGTCCTTCGGGCGCGGCGGGTAATTGGCGGGCAAGCCAGTCGATTGCATCGTCCTGATGGACCTTCGCCTCCAGAACTGATGCGGCAGAGCGGGTTAGGTTCAGGCGCTCGGGTTGATCGGCCCACATATAGGCCATCAACCGCAACAGGTGATCACGCCGCGTCGGGTCAAGCGGGTTCAGGTCCACACCGCGCCGCTTTTCAATGCGCGGCTGCACCGATGGCGGCAAGCCACCCGTCCATTTAGGCGACAGCAAAATAGTCGATAGCGCAGAGCCGAAACGATGCCCGTCAATTTCTAACAAGAAGTGATCCCACATCAGATTAAGGCCGCCGCTGGCACCCAGCTCCGATAGATAAATTGGCAAGTTAAAGTGCTGTACCGCTACCCTGGCACCGGCAATCAAGGCGGCCGATCGGCGGACCTCGTTGGTCTGCGGGGCGTGGTCGATCCACTCTAGCAAGAACGCCTCATGTGTCTGAAGCGCTTCTAGAACCGCATCTGACAATACCGCGTTCGTTACTTCGTGGGGGGGGTATACTGCGGCCAGGCCCGGTGCTTTGTGCTGAAGCACCAGCGCATGAAGCCCGGCTGCAATGCGCAGCGGCAAGGATGCCCCCATGGGACCGACATCGCCTTCGAAGCCGGCTAGTTTGCGCCCTAAGGCACTGTCTGATGGCCAGTCATTCTTTAGAACGTTCATGAGCTGACCCATGAAAGGCGACCCAAGGGCGATGCAATGGTCTGCCTGTTCTTCGAAGGCGTGTTTCAGTGTCATTTAAAGCGGTCCATCAATTTTTGCAGTGCCGTACGACCATCTGATAACGAAGAGGACGTGTCGCTGCTGGGTTTCGGGGTAGCATCGACCGGCGTTGCGGCAAGTTCAGCCTGGTTTGCCGCAGGCCGCCCGGGCTTTTTGGTGCCTGTACCGGACCGAGGAGGCGCGCCACGCATGGCAACGGCGTTCAAGAACTTTGACGTGTCCCCGCGCACCAGATCCGCAGCCCCGTCACTGATACCGCACAACACATCTTCTAACCAGCTTTGATCCGCCTTGGAGAAATCGCGCAACACATAGCCGGGTACCGCATCCTTGTGGCCGGGATGACCTACGCCAAGGCGCACGCGACTATAATCCGCGCCGATATGCGCATGGATGGAACGCAAACCATTGTGGCCGGCGTGGCCGCCGCCGATTTTGAACTTGACCTTGGCAGGGGCGAGATCGATTTCATCATGCAGCACGATTACGTCAGATGGGTCGAGCTTGTGGAACCGCATAGCCGCTTGCACGGATTGGCCTGACAGGTTCATGAATGTTTCAGGCTTGAGCAGTAAAGCGCGATCTGATCCGAACCGGCCTTCGGTTACCGTGCCTTGGTGTTTGGTTTTCCAAGGGGCGAATCCATGATCTTGCGCCATTCGGTCCACCGCCATAAAGCCGATGTTATGGCGGTTGCCAGAGTATTTCGCACCCGGATTCCCAAGCCCTACGATCAGTTTCATGCAGAAGTCCTTTGTGGCGACGGTATCTTACCGGTTTTTGGTACCCTAGCAAATGAGTGCACCAAACGAAATACGGGGCCGCCCTAGGCGACCCCGTTTCAATCCGACCGGAATTGCGAAAGGTGCAATCAGTCTTCTTTGACTTCGGTTGCGGGAACTTCATCTGCTGCAACATCTTCGCCTTCATCATCATCCTGGCTGGCAAGACCCGAAGGTGCGGAAACTTGCGCAATCACGAAATCACGGTCGATGACAGGCTTTGAGCCTTCGGGAAGCACAACATTCGCGATGGTTGCGCTATCGCCGATTTCCAACCCGGAAATATCGACAGTGATGTGATCAGGAATGTCACCAGCAGTAACAACCAGTTCAACTTCAGGACGGACAAGCGTCATAACGCCGCCTTTTTTCAGGCCTGGGCACTCTTCTTCACCCGAAACCTCGACCTGAATGAACAGGTTGATCTTAGTGGTACGCTTAAGGCGCATGAAATCAACGTGCGTTGGCAGGTCTTTGACAACGTGGCGCTGAACGTCGCGACATATCACTCGGACATCGTCGTGGCCTTCAACCTTCATGTTGAACAATGTGGCCTTGAAACGACCAGCGCGCAGTTTGCCCAGCAATTTGTTGAAATCCAGGTTGATTGGCAGTGGATCTACGTCACCACCAAATACGATACCCGGAACCATGCCATTGCGGCGTGCTTGACGAGCGGCGCCCTTGCCTGTCCCCGTCCGTACTTGAGCTTCAAGATCAGGAATCTCTCCAGCCATGCTATTCTCCAATATGTTTAGGGCGGACATCCTCCAAGGCTGTATGTCCGCGTGAAGTCGCGCATATAGACGGGTTAGCGATATATGAAAAGAC
>DRFG01000311.1 GCA_011050655.1 Roseobacter sp.
CGGCCTGCCGTCGAAGTTTGGCGGAACCTAGGGTCAGACGCAGAGCTTTGCAAGGAGGCTTCGGGTGGTATTTGGCCGCAGTTCGTTCTTGCCTGCGAGGTATAGCGCACTTAGCGCCCAACCCACGCGCGACCTACACCGGCAAAAAGCCTGCAAATGACGAAAAACGGGGCCTAAACGCAATAATCATGCGCTACTCCACATCTAGCCCCCTGCGCGACAATCGGGCATAACGCCGCAAACGCAAAGCGCGCGACTCGGAGCCAGAAGGAACAGCCCCATGCATGACATCAAAGCCATCCGCGAAAACCCCGAGGCGTTTGACGCCGCTTTGGCGCGGCGCGGCGACGCGTCTGTGACGGCTGGAGTGTTGGTGCTAGACGAAGCGCGGCGGGCCAAGATTTCGGCAGCGGAAACCGCGCAGGCAGAGCAAAACAAGGCGTCAAAACTAGTCGGCGCGGCCAAGGCCAAGGGCGATGAAGCCGAATTTGAACGGCTTCGGAGCCTTGTCAGCGACAAGAAAGCCGAAGTCACCGCCATGCAGGCTGAAGCCAAGGAGCTGGACGCTCAGCTAAACGACATGCTTGCCCGGATCCCCAACCTGCCAGCGAATGATGTTCCAAATGGAGCCGACGAAAATGACAACGTTGAGGTGAACCGCTGGGGTGAAGTGCCCAGCTTTGACTTTAGCCCGAAAGAGCATTTTGAGATTGCCAGTGTTACGCCCTTGATGGATTTCGAGACTGCCGCCAAAACGTCCGGTGCGCGTTTCGTTATGCTAAAAGGTGCCGTCGCACGGGTGCACCGTGCGTTGGCGCAGTTCATGGTCGACACCCATGTGGACCACAACGGGCTGACCGAATATATGACACCGGTGCTGGTGCGCGACGATGCAATGCATGGCACCGACAAGCTGCCTAAATTTGGCGATGACAGTTACCAGACCACAAATGGCTGGTGGCTGATCCCAACTTCCGAAGTGACCTTGACCTATTCGGTCGCAGGCGACGTCTTGGAAGAAGCCGCCCTGCCCCGCCGCATGACTGCGCATACGCTTTGCTTCCGTTCAGAAGCCGGTAGCGCGGGCCGCGATACCTCTGGCATGCTTCGACAGCACCAGTTCGAGAAGGTCGAGATGGTTTCAATTACACATCCCGACACTTCGGACGATGAACAAAAGCGCATGTTGCGCTGTGCAGAGGATTTGCTGGAACGCCTGAATGTGCCCTATCGCACCGTGCTGCTGTGTACCGGTGATATGGGGTTCGGTGCCCGCCGTACCTTTGACATCGAAGCGTGGCTACCCGGCCAGAATGCCTATCGCGAGATCAGCTCTGTGTCTACAACGGGTGATTTTCAGGCCCGCCGCATGAATGCGCGTTTCAGGCCTGCGGATGGCGGCAAGCCGCAGTTCGTGCACACCTTGAACGGGTCGGGACTGGCCGTCGGGCGATGCTTGATTGCAGTTCTGGAAAATGGCCAACAGGCTGATGGATCGGTGAAGCTACCGCAGGTACTGGCCCCTTATCTTGGCGGCAAAACCACTTTGAGCGTAGATGGTAATCTGCGCTGATTGATAGCGTACCGGGGCGGGCTATCTAATGCGCAGAGTGATTTCCATGCAAGGTAGCCCCATGTCCCGTTCTTTTATTGCCCTGACAACCTTTCTGCTGGCGATCGGCTTTGCCGTGTCGCCGTTTTTCGTGTCTGGTTTTAACGGTTTTTCGCCCGACCAATTCCCTATCCCCCAAGATAACCCATCGGTTCAACCTGCGGGATATGCGTTTTCGATCTGGGGGGTGATTTATCTGTGGCTGATCATCGGGATGGGTTGGGGTCTTTGGAAGCGGCGGGACGACTATATTTGGCATGACATGCGCCTGCCGCTAAGTATCTCACTCTTTATCGGGTGTTTCTGGCTGGCTGTGGCGGTGGCAAGCCCGATCTGGGCGTCGGTGCTGATCTGGGTGATGCTGATCTCGGCGCTTTATGCGCTGTTCCGTTCACCGCGCGGTGATCGCGGTTTTGCGGCGCTGCCCGTCGGGCTTTACGCGGGCTGGTTAAGTGCGGCGTCCTGCGTGTCACTGGGTCTGTTGGCTGCTGGCTATGGCTGGATGAACGCGAACACGGCTGGACTGGTGTTTGTCGGCCTTGCCATAGTGATCGCCGCTGGCGTTCAATCGACCCTGAGGCGCGCGCCAACCTACGGGATCGCGGTGATTTGGGCACTGGTCGCGGTGATTGTGCAAAACATCAATGCGTCGCCCACGGTAGCAGCTCTCGCGGCTGGGGGAGCGATAGCTTTGATTTTGCCGACCTACCGCGCTTGGCGGCGGGTATAAACTGCAAAAAACCGGAGCGGTTCAAGGCTCCGGTTTTGGGTTTATTGCGAATAATATCGGCGGTTTAACGATCCTTGCGGTGACCGTCAGTATGTTTACGCAGTTTTGATGGTTTGGCTTTTTTACGCCCCTTGTACGGGTTGGCATCAGATTGGCCACGCATCCAAAGTCGGATTGGGGTGCCCGGCATATCAAAATCAATCCGTAAACCGTTGACCAGATAGCGGTTATAGCTTTCCGGTACCTTGTCTGGATGACTACACATCACGACAAAGCCTGGTGGCCGCGTCTTTGCTTGGGTCATGTAGCGCAGCTTGATGCGCTTGCCTTGTGGTGCGGGGGGCGGGTGCGCCTCCATCATGCCGGCCAACCAGCGGTTCAATTGGGCGGTGGTGATCCGGCGATTCCAAACATCATAAGCGCGCATGATCGCCTGCTGCAAACGGTCGAGCCCTCTGCCAGTCTTTGCAGAGACCGTGACCAATGGTGCACCTTTTAGCTGCGGCAACAGCCGTTCAAAGCTTTCGCGCAGGTCTTTTAGCTTGCCTTGTTTGTCGGTCTCAAGATCCCACTTGTTGACCGCGACCACCACAGCTCGGCCCTCGCGTTCGGCCAGATCGGCAATGCGTAAATCCTGCTGTTCAAACGGAATCTCGGCATCCAGCAGCACAACGACCACTTCGGCGAACTTAACCGCCCGCAAACCGTCGCTGACGCTTAGTTTTTCCAGCTTTTCTTGAATTTTCGCCTTTTTACGCATTCCCGCGGTATCAAAAATCCGCATTGGCACGTCATCCCAGACAGTGCGGAGGGAAATCGCATCACGGGTGATGCCAGCTTCGGGGCCAGTCAACAGACGTTCTTCGCCCATGATTTGATTAATCAGCGTCGATTTACCGGCGTTGGGACGACCCACAACAGCCACTTGCAGCGGCTTGGCATTGGTGGGAACTGGAACCGGCGCGTCTTCATCGCCTAACTCGGCTTCTTCTTCTGTCAGATCCACATCTGTGTCGGGTACATCAGTTTGAGCACGCTCCGCGAACCCATCGGCGATTGGCATAAGTTGCGAATAAAGATCGTTCAGCCCTTCGCCATGTTCAGCCGACAGGCGGATGGGCTCACCCAGACCAAGGCTATAAGCCTCGATTACACCGGCATCCGCGGCTTTGCCCTCGGCTTTGTTCGCCGCAAGAATAACATGTGCGGATTTCTTGCGCAGGATGTCGGCAAAGACCAAATCAGATGGGGTCACCCCGACGCGAGCGTCGATCATGAACAGGCAGATATCTGCCATATCCACCGCGCGTTCAGTCAAACGGCGCATCCGGCCCTGAAGGCTATCATCCGTCACTTCTTCAAGCCCAGCGGTGTCAATTACCGTGAAACGCAGATCCGCCAGCCGCGCAGCGCCTTCGCGCAGGTCGCGCGTAACACCGGGCTGATCATCAACCAAAGCCAGTTTTTTGCCGACTAGGCGGTTGAATAACGTGGATTTACCGACGTTGGGACGCCCCACAATGGCGAGGGTGAAAGACATGGGATGGCTCCGAAGACAAGGTCAAGCCTGCGCTCTAGCCTATTTGGCGGTCAACGGAAAGCGTGCAATTGCCCCTTGGACGATACAACATAAAGCACGCCTCCGGCCACAACAGGTGACGAGGACGCCCCGCCCGGAATATCGGCGCTTGCCACCATGGCCCCGTTGGTGGGGTCGAAACTGCGTAACTTGCCGTCGTTTGAGGCGACGATCACCCTGCCTCCGGCGACAATTGGCCCGTAATGCGCAAAGACTTCCGACCGGCGTTTAGGTTTTTCTTTTACAAAGTTCGGCAGCGGAGTGCCCCAGATCCGGACACCGGTCGTCGCATCCAGCCGCACCAGTTCGTTCAGGTCTGTTACCACGAAAACACTGTCGCCAACGGGCCAAACCGGGCCAATCGCACCTTCGCGCGCTGTCCAAATCCGTTCACCACCACCCAGCGTTAACGCCGCCAATCGGCCCGAATGGTTACCCACATAAACGGTATCACCAGAGATCACCGGGCTACCGGTAATATCGGAAATATTCGCCACAGCGCGGCCGGGACGTTTGCCCACGACTGATGTGCTCCACCGGTCCATACCGCCCTGACGGAACAAGCCCTGCACTTCGCCCGAACCAAATGCCATGACTGCGATTTGCGCGCTTATGGCGGGTGCGGGGCCGCCGAGCACATTGGTCATGCTGGTGCTAGAGCCTGTTTGCCACTTAATGCGCCCGTCAGACTTATTTAGTGCCCAACCTGTGTCGTCGCCACCGGTAAAATAAACAATGTCTTCATATACGGTAGGTGCGCCCGTTCCGCTTGCATCAAGGTCCTGTGACCATCTTGTACCGCCACTGTCCATTTCCAGCGCCGTTACGGTACCGAACCCCAATGATACGTACAAAGTATTCCCGTCCGCAGCCAGCCCGCCGCCCGACGCTTCGCCCGCGTTATCCATGTCAGGGGTCAGGTCGCGGGTCCACAACGTGGCACCGGATGCAGAAGTTGCTGTTACCTGCGCACTGGAATCGATTGTGAATATACGCCCGCCCACGACCACGGGAGATGCTGTGATACGCTGTTTTCGGCTGTCTCCGCTACCGATATTCGCGCTCCATGCCAACCGTGGCGCAGCGCTTAACGCGGGGTTTGCGATACGGGTGCTTGGGGTGCCGTTGCTTTGTGTCCAGTTTGCGTTGGCCGTGACCGCAGGAAGCGAGATGCCACGCACGGTATTGGCCGGAACAGGAATATCGGCTTGCGCCACGAACCCGTCATCCCCCCGCAAAATCGAGCGTACATCAAAGCGTTTGCCGGGTAGGATTGCCTCGGGCTCGGCGCATGCGGACAGCAACAATGCGCCAGCTACGGCCGAGGCAACCAAGGCAGAACGTCCCGGAACGGATCTGGCTACGAAGGTGCTGTGAAGTTTGGTCATGGCGCTGCTCACTTCTGCTCTTAGTTCGTGTTTCTGATCACATAGGATGATCGATATCAGTTGCCGCCAACGCCTGCTGACGAAGAGAGCTCTGGCGGCGTCACCGCAGTGGCAGAACCCAGGTCAGGCTCGCTTCCCAAAGCAACAATCACCTGAAGGGCACGCTGTTGCAAGTCCGAGGTGACCTCGGCATCCTGCAATATCTCTTGATAGCGATCAATCGCCGCCTGAGGCTGATTTTCTTCGATATCAATCAATGCCATCTGTTCCTGCGCCAGTAAACGCAAAGGACTAGGCGACTGTATCAATGCCTCGAGCGCCAGCCGCCGTTCGGCGGCGGGGGTGTCGGTCCCTTGCAGGGTCAGCGCCTTGAACTGAGCGATTTCCCGATAGATCGCTGGGACATCGCCATTCGCGCCCAAACCATTGAGCGTTTCTAAGGCTGCATCTTTATCCCCAGCCTGAGACTGTTCTGCGGCTTTCAAAAACGCCAGCATCGCAACAGAACGCGGGCTGTCAGTGTTCACCGCCCCCAGAGCTTCTGCACGCGCAGCCGCATCGGTTCCCGCAAGCGCCGCAAACATCGCATCGCCTAATGCTTCGGCCCGCGCGCGGTTTTGAGCTTTTTGATATTCATTCCATGCAGCTCCGCCAACCAGCAATACAACCGCCAAAATGGCGACCCAGCCATAGCGTTTGAGCAGCAGATAAAATCTGTCCCGGCGAACCTCGTCATTTACTTCGTCGATGAAACTGTCTGTGTCGCTCATATCTTATTGGTCCCGCCCTTATTCAACGCCTCTCTTACCCTGCGCCTGCGGGCCTGCCAAGGGCTAGGCTGCATCGCACCCAGCCACCGCGGGGGCAACAGGGCCGCAGATCACTGATTTTTTCAAAACTGAACTATGCAGTTCAGTTAATTTCACTTACATAGCCCCCAACATACTCTCCTGGAAGTGGTCTGACGGGCCGCACCTACAATTTGCCGAGGCTCAGAATGCGCATTTTTCCAATCCTGGCGGCGATTGCCGTATCTGCATTTATGTACATGGCGATATTTGAGCGCGAAGCGCTGTTGAATACACTGGGGTTCAACGGTGCCGCGCCTCCGTCGGAAGACACCACCAGCCTGTCACACGTTGCCGATCAGTCGCTCGTCAAGGTTGTGGTGCAGCGCAGCCAGGCCAAACAGCTCGATTCGGCAATTGTCGTGCGCGGCCAGACTGCGGCTGCACGACAGGTTGCCGTTCAGTCCGAAACTTCTGCCGTTGTCATATCGCCCCCGTTGCGCAAGGGTACGCGGGTTGCCGAGGGTGAAGCCCTGTGCGAACTGGATCTGGGCACACGCGATGCGCAGCAAAAGGAAGCCGTGGCCCGCCATGCCGAAGCCGAATCACGTGTCCCCGAGGCAGAAGCGCGCGTTGAGGAAGCCCAAGCGCGATTGGATGAAACCCTGATCAAGCTGAATGCAGCAGAAAAGCTTGGCGAGGGAGGGTTTTCGTCGCAGACAACGCTTGCCAGCGCCGAGGCGGCCGTCGCGGCGGCACGCGCCAACCTAAGCTCTGCCCGAGCCGGTTTGAGTGCGGCAAAATCCGGCATACAATCAGCGGATGCTGCCGTTGCGATTGCCGAAGCGGAAATTGACCGTTTGACCCTCAAGGCTCCATTCTCGGGGCTGCTGGAAAGTGACACCGCAGAATTGGGTAGTCTGCTGCAAAAAGGATCAATTTGCGCACAGGTTATCCAGCTCGACCTGATCAAGCTTGTAGGCTTCGTGCCTGAAACCGAAGTTGACCACGTCAGCCTTGGGGCACCGGCGCGTGCGCGACTTGCGGCAGGAGATCGCCAATTACAAGGAAATGTATCGTTCATTTCTCGCGCCTCTGACCCGTCTACACGCACCTTTCGTATCGAAATCGACGTAGAGAATACCGATCTGAGCATCCGTGACGGCCAGACCGCCGAAATCATAATCGCCTCTGAAGGTGTAGATGCGCATTTGCTGCCACAGTCTGCCCTGACCTTGAATGACGAGGGGGCCTTGGGCGTACGATTGATCAACGACGCCGATGTGGTTGATTTTGCCGCGGTCGAATTGATTCGTGACACAACTGAGGGCGTTTGGGTCAAAGGGCTCCCACAAGAGGCCAAAGTCATTGTGCTGGGTCAGGAATACGTCACCGCAGGCGTCACCGTCATACCAACCTACCGAGAGACCATACAATGAGCGGTATCGTCGATTGGGCGGCAGGGCGTGCCCGAATGGTCATGGCATTTATCCTGCTCAGCCTCGTCGTGGGGGGCTATGCTTATTCTACCTTGCCCAAGGAAGGTGAGCCCGACATCGAAATTCCCGCGCTGTTTGTGTCAGTGCAATTCCCCGGCATCTCTGCCGCCGATAGTGAAACCTTGCTGGTCAAACCGATGGAGACAGAGCTGTCTGATCTGGATGGGCTGAAAACGATGACGGGAACCGCGGCGGAAAACTATGCCGGGATTGCGCTGGAGTTCGAATTCGGCTGGGATAAAACCAAGATTATGGCAGACGTCCGCGATGCCATGAGCACAGCAGAGGCCAAGTTCCCTGACGGATATGAAAAGTATTCGATCAACGAAATCAACTTCTCTGAGTTTCCTATAATCATCGTGAATCTCACAGGGCCCGTGCCAGAGCGTACGATGGCCCGCGTGGCGCGCGACTTGCAAGATGCCCTGGAGGGCATCGACGCGGTTCTTGAAGCTGGGTTGGCGGGCGACCGTGATGAAATGCTAGAGGTGGTGATCGACCCGCTGAGGCTGGAGGCGTATGATGTAACCGCCGGAGAATTGATCAATGTCGTACAAAACAATAACCAGCTGATTGCTGCGGGCGAGGTGCAATCAGCTCAGGGCAGTTTTTCTGTAAAAATTCCGTCGTCGTTTTCTGACCCGCAGGATGTGTATAATCTGCCGGTCAAGACCAACGGCGACCGCGTGGTCACGTTGGGCGATCTTGCCACCATTAACCTAACGTTCGAAGACCGCGAGGGTACCGCACGTTTCAACGGTCAAAAAACCCTTGCGCTGCAAGTGGTTAAGCGCAAGGGATATAACCTGATCGACACCTCGGCGCAGGTCAAGCAAGTGGTCGCTGATCAAAGCGCCAGCTGGCCCGATGAATTGAGAGCCGCGGTCACCCTAGGCACATCGAATGACCAAAGCCGCATCGTAGACAGCATGGTGCAGCAATTACTGGGGTCGGTGTTTACCGCGATCGCACTGGTGATGATCGTCGTATTGGCGGCGCTTGGTATCCGAGCGGCGCTGTTGGTGGGCTTTGCCATTCCCACATCATTTTTGCTGTGTTTCGCTTTTCTGGCGCTTATGGGTATTTCAATTTCGAACATCGTGATGTTCGGGCTGATCCTGGCGGTCGGCATGTTGGTGGACGGTGCAATTGTTGTGGTCGAATATGCCGATGCGCGGCAGCAACAAGGCGAAGGGCCGATGGCCGCATATGTCGAAGCCGCCAAGCGCATGTTCTGGCCGATTATCTCTTCTACCGCGACCACGCTTTGCGCGTTTCTTCCCATGCTATTCTGGCCCGGGGTACCTGGCGAATTCATGGGGATGCTGCCGGTCACGCTGATATTCGTCTTGTCGGCGTCCTTGGTTGTCGCGTTGGTTTATCTGCCCGTCATGGGTGGGGTAACGGGGCGGTTGGAACGCTGGATGGCCGGCAATATGGAAGCAGTTGCCAAGTTGCCGTTTTACATGCACCTGCTGCTTTTCCCCATTGTTCTGGCGATGATTGCGTTGCCCGTATTGTTGATGCAGCCGCTGTTTTCCGTGATTTCAACGCAGTTTGCGTCAATGGACGGGTTGGATATTCTCGGGTCCGTTATTCCGGTGTTTGCGCTGGTCTTTGCAAGCATCGCAGCCTTGTGTGCTTTGCTCGCGATCGCGGTGTCAGGGGTATTGCTGGGGCTTATCAGCTTTTTCGGATTGTTCACTCGCATGGGGCGCGGAGGCAGGTGGCTGACGTCGCGGCTTTTCCGGAAAGAGCCCGACGTGATTCACGCAGGATATCGCCGGTCCCGTTTTGGACGGCTGATTGAATTCATCACCGGCAATCCGGTGATGCCGTTGGTGGTCACTGGCGTGGTTTTCATCTTTGTCGGTACCACGCTGATCTTCTTCAGCAACAACAGCAAAGGCGTAGAATTCTTCGTAGAAAGCGAACCTGAGCAAGCCATCGTATATGTTCTGGCCCGAGGTAACCTGTCGTTGACCGAAAAGGACAACATAATGCAGCAAGCCGAAAAGGTCGTGCTGGCACATCCCGGTGTCGCCACTGCCTTTGCGTTTGCAGGCAAAGGGGGACTGGATAGCAATACCGGGGGCGCTCAGGCTCCTAACGACAGCATCGGCCAAATTCAACTTGAGACTATCCCGTGGGAAGATCGCGCCCTGCGCCCAGAGCTTGACGGCGATATCGTGATTGCTGAATTGACTGAACAGCTTAGCGCAATTCCCGGTATCAAGATCGAGATCCTCGCCCAAGCCCGAGGTCCGGCATCCGGTAAGGCGGTGCATCTGCGCCTTAAGGCCGATAGCTTTACCGATCTGGTTGACGCTACGGCCCTAGTCCGCACAGAGTTCGACAAAACCCCTGGCTTGACGCTGATCGAAGACACCCGCCCCCTGCCCGGTATCGACTGGCAAATCGACGTGGACGTTGCGAAGGCCGGGCAATTCGGCGCCGACGTACTAACCGTAGGTGCGATGGTCCAGCTTGTGACCAGAGGGTTGCTGCTTGACAAAATGCGGGTCGACAGTTCGGACGAAGAAATTGAGATCAGGGTGCGTTTGCCTGAAAAGGACCGCGTTCTAAGCACCTTGGATACGCTTAAGGTGCGTACAGCCGACGGGCTGGTGCCGCTATCAAACTTCATTACTCGCACACCGGTACCAAAACTGGCCGAAGTCAACCGTATTGATCAAAAGCGCCATATGGATATCAAGGCGGATGTTTTTCCCGGTTTGATGAAACTCGTCAAGACGGACAAAGTCGACGGCAAAGATCTGAATTTGACTTTGGCCACCATGCGCCCTGCCGCCGATGACGCCGATGTCACGGCTGCCGATGGCAAAACCTACAAGATCACGGACCGCACGACCGCAGCCAATGGGTTGGATTTGCAACAGCAACTTGCGGATGGCAAGGTACGCATGGTTCCAATAAATGCCAATGAACGCATTGCCGAAATCACCAAATGGCTCGAAACTAAACCGCTGCCTGACCGTGTTATTTACGAATGGACCGGCGATCAGGAAGACCAAGCCGAAAGCCAAGCGTTTTTAAGTTCAGCCTTTACCGCTGCGTTGGGGCTGATGTTCATCATCTTGCTGGCACAGTTCAACAGCATCTATAATTCGATTCTGGTGTTGCTGGCGGTCGTGCTCTCAACCACCGGAGTGCTGATCGGCATGCTGGTTATGGATCAGACCTTTTCCATTATCATGACCGGTACCGGTATCGTCGCCTTGGCCGGAATCGTTGTTAACAACAATATCATCCTGATCGACACCTATCAGGAATTCAGCCAATACATGCCGCGTATCGAAGCGATCATTCGCACCGCACAGGCGCGTATCCGCCCTGTGTTGCTGACCACAATTACGACGATGGCGGGGCTTGCGCCCATGATGTTCGGCCTTAGCCTGGACTTTGCAAATGGGGGGTATACCGTTGATAGCCCCACGGCGCTTTGGTGGAAACAACTGGCGACCGCCGTTGTCTTTGGGCTCGGCATCGCAACTGTGCTGACATTGATGGTAACGCCATCATTGCTGGCCATCAGGGTATGGGCGACCACTTATGCCCGCTGGTTCGCGCGGCTGCTTGCCAAGATGTCGTTGGGGCGCGCCAGCAAAGCGGCCCAGGACTGGGCGCTGCAAAAAGACGCGCGGCGGCTTAAGTCGAGCCTTATCATTTGGAGCGACCCAAGTGAGAATGCGCCACACAAGCCCGCAGAATAGAATCTTGGCAGCAGCGGTCAGTTTATCTGCTGTTGCCGGATCCATGCCGACGGAACCGATGCCACGTCAAGCACGGCAAAACCACATTCCCTGATTTCAGGCTTCACCAGCATCTCGGGCAGTCGTCCAGAAGAAGCGTTACCCGTATGCCTTCAAATATACACGTACGGGTTTGCTAACGACCGTACTCTACAAATAACTCGCATTGATCGGCACGCACCCTACCTTTGGTACAGCGACAATTAGAATGACGATTAAGGAGAAGCATAATGTTACGAGGTATATTTCTTTCACTTGCCGCAATGACAATGGCAGTACCTGCCCTTGCGGCGGAAATGATCACCAAAACCAGCCCCTATTCGGTGCATGAGACCGTGGACCGATTGGAAGCTGCTGCAACGGATGCGGGTGCAACGGTATTTGCCCGTGTGGACCATGCCGAAGGTGCCAAGAAAGTGGACATGGAGCTTCGCCCGACAGTGTTGCTTGTGTTCGGGAACCCGAAGTTGGGCACACCGGCGATGCAGGACGCCCAAACTGCAGGGCTTGATTTACCCCTGCGTGTGCTGGCCTATGCAGATGAATCGGGCGATGTGCACGTAACCTATCGCGACCCGGTGGCTTTGTCAGAGGATCACGGCCTTGCCGCTGACGCCGACTATCTTTCCAAGATGGCCGGCGCGTTGGACAAGCTGACATCAAAGGCCATCGCCAAAGACTAAAGCCCCCAGCAAATATGCGCAGCGCTGTTAATCTGTTTCAGATTGCTGGCGCTGCCAGAGCTGTGCATAGCGGCCATTTCGAGCCAGAAGATCGTCGTGAGTACCTTGCTCGACCACGTTACCTTGTTCTAGTACAACGATCCGGTCTGCTTCGGCGACCGTAGATAGACGGTGTGCAATCGTTAACACTGTACGACCTTTGCTGGCCTGCCGCAAAGCATCCTGTATCTCATGTTCGGTTTCGCTGTCCAACGCGCTGGTGGCTTCGTCCAGCAGCAAGATCGGAGGATTTTTCAACAGCGTCCGTGCGATGCCCACGCGCTGTTTTTCACCGCCCGAAAGCTTCAGGCCCCGCTCTCCTACCGCCGTATCATAGCCCAAGGGCAAGCGTGCGATAAAGTCATGTATTTGCGCGGCTCTGGCGGCATCTTCGATTTCATCCTGAGTGGCACCATCGCGGCCATACCCGATATTATAGCCGATCGAGTCATTGAATAGCACCGTATCTTGAGGAACGACGCCGATGGCCCGGTGCAGACTTTCCTGAGTTACATCGCGCACATCCTGCCCATCGATACGCAAAGCGCCCGCCTGCACATCGTAGAATCGGAACAATAACCGCCCTATTGTTGATTTCCCCGAGCCAGTCGAACCTACAATCGCAACCATCTCTCCTGGGGCGGCTTCGATGGACACACCTTTAAGGATCTCCCGGTCGGAATCATAACCAAAACGCACGTCGTCAAGGGTTACTCGCCCGCCGGTCACTTGCAGCTCCGGTGCATCAGGTTTGTCCGAGATTTCCGCAGGTTGGTCAAGCAAGGTGAACATCTGCCCCATATCGACCAGCGCCTGCCGAATTTCACGGTAAACCGTGCCGAGGAAATTCAATGGTACCGTGATCTGCACCATATAGGCATTGACCATGACAAAATCACCGACTGTCAAATCACCTTTCTGCACACCGATCGCCGCCATCACCATCACTCCTACCAACCCGCAGGTGATAAGCAGGGATTGGCCGAAGTTCAGAAATGCGAGCGAATAATTTGTCTTGATCGCGGCCTCTTCGTAGCCAGCCATCGCCTGATCATAGCGGCCAGCCTCGCGGCTCTCTGCGACGAAATATTTGACTGTTTCATAGTTCAGCAGACTGTCGATGGCCTTTTGGTTTGCATCCGTGTCCTGATCATTCATCTGACGGCGCAGTTTGACCCGCCATTCGGTCACGGCAAAGGTGAACCAAACGTAAAGCGCAATTGTCACGGCCACGACCAGCAGGTACCACGCATCGAATAAAATCGTCAGGATCACGCCGATCATCAACAGTTCAAGTATCAGCGGCCCGATGGAAAGCAGCAAGAAGCGCAGAAGAAAATCAACGCCTTTGACCCCACGTTCGATGATCCGGCTTAGGCCACCGGTCTTGCGTGTGATGTGATAGCGCATCGACAGCTTGTGAATATGCTGAAAAGTCTCAAGCGCCAGCATCCGCAAGGCACGTTGCCCGACCCGCGCAAAAACCGCGTCCCGCAGTTGTTGAAAGCCCACATTCATAGCGCGTGCGACACCATAGGCCACAGTAAGCCCAACGGCACCGAGCGCCAGGAATGGCACGCCTTCATTCGCCAGCGCGTCAACCGCGTCTTTGTAGAGAAGGGGGATGACGATGGAAATCAGCTTGGAGACCACCAAGAAAACCATTGCCCAGACCACCCGCCTTTTAACCCACGGCATGTCTTTGGGCCATAGATATGGCGCTACTTTCTTGAGAACCAGAAGGTTGGATTGACGTTCGGCGGCGTTGACAATCTCTTCTTCGGTCAATGGTGTTTGCGCGGCGTTTTTAGATGCCGTGGTGGCGCGAGTTCTATCGGCTGACATGAATGATCCTGAAATGCTTGGGCCATTACATATGCCGGGCGGACGGATGTTGCCAGTGCAGAAGGTTGAATTGAAGGCGCGCGCGCCTGCCTTGCATCAGTCAGGAAGGTCAAAAACCTGGCCAGGATAGATCAAGTCAGGGTCGCGGATAGAATCCCGATTTGCATTGAACACCCTCACGTACAGAAATGGATCGCCATAGCGTTCTCTTGCGATTGCCCAAAGAGTTGCCCCTTCCTGAACGGTAATGGCACTGATTGGTCCGTTATGGCTCGCCGACGCGCGCTCCAGTGTTTCCGCAGATTCTCGTTTAAACGGTGTCTCCACTCGGCTGATCACCTTTCCAGCCACGTCCAGTTCGTCGACGCGCAGCGTATAGATGCCGGTGTCAATGTCCTTTAGGTCACCGCGCCAGCGCCCCTCCGTGTCCACCTCCAACGCGACGACTGGGCTGTTATTCAGATAGACCCGTACCGACGTGCCCAGCGATTGCGCCCGTCCACCCAAACGGACTTCGCCGGTTTCAGAATATGAAATGGTATCGAGCGCAATACGGTCAGTGACCTCTGGTGCCGATCCAGGCAACAGCTCCACCCCGTCTTTGGTCGATTTCAAAAGCGCCACTCGTGGCGGTGCCTCTGCAACCGGTGTTTCGGTTCCGGCTGATGGAACGGTTGTCGCGACGGCCTCGGTCTCCGATATTTCTGGCACGCCAGGGGCCTGTGGTGCGCTTATCGGGCCTGTCGTAACCTGTCGGCTGATAGACGGCGCATCGTCAGATGGTGCGTTTGCCGCCACCTTATCCGGTAATGCAGGCGAGCTAGGCGCGGCGATGTCTGCGGTCAAAGCGGCGATAACATTATTTTCTATCCCCTCCCCCGCAGGTACTGAAGGAGCGAGCGGCGCGAGAATAATCTCTTCATTGGACACCGTCGTCGTGGCATCCAACTGCGCAGCCAAACTTAGAACCTGCCCTTTCCCATCAGGGGGCAAGATCGCCAACGTCGCAAACTTACCGGCACTATCAGCTTTAGCGGTGGCAATTTCTGAACCGTTGCTCATTACCTGAACATTGCTTCCTGGGTTGGCGCGACCTGCGATCACCGTCACCCCATCTGCCTCGCGACGCACCTCATCAAAGCTAGGGCTATTTGGCGACGCCATGAACGTTGGTGTGTCGGCCGTTTCTGGTTCGGAAACGGGAGGCGTGGCAATAGTCGCTTGGATGTCGTCGACAGCCTGCGCCGTCTGAGGAGTGGATGTCGTTTTTGCATCTGATATAATGGTCTGTGGTGATACCTGCGCCGGGACATGCGATGGAGCCGTCCGATAAAGCCAAAAATAGCCGAAACCAAAGATCACAGCAACGGCAAGGATTCCGCCGCCAATCTGTGCGTTTCTCGTTTGGAACATCGGCATCGTGATAACCCTCTGGCCTCGCCTCATTGAGAACTTGTAGCAAGCGCTCTATCAAGGGTCAAAATGCAGCTGCATTTCTTCTTCACATTCAACGGCGAGGATAACCTTAATGAATCAGAAATCCGTGTGTGTTTACTGTGGTTCGCGCCCCGGTAACGACCCCGAATACATGTCCCAAGCCCACGCCATTGGAGAGAGTTTAGCAAGAGAAAACTGGCGGCTGGTGTACGGTGCCGGGGACGTTGGTTTAATGGGCGCTGTCGCCCGCGCGGCTCAGGTAGCGGGCGGGAAAACGTTTGGGGTCATTCCTGACCATCTGGTCAAATGGGAAGTCGGCAAGACTGATTTGACGCAGTACATCGTCACCGAGACCATGCATGAACGTAAGAAGGTCATGTTCATGAACTGTGATGCGGTAGTGGTGTTGCCCGGTGGGGCAGGTTCTTTAGATGAATTGTTCGAGGTGCTTACATGGCGTCAGCTCGGGCTGCACAACAAGCCAATAATTTTAGTAAATACAAAAGGTTACTGGGGTCCCCTGCTGTCTCTTGTCGATCATGTCGTGGCCGAAGGCTTCGCTGATGAAACGTTGCTTGGCTACTTCGCACGGGTCCCCGACGCTGAGGCCGCCGTAGAACTATTGCGCCAACTATTAGGCTGACCTTTATGCTTGGTCTAATCGCCGGACGCACCTGTCGATTGCGACAGCATTGGCCCCACGGATGTCGGGCTCCACAAATTCAGTTCGACTTTCACCCAACATATCGAGAGGCATTCTCCTCAATAGGCGCACGCTAACCGTCTAACAAATTTGCAAAAGAGCACTGGAAAACCAATGCTCTTTTGCAGTCGATATTAAAGGCGCGGAACACTGAAAACTCAGCCCCCTGTTCTCTGAACAAGTGTTGCGCATTGGTCACACATCAGTTCGAATTCAACGTAGATTTGATGATATCTTCGATCTCGTTGACCGGATGATTTGTCAGGGTTTTTGGAATTTCCGCTACGACCTTGCTCGACACCTCTTGATGGAACGCATCGCGCAATTCTCCAAGCGTCGCTGGCGGTGCTACAATCACGATCTTATCAAACCGTCCCTTATGGGCTTGCTTGTAAAGTATTTCGGCCAACTCATGCGCAAAGCGATCTTTTGACAATTGATGCCAATCTGTATCAGCCACGGCAGACCGATGCACAGATGGGCCATCATTGAAGCGCCCCCTGCGGTTCGCCGCTTGCTCGCGATTGGGCGGATTTTCTTGTTCCTCTTCGCGGAAAACCTGCAAAAAAGGGTCCTCATCATCAGTTTCATTAACCATGAATAATGCCTTTTCGCCATCTGCGATCAGCACCCAAGTCCCGTTATCAATCTTGGTCATCATGTTCTCCTGTAATCTGATTTCTTCAATGGATAAACGCTCTACCAAGGATCGCAGTTCCCACAAAAAAGGCCCCGCCAAATAAATTGGCGGAGCCTTTCTGTAGACATATCAAAAGATTACATGCGGGATGCGACATTTTCCCAGTCAACAAGATTATCGAGGAAATTTGACAGGTAATCAGGGCGCGCGTTGCGGTAGTCGATATAATAGGAATGCTCCCAAACATCGCAACCAAGCAGTGCCGTCTGACCGAAACAAACAGGGTTCACGCCATTCTCTGTTTTTGTGACCTTCAGACCGCCGTCTTTGTCTTTGACAAGCCACGCCCAACCAGAACCAAACTGACCTCCGCCTGCGGTCTTGAATTCGTCCTTAAATTTGTCGACCGAACCAAAGCTTTCCTTAATCGCTTTCTCCAACTCGCCAGGCATTGCGGAGGTATTTGGCGTCATCATTTCCCAAAATTGGTTGTGATTCCAAAGCTGACTGATGTTGTTGAAGATCCCGCTTTGGGCAACCGCGTCGGGGTTGTAGGTACCCTTGATGATCTCTTCGAGGGTCTTACCCTCCCATTCGGTGCCCTCAATGGCCTTATTGCCATTGGTCACATAAGCATTGTGGTGCTTGTCGTGGTGGTATTCCAGCGTTTCCTTAGACATGCCTTTGGATGCAAGCGCGTCGTGGGCATAGGGAAGATCAGGAAGAGTAAAAGCCATGAGAAAAGCCTCCATTATTGTAATTGCTTCTGAGCCACATGAAGCGCGTGAACCCGCAAGGTCAAGGGCAAGATAGGAAACCAAGCTTCAATCTGCGCCCAGTTATGTCCGTGCACACGCTTTTGGCAGCTTAATATAAAACCATACGGATTGATGGAAGGTTCCGCCGATACGCCACGCTTGCAACATATCGGCGGCCTTTAGCCTAACTGCGGTAAAAACTGACCTCGGACCCCGATTGCGCGGCAGTTTTCAACAAATCAAACACGTATTGGGCGACCGAGCGGAAGCACACAAGCTGTGCGGTTTCTGAATTCTCCATCCAGAAGGCTGCGGGCACTTGGGCCAGACGGGTGCGCCGGATCATGCCGGGGCCAAATGCCTGAGGTGACAGATCGACGGGTGCTAATTTGGCCAGCACCTCGCGCGTATTTGGCCCTTTGATACGAAATACAGCGCGGGCATCGGACACATTAACTGCCAGAGCATGGTTTTCACCAAAGCCTTTTTCCAAGGTCTCAAGCGCATCCGCGACATCGGTATACGGGCAGATCAGCAGCAGTTCATCAGGCGACATCCATGCCACGCCCTTATCTCCCGCCATTGATATTTCCCGCATATCGGGCATGGCCACACCGACCGCCTTTTTCACAGATTTTTTCATATAGTTCGCGGATAAATCGCCGCGGATTGAGATCATTCCAATCGGGTCAAGACCGAGGATTTCTGCGATGCCTTCCTTGAAGACAGCACCGTTCAATGCACTGATCGCTTCAGACATTTTGCTTAGCCCCTTCTTTGTCATAGAAAACCGGATCGACGATTTTTGCCTGATATGTCTTGCCATCTGTACCGGGGAAATCCAGCACCTCACCCATCCGGTCTGGCCCGTTAAGCACGAGCCCCATCGCGATACCCTTGCCCAATGTCGGGGAATGATAGGTCGACGTCACGCGGCCGATCATGGTGCGCTGGTTGTTCTCGTTCACCCCCTCGCCTACGGCATAGGCCCCGTCAGGAAGTGTGCTGCCGTCTGTGGTTTCCAGCCCGACCAATTTCCAGCGGTTTGGATCGACCATATGCGATCGTTCCTGCGCACGTTTACCAAGGTAATCGTCCTTCTTCTTGGAAATTGCCCAGTTCAGCCCGAGATCTTGCGGGATGATCGTCCCGTCGGTTTCGTCGCCAATCATGATAAAGCCCTTTTCGGCGCGCAGGATATGCAGGCACTCGGTACCATAAGGCATCACGCCAAGGTCGTTGCCCGCCACCATTAAC
>DRFG01000312.1 GCA_011050655.1 Roseobacter sp.
CTCAGGTTCTTGCCATAGGCCAGTGCCACTTCGTCCGGCACGTCCTCACGGGCAAGGTTCGCCAGAGCATGAGCGCAAGCAATCTTCATCTCGTCATTGATTGCTCTGGCATGAATATCCAGGGCCCCGCGAAACAGGTACGGAAAGCCCAGGACGTTATTTACTTGATTAGGGTAATCGCTTCGCCCTGTTGCGACAATTGCATCGGGTCGCACCTCGTGGGCTTCTTCTGGTGTGATTTCAGGATCGGGGTTAGCCATCGCAAAGATAACCGGATTGTCGGCCATGCTGGCGACCATCGCAGGAGTTACCGCCCCCTTTACCGAAACCCCCAAGAAAACATCGGCATTTACCATTGCATCTTCCAGTGTCCGCAAGTCCGTAGCGGCGGCATGCGCCGATTTCCACTGGTTCATGCCCTCTGTACGGCCCTGATAAATAACGCCCTTTGTATCGCACATGATGCAGTTGTTATGCTTGACGCCCATCGCCTTTAGCAATTCAAGGCAGGCAATCCCCGCGGCCCCCGCACCGTTTAGCACGATCTGCACGTCTTCGATTTTCTTGCCCGATATCCGCAGAGCATTCAGCAGGCCCGCCGCACAGATAACGGCAGTGCCGTGCTGATCGTCGTGAAAAACGGGGATGTCCATTTCTTCCTTAAGACGCTGTTCGATGATAAAGCACTCGGGTGCCTTGATATCCTCCAGATTGATCCCGCCAAATGTCGGCCCCATCAATTTAACCGCGTTGATGAATGCCTCCGGGTCTTCGGTGTCCAGTTCGATATCGATCGAATTCACATCGGCGAACCGCTTGAACAGAACCGCCTTGCCTTCCATTACCGGCTTTGACGCAAGGGCACCTAGGTTCCCCAGCCCCAGAACTGCGGTGCCGTTAGATATGACCGCTACCAAATTGCCTTTGTTGGTATAATCATACGCGAGTTCAGGGTTTTCAGCGATCGCTTCACAGGGCACGGCAACCCCGGGAGAATACGCAAGGCTCAGATCTCGTTGAGTTGTCATAGGAACGGTTGCAGAAATCTCGAACTTGCCGGGCGTTGGTTCAAGATGAAAGGCGAGCGCCTCTTCTGGTGTGATACGGCTTTTTGACACTGAAATGGCCTCCCTATTATTTGCTTGCTTCATATCGGGGAACGATCCAGCGCACAATCAGGATGGTATTTTTAACCTCGCAGCGCAGGGGTTCAGTTGACTTCCGCCCTTTCGTCCAAGGGGACGGTTTTGTACACAAGGCGCAGTAGAACAGGGGTTCAAAGTGACCGAAGAAAAAATCACGCCGATGATGGTTCAATATCTAGAGCTGAAAGCGCAATATGCCGAAGCATTGCTATTTTACCGGATGGGCGATTTCTACGAGATGTTTTTCGATGATGCAGTCGCAGCCGCCGAAGCTTTGGACATCGCATTGACAAAGCGCGGTAAACACGGCGGCGAAGATATCCCGATGTGTGGCGTCCCGGTCCACGCCGCCGAAGGGTATCTTTTGACGTTAATCCGCAAGGGCTTTCGTGTCGCCGTATGCGAGCAAATGGAAAGCCCAGCCGAAGCAAAAAAACGTGGCTACAAAAGTGTGGTCAAACGCGATGTCGTTCGGTTGGTTACCCCCGGCACCCTGACCGAGGAATCGTTGCTCGAAGCCCGGCGTCATAACTATCTTGCCGCCTTTGCCGAGGTTCGCGATGGTCACGCGCTCGCTTGGGTGGATATATCAACAGGGGCGTTCCATGTGATGCCCATGAAACTTGCACGTCTGGGGCCAGAACTGGCACGCCTCATGCCGTCAGAACTTATTGTTTCAGAAGCAAAAGAAGCAGAACTGCGTGATTTAGTCTCTGATTTCGACCTTGCCCTTACGCCCTTGGCGCGATCAGCCTTTGATAGCGCCAGCGCAGAAAAACGCATTTGCGACCTCTTTGGCGTCGGATCTCTGGATGCATTTGGCACATTCGCTCGCGCCGATGTATCCGCCATGGGTGCGATCGTCGATTATCTCGAAATCACTCAAAAAGGTAAACTACCGCTGCTGCGCCCGCCTCAAAAAGAAGCCGAAGCGCGCAGCGTTCAGATCGACGCAGCCACGCGGCGAAATCTTGAATTGACCCACGCACTAACCGGCGGGCGGGCCGATACCTTATTATCGGTTATGGACAAAACCGCCACCGCCGGGGGAGCGCGGCTCCTCGAGCGACGCATTTCTTCACCATCTCGCGTGTTAGAGACTATCCACGATCGTTTAGATGCCATCGCATTCGCCTATGACAACCCAGACTTAAGATCTGGCGTACGGCAGCATTTGCGCAACGTGCCTGATCTCGACCGCGCCTTGTCACGTCTGTCTCTTGATCGGGGCGGTCCCCGCGATTTGGCGGCTATTCGAAATGGCCTGACAGAAGCCGACCATCTGGCGCAAAAGCTTCACGCCACCGCTCTGCCCGCGTTAATGACCCACGCAGTGCGTGGGCTGGATGGGCAAAATGAATTGATCGAACTTCTAGACCAAGCACTAACCGCCGAACCACCCCTGCTAGCCCGCGACGGAGGCTTTATCGCCGTTGGCTATAATGCCGACCTCGACGAATTGCGGCTTCTGCGTGACGAAGGTCGCAGTGTGATCGCCCGAATGCAGCAGGAATTCATCTCACTCACTGGCATTTCGGCCCTCAAGATCAAACATAACAATGTTCTGGGTTACTTTGTCGAAGTTACCTCAACCCACGCAGACAAAATGTTCTCGGCCCCGTTATCCGAAACATTTATCCACCGCCAAACAACCGCCAACCAAGTTCGTTTCACAACGGTCCAACTATCCGAAATGGAAACCAAGATTCTTAACGCTGGAAATAACGCGCTGGAAATTGAAAAGCGGCTCTATGAAAGTCTAAAAGCGGCGATACTGGAACAGGCGGAGCCAATCGGATCCGCGTCAGCCGGGCTGGCGGAAATAGAACTGGCAACCAGCCTGGCTGATTTGGCACAGTCTGAAAACTGGGTAAGGCCCCATGTTGATAACTCTCGCGCCTTTGACATCAAAGGCGGCCGCCATCCCGTGGTCGAACGCGCGTTGGCGCAAAAGTCCGGTACTCCCTTTATCGCTAATGATTGCGCGCTGTCAGGTGACGGTAAAAATGCCAATATATGGTTGCTGACCGGGCCAAATATGGCGGGCAAATCAACCTTCCTACGGCAGAACGCTATTATCGCGTTGATTGCTCAAATGGGCAGTTTCGTCCCTGCAACATCCGCGCATATCGGGATCATAAGCCAAATTTTCAGCCGTGTCGGCGCATCGGATGATCTGGCCCGAGGGCGATCAACCTTTATGGTCGAAATGGTCGAAACCGCTGCGATTTTAAATCAGGCCGATGACCGCGCCTTGGTGATACTCGACGAAATCGGTCGCGGCACAGCGACGTATGATGGGCTGTCAATCGCTTGGGCCACCCTCGAACACCTGCATGACATCAATCGTTCTCGCGCCCTGTTCGCGACTCATTATCACGAAATGACCGCCCTTTCCGGCAAGCTTGAAGGCGTTGAAAACGCAACCGTCGCTGTCAAGGAATGGGAGGGCGACGTCATATTTCTGCACGAGGTCAGAAAAGGCGCTGCCGACCGATCATATGGTGTCCAGGTCGCTCAGTTGGCCGGCCTACCCGCCTCTGTTATTTCGCGCGCTCGAGTAGTTCTCGAAGCGCTCGAAAAAGGCGAACGCGAAGGTGGCGCTACGCGCAAGACCCTCATCGACGATCTACCTTTGTTCGCCATGACTGCGACACCCGCGCCTCAACCCATCAAAGCGTCAAAGCTCGAAGCAACGCTCGCCGATATCATTCCCGACGAACTCACCCCACGTGAAGCATTGGATCTGCTCTATAAACTTAAAGAGGCGGCCAAAAACTGACCGCCTCCCTCCATTCCAAATGGGCTTAAATCCTCCCCGAAGGGTCCTCACTTCAAGCCAAAACGCCTCACCCAGCGGGCATCGATGAAACACCCACTTGCGCCGGGCGCAATAATCGATCGTGTAACATGAACCCCTCGGCAGCGATCTGAATAATCTCCCCCGCTTTTGTACCGGGTACAGGCGCTTCAAACATCGCCTGATGCTGCTGGGGGTCAAACTTATCGCCAACTTCAGGCGCAATCATTTCCATCCCGTGCTTTTTGAATACGTGCAAAAGCTCGCGCATCGTCAGCTCGATCCCTTCCAGAAGCGGTCCGGAAATAGTGCGTTGCTCTTCGGTCGCGGCCTCAACGGCACGCTTCATATTGTCATATACCGACAACATATCCCGTGCGAGCTTTGATCCGCCGTAATTTTCCGCCTCGCGACGGTCTTTATCCGAACGCTTGCGTGCATTCTCAGCATCTGCCAAAGCCCGCATGAAACGGTCTTTCAGCTGATCGCGCTCAGCGCGCAATTCGTCAAGCTCCATCGCCTCGTCGTCGATCTCCGACATTTCATCCGCATAGGCTTCCGCCTCTGCATCGTCGATGTCGTCCAAAAATTCATTCTCTCTTGGCTCTGCCATAGTCCACCTCTAGCTGCGGTTCGAAATCAATTTTCCAACCAGCTGCGCCGTGTAATTCACAATCGGCACGATACGTCCATAATTAAGGCGTGTCGGACCAATCACACCGACTGCCCCGATAACCTTACGATCAGCGTTCATATAAGGGGAAACGACCAGAGAGGAACCCGAAAGTGAAAAAAGTTTGTTCTCTGATCCAATAAAAATGCGCACACCGTCGCCAGCATCGGCTAATTCAAGGAATTCAGCGATGTCCCGCTTACGTTCGAGGTCGTCAAACAGCTGCCGGATCAGTTCGACGTTCTCGGCCTCGCCTTCAGCATTGATTAGGTTAGACCGCCCCCGAACGATCAATCTTTCCGGAGTTTCACCATCACCCTGCCACAGCGCTAAACCGCTCTCTACCATTTGTTGCGCTAAAATATCTATTTCTTGCCGTCGTTGGTTGATTTCCTGCGCGATGGTACGTTGAAGCTCGGAAATCGTTTTACCTTCTACCAACGCGTTCAAGAAATTAGCCGCTTCGCGCATGCTGCTTGGGGTCTGGCCCGGTGGCGGACTAAACAGCCGGTTTTCGACGTGCCCGTCCGAAAACACCAGCACAACCAAAGCGCGATCCTGCGACAAGGAAACAAATTCGATGTGCTTTATAGGGGCTTCATGCTTTGGGGTTAGCACCAATGATGCACCCTGCGTAACCCCGGACAATGCTGAACCTACGCGGTCAAGTATGCCACTGACGTCGGTGCCAGCGTCACCCATTGTGGCGTCAATCTTTTCCCGGTCGACTTCCGTGGGGTCACCTATTTCGATCATACCATCGACAAACATACGAAGGCCAAGTTGCGTAGGTATCCGGCCTGCGCTGGTATGGGGGCTCCCTAGCAACCCCATGTACTCCAGGTCCTGCATTACGTTCCGAATGGTCGCTGCGCTGACTTTTTCACTGAAGTCTCGCGTTAAGGTGCGCGACCCTACCGGATCGCCATTGGCCAGATATCCTTCGACCACGCGCCGAAACACTTCGCGCGACCGGTCATTCATATCGTCCAGAACTGTAGATGATTTTTTCATTATACCTGAATTATGGCGCATGCACAGTAAACGTCAATCGGGGTTGCATCGTAATAGGGTGCAGAGTTATCCCCAGCATACACAAAAAAGGATTATCTTATGCGTCCCTCCGGCCGGAAACTTGATGAAATGCGTGCAGTGTCCGTAGAAACGGGCTTCACCAAACATGCTGAAGGCTCGGCATTGATCAAAGTGGGGGAAACGCATGTTCTATGTACCGCCACCATCGAAGACCGCGTTCCCCCCTTTATCAAAGGGTCGGGTTTGGGATGGGTCACTGCTGAATATGGCATGCTTCCCCGCGCGACCAATACCCGTATGCGCCGCGAGGCGGCGATGGGCAAACAAGGTGGCCGCACCGTTGAGATTCAGCGCCTAATAGGCCGTGCGTTACGGGCCGGTGTTGACCGCAGCGCATTGGGCGAACGGCAGATCACAGTGGACTGTGACGTGTTGCAGGCCGATGGCGGTACCCGCTGTGCATCGATTACGGGGGGTTGGATCGCGCTGCGCCTTGCAGTGAATAAGTTGATGAAGTCAGGCGCCGTGACAAGCGACCCGTTGGTCGACCCCGTAGCGGCCATAAGCTGCGGTATCTACGCAGGTCAACCAGTGCTTGACTTAGACTATCCCGAAGATTCAGAGGCCGGCGTTGATGGTAACTTTATCATGACTGGCAGCCGTAAGCTTATTGAAATCCAGATGAGCGCGGAAGGATCCACCTATTCTCGTGATCAGATGAACAGCCTGATGGACCTGGCTGAAAAAGGAATTTCAGAGCTGGTCGAAATCCAAAAAGCCGTAACAGCATGACCAGAAAATTTACTGGCGATCAGATATTGATCGCCACCCACAATGCAGGGAAGCTAGAGGAAATGCGCAACCTGTTCGCGCCTTTCGGGGTTCGTGTCGTAGGTGCGGCCGAAATGAAACTGACTGAGCCGGAAGAGACTGAAAATACGTTTGTCGGCAACGCTCGGATCAAAGCACACGCGGCAGTAAAAGCAACCGGCCTGCCAGCGCTTGCTGATGACTCCGGAATAGAGGTCGATGCGCTTGACGGAGCGCCTGGCGTTTATACTGCCGACTGGGCGGAAACTGAAAATGGTCGTGACTTCGTTCTCGCTATGACAAAAACCCACGACCTGCTAGAGCAGAAAAATGCGCCCTGCCCCAGAAATGGTCGGTTTCGCGCAACATTGGTTCTGGCATGGCCCGATGGTCATGAAGAAATATTCGAGGGTGATGTCAACGGGACCCTGATCTGGCCTATGCGCGGTGACATTGGGCATGGGTACGACCCAATGTTCCAACCAGACGGATACGATCAAACCTTTGGCGAAATGTCGCAGGAAGAAAAGAACAAGATCAGCCACCGCGCGAATGCTTTCGCCAAATTGACCGCAGCCTGCTTTGATTGATGATTGGCGAAATGGCGGTTTTGGCCTGTATATTCATTGGCCTTTTTGCGAGGCTAAATGCCCCTATTGTGACTTTAACAGCCACGTTAGTCGCAAAATTGATCAACACGCATGGCGCGACGCATATTTAAAGGAATTGGAACGAGGCGCGGAGGAAACCCAAGGTCGGGTTTTGAACGCAGTATTTTTCGGCGGCGGCACACCCAGCCTGATGGACCCTGAAATTGTGGCCGACGTGATCAGTGCCATCCGCAAGCTTTGGCCTGCAGCAAACGATTTAGAAATCACGCTTGAAGCTAATCCAGGATCTGTCGAGGCAGGCAGGTTCAATGGATTTAACCAAGCCGGGATCAACCGTATTTCCATGGGGATTCAAGCGTTAAACGATGCCGATCTGAAACGCTTGGGGCGCATCCATAATACGTCAGAAGCACTGACCGCCTTCGAAATAGCAAGAACGGCGTTTGAAAGAGTTAGCTTCGATCTGATCTACGGTCGCCAAAATCAATCTCTACCCGAGTGGAAGCTTGAACTAAAACAGGCACTATCGCTCGCGATAGATCATATATCTCTATATCAACTGACAATCGAGCAAGGTACCGCGTTTGGTGATCGTTACAACATTGGCAAACTGCGGGGCCTACCAGACGATGACTTAAGTGCGGACATGTACACCGCGACGCAAGAGCTCTGTGACGAATTGGGGATGTCGTCTTATGAGGTCTCCAACCATGCACGCGATGGGGCGCAATCGCGACATAACCTGATATATTGGCGCTATGGTGATTATTTGGGTATCGGACCAGGTGCGCACGGGCGTCTTACATTGAACGGGCAACGCCATGCGACAGAATGCTTTAGCAATCCACAACGTTGGCTAGACGCATCGCATTCAGGATTGACAGAAAAACCTCGGGAAACGCTCTCGTTGGATGATCAGGCAAGTGAATTCTTGATGATGGGGTTGAGGCTTAAAGAAGGTGTAAACTTACAAAGATATGAAGCCTTGGCAGGACGCCGCCTTAGCGCAAAAAAAATCACCCAGATGGAGGACATCGGGATGATTTATCGCAATGATGCCCATCTACAAGTCACAGCAAAGGGCTTTATGGTGTTAAACGCGATACTCGCTGAACTTCTATCAGATTAACTGACCGAAAGAAGGCGGCATATTTCGTCCAGCTCATCCATAGTTTTGTAGTGCAGTACCATTTGCCCAGATTCCTGGCCGGATTTGTGATTCAAAGTTACCTTTATGCCCAGGTTAGCTGACAGATCACCTTCTAGCGCACGCGTATCAGCATCCTTATCCGCATCTCTTGGCGAAGATTTTTTGGCAGTTGTAGGTGCATCCCCGCTCTGTTCTCTCTTCATCAACGCTTCTGTTGCGCGGACTGACAAACCGCCAGCGACAATCTGCTTGGCAAGCTTAGATGGATCCGTGGCCGGCACCAAAGTTCGGGCATGCCCAGCCGAGAGGTCGCCTACCCTGACCATTTCAAGAACATCATCAGGCAAATTAAGCAACCGTAGCAAGTTGGCTATGTGGCTGCGACTTTTACCCAGGGCCTCTGCCATCTTTTCTTGAGTATGACCAAATCTATCCATGAGCTGACGATATCCCGCCGCCTCTTCAATAGAATTCAGGTCAGCACGTTGGATATTCTCGATAATAGCGACTTCCAGAACTTCGACATCCGTAAACTCACGGATGATAACCGGGAGCTCGTGAAGCTGCGCCATCTGAGAGGCGCGCCAGCGTCGCTCGCCCGCGACGATTTCAAAGGTTCCATCTTCGCGCCGACGTACGATCAGTGGTTGAATAACGCCCTTCTCGCGAATTGAGTTGGCTAAATCCTGTAAATCTTCTGGATCAAATCGCTTGCGCGGCTGCTCAGGATTAGGAGAGATTTTCTCAATCGGTATAAATTGTTCGGCTGCACCTTGCTCCGCGACACTTTGAGTTTCAGTTACATCAGCCATTAAAGCCGACAGCCCACGTCCTAGTCCGCGTCGTTTGTCTCTCTCTGCCATTTCTTCCCCCTGTATTTAGATAATGCTATTTGTCAAAATTTCCTTCGCAAGATCGCGGTACGCCTTTGCACCCTTTGATCCGCTATCATAACTCAGCACCGGCATTGAGAAGCTCGGGGCTTCGCTCACCCGAACATTCCTAGGAATGACGGTTTTATACACCAGTTCGCCAAGATTGCTTCGGGCGTCATGTTCAACCTGCTGTGAAAGATTATTGCGCTGGTCGTACATCGTTAGCAACACACCTTCTATCCTCAGCTCTTTGTTGCCACTTTGGCGTACTTCTCGGATTGTCAGCATGAGCTGGGAAAGCCCTTCAAGTGCGAAGAATTCGCTTTGCAAAGGCACTAAGATGGAATGTGCGGCTATCATTGCGTTTACCGTTAACAGATTAAGCGACGGTGGGCAGTCGATCAGGATGTAGTCAAATCGAAAATTATCCATTGATGTCTGGCGCAAAGCGTCATGAAGAAGAAAACTTCGCTTTTCGTTCGACATTAACTCTAGATCAGCAGAGCTTAGGTCGACTGTAGCCGGGACAATATGAAGATTTTCGATTGCGGTGGCCAAAATAACTTGATCGAGGGAAATATCCTCTAGAAGAAGCTCATATGTAGTGAAATCGCGGTTATCAATATCTATACCAAGACCAGTTGAGGCATTTCCTTGAGGGTCCAGGTCGATAACCAGAACACGTTTACCTTGCTCAACGAATGCAGCGGCTAAGTTGATCGTAGTTGTTGTTTTTCCCACACCACCCTTCTGATTTGCTACAGCTATAATCTTTGGCCCGTTAGGCCGCGACAGATCAGACATGCTTGATCTCCTTGATCTTCAAAATTGCAGCGGACGGGTCGGTTTTACTCGGGATAGATTCATTAGAATACGCCCAACTTTTTCTCGCTTTGGCGTCTTCAACTTTCCAATTTTTTCCTTTGGGAAAAATTGCGATCCCATCTGATTTCATATGTCGACTTGCTAGGCCAATCAGCAAGGGCAATTCTGCAAGAGCGCGAGCGGAAACGACGTTTGCTTCAAGCGGGGGAATGTTTTCGATACGATCGTTCAACACCTCAACCTTCAGACCTAGCTCCCTAATTGCGGTGCGTAGGAAAACACATTTCCTTTGATCGCTTTCTACTAAAGTGAACTTGGAACTACGCCCATCTTGCTGGGCTAACAATGCAACGACGATTGCAGGGAACCCTCCCCCACTTCCCAAGTCCACCCAGCTGGAAACGGGTGGCACAAGGGAGTAAATCTGTATCGAATCTTCAATGTGACGCTGCCAAATATAGGGAACGCTGGCTTTGGAGATCAGATTTATTTTCGGAGTCCACTTCTCCACTATATTCGCGAATAAAGTAAGCTTGTCAGATGTTTCACGTGAAACATTTTCGTCAAAAATTCGCGTCACGCTATTCTCTTTTTGATACCGCGTTTCAGATGAGAAAGAAGAAGAGTTAATGCTGATGGAGTCATACCATCAATTCGAGCCGCCTGGGCAAGGTTCGTAGGTAACGCGTTCTGTAACTTCATGGTGAGTTCGTTCGATAAACCTTCGATCCCCGAATAATCAAACTCTGAAGGAATCAGGTGGGCCTCATCCTTGCGCAACAAGTCGATGTCACGCTGTTGCCGTTCTATATAATTTGCATAAAGCGCGTCACGCTCTACTTGACGTCTTACAACAGCGTCAACGTCTTCTAAACTCGGGTCCAATGAAATAATATGTTCAAATGTAACATCAGGAAATGATAACAGTTCATACCCGGTCCGTTTTGCCCCATCTTGGCTAATCTTTATACCGGCTTTTTCAATTAACCGTGGCGAATAACGGCCACTTTGGAGCCTCGCCATGGCCTCATTTAATCGTTCAGATTTACCTAAATAAGCGTTAATGCGCTCTTGGGAAACACAGCCTAGTGTAATCGCGAGAGGTGTAAGACGCTGATCGGCATTATCTGCACGAAGAGATAAGCGAAACTCAGCTCTAGATGTAAACATTCTATATGGCTCTGACACACCTCGTGTCGTAAGATCATCAATCATCACTCCAATATAACTCTGAGATCTAGTAAATATAATAGGATCTTTTCCTTGGGCCGCTAATGCAGCATTCAAGCCTGCAACAAGGCCCTGACCAGCGGCTTCTTCATATCCTGTAGTACCGTTTATTTGACCCGCGAGGTACAAACCGCTAACTGATCTAACTTTTAATGTGAGGTCTAGCGCCCGTGGATCGACGTAATCATATTCTATCGCATACCCAGGCTGCGTGATCTCAACATTGTGCAGTCCGACCATAGAGCGAACGTAAGATAGCTGAGTATCCGCCGGTAATGAAGTGGAGATCCCATTAGGATAAATAGTATGATCATCTAAGCCCTCAGGCTCTAGAAATACTTGGTGAGATTCCTTATCAGCGAAACGAACAACTTTATCTTCAATTGATGGGCAATAACGAGGCCCGACGCCTTCGATTTTACCGCCATACATAGCGGAACGCGATAGATTTTCGCGTATAATCCTATGCGTTTCCGCGTTGGTATGGGTGATGCCGCAGGTGACTTGTGTGGCCGTAGAATTCTCTGAAAGAAATGAAAAAAGCGTGGGGTCTTCGTCCCCTGGTTGCGCTTCCAGCTTGTCCCAATCAATAGTTCTACCATCTAGACGCGGAGGAGTGCCTGTCTTCAATCGACCCAAGGGAAGGTTAAAAGAATCTATTCGTTCAGCCAGTTTAACTGAAGCCTTATCACCCATTCGGCCACCGGAATGCGAGAGATCGCCAATATGAATAACTCCGCGCAAAAATGTTCCAGTGGTTAATACCACCGCTTTACCGGATATCTCTTCGCCATCGGCAAGGATGACTCCTGAAACGCAATCATC
>DRFG01000313.1 GCA_011050655.1 Roseobacter sp.
AGGCTGGCATCGAACCGTCGGTCGGCAGCGTCGGGGATTCCTACGACAACGCCCTCGCTGAAACGATAAATGGTCTCTACAAAACCGAGCTGGTTCATCGTCAGGGTCCGTGGCGCAACATGCAGGATCTGGAAATGGCCACCCTCGGCTGGGTCGATTGGTTCAACAACCGTCGACTGCTCGGGCCCATCGGAAACATCCCACCAGCAGAGGCTGAACAGAACTTCTATGCACAGCACGATGTGCTCGATATGGTCGCGTAAAATGAAGCTACAGGTCTCCGGTAAAACTGGGGCGATTCACGGTCGTGTTGGAGCGGTCTGTGCCAAAGCTTCGGGGTCAACCAAGCCTCGCTTTTGATGCATTAGACTGCTGCGCAAGGGTAGGCGTCAGTTCATCGTCAGCGAAAGTTATGTCCTTAATGTGAGTAGTAGCTTGGAACTCTTCGCATCTAATTTGGCCCACGCTAATGTCTGGCCAATCAAAATGAGATTCACGGTCAATAATTGGGTCATCGACACTCGCTGTGGCTTTCCCCATTGTCATATAAAATAGGACATTAAAGCGGCCGTGCGCGAACGCTTAATTGTTCAAAATGCGTGCAAGCCGCCTGATGCGGAGCGCTCGATTGAGTTCCCCGCCAAAGATCAGAAGCAGTGCTGCGAGATACATGAAATAGAGGGCGGCGATGATACCGGCCATGCCGGCGTAATAGCTGGCGTAAGTACCAAAACTCTCTACGTAATATGAGAAAGCAGCCGCGAGGAGCGTCCATGCGACTGCGGTGACGACAACGCCCGGCCAAAGGTTGGAGAAATTTGTGCGGCGCGCGGGTAGCAGGACATGCGCCGCGAAAAGCACCACGATAAAGATGGTGGCGGACGCTGGAAATCGGATCAGCCTGATGGAAACCGATGCCGGATCAAAGCCCGGAATGAGCGCGTGCAGCCAAGACCCTGCGCGCGGCGCTAGCACCAAAAGGTAACCCACCAATACTAGAGCCAAGCTGGCAAAGACGACCATGGCAATCTGGACACCGAGAAGTACGAGCGTTGACCTGGTTTCACGCAGACCATAGGCGCGGTTCAACCCGATACGTACACTGTCGACGCCGCCGACCGCGAACCAGATCGTCAGCAGAATACCGATGCTGAGTATCCCGCCACGGGGCACCGTCATCACCTGCTCGACCTCAGAAACGATCGGTTCGATCAGCGGCGGTGGCACGATGGCAATCAAGAAATCGATGAGATTGTTGGCCATTGACCGGTCGCCAATGAAAGCTGTAATCGCGCTCGTAAAAATCAGGAATGGAAACACCGCAAGCAACGAACGAAAGGCAACGTTGCCCGCCAGTCCGAACGCATCGTCACTCCATAGCCTTAGGATTGCTTCTCGCAATACAGCCCGCACCGCGCGCACGCCCCTGCGGTTGAACAGTTCTTCTGGATTTGGGCTGAGAACGCCATGGGTCATGACGATTTCGCGCCTTGGGTCAGGGTCAGATTTGGCCTTCATGCGCCGCCCCCGCTCATTCGAGATACTCTCACTGTAGGATGTCACTCACAACTGAATCGGTATTAGCACTGAGATTTGACCTACTCAGTCGTTATGCTTTGTTCGTCATGTTGTGGTCAATGCCGGTGCCCCTTTCCGTTACTGTTTTGCAATCTCGGCGCTGGCTTTGGAGCGATAGCTGACGTTGCCAGGCTCAAGGTTGCGGTAGCGGGGGGGTGAGCCGATCAAGGAGCGCGGTGGTCACCTTGGCGTCACCAACGGCCGCCGCCCATTCTCGCATCCGCTTAGTATTGGTACTGCTATTGGTATCGCCGAATCGTGACGCAGTTTTGGAACAGCTTCAAAACTGTAGGTTAGTAAGTGACACCCCGTGATGTGCTTCGCGACGCACATAGTAATTCCACCTATAAACACATTCTTTGATCAGGAAATCAGGAGCCACTGAAACCGGGTGGGCCAAGCCTCATACACTGAGTTTCGGATACTCCCGAACTATCATTTCCATGTAACCCCCGATTAATTTTACTATTTGAGCATAAAGGCTTAAATTCAACGAACAGTTTGGGTAGTTACATCCACCAACCTTAGTGAGGGCTTCCCCATGGCCACCAAAACGATGCTGCACCCCCGTAATCAACACAGAGAAGGTTACGATTTTGAGCGTCTAGTGGCGGATACGCCTGAACTTGAGGCATCTACGATCAGCAACCCTGTCGGTCAGACGACGATAGATTTCCAAGATGTGGGCGCAGTCCGAATGCTCAATCGGGCGTTGCTCAAGACGTACTACAATATTGATTTTTGGGATATCCCTGCCAATTATCTATGCCCTCCGATCCCCGGTCGCGCCGACTACATCCATTATCTCGCGGACTTACTTGCCAGTAGCAACGATCAAGAAATCCCGCGTGGGCCTAATATAAAAGCGCTCGACATAGGGACCGGTGCCAGCTTGGTGTACCCCCTCATTGGCCAGAGTGAATTTGGCTGGCACTTCACCGGCGTCGATATAGACCCGGCCGCCATCAAGTCGGCACAGCAGATATGCCAATTTAACAAGTTGAGCGTCAACATCAGACAACAAGATATACGCGAGAACATTTTTAGAGGAGTGATCGGACCTCACGAGGTTTTTCACCTCACCCTATGCAACCCGCCCTTCCATGCCTCCATCGAAAAAGCGAGTAAAGGCACCCAACGTAAGTGGAGCAACCTCGGCAAGGGGCATTCAAAAAAACTCAATTTTGGCGGTCAAAACGCCGAACTTTGGTGCCCGGGCGGCGAGATAAAGTTTATCGCTAGCATGGTTGAACAGAGCATGGAGTTTGCCAAACAGTGCCTATGGTTTAGCTCACTAGTGTCTAAAAAAGATAATCTTCAGCCGCTCTACAGAATTTTAAAAAAAGCTAAAGTAGCGGATTATAAAGTAGTCGAAATGGCACAGGGGCAAAAAACGAGTCGTTTTATTGCATGGACTTACATTAAAAAAGATCAGCGATCTTTATACGTCAAGGGAGCTGGTAAATAGAACGGATAGCACCCCAGCAGGCGAGATATTCGAGGGATGCGCCAACACTTGGCGGCGCATCCCAAGTTGCACCGGCAAGAACCCCCTCTATGACCCCGATATCCAAATCCATTCGGATCTGTCCCTGATTGATACCGTTCGCCTTAAACGCTCTACCGCGAAAAGGAAGAGTGCCTTCAGGCGATGAAACTGGCGATTTTCAGATCACTGCGCAGGTTCGGTCTCCCATTGTGGGTACAACGCTGCATAGGGCCAAATACCAGCTGAATACACGACCGAGAAACGGAAGCGTCGAGAGAAAGCACCCGCGTTCAACGGTACAACTGACGCGATCCGTTTGGTTTACATGAAACGCTGCAACGACCTTGAGCCCGAGCCTACTTTGAGACCGCTTACGTCAGCCAGCGATCCCTAAACTGAGGATATGATACTGTCATTCCGCCCCTTATCTGCGTATAAATGCGCCGATTAAGCATGATAAATTTTGCTGTTTCGCCAACTGATGTGAAAACATGTGCCTTGCAAGAGAGTGGTTGGCAGGCGAAATCCCTGCGCACTGGAAATACGGTGCCTCTCGGTACTAGGGGGCGAGCAACTTGAAGAAACATGCTATCTCTCGACAAACTGTACCTCCGACAGAAGCCAGAAGGACAATTGAAATGCGGATGGATATTCACAATTCCGAGATCCCCGTGCTTTGTCTTGCCTGCAAAGCGCGTCACGGGGGTATCTGCGGTGCGCTCGAGCCCGACCAATTGCTGCGGCTTGGGCGTCAGGCTGGACGGCGCGAGGTGGCTCCGGGTACGGAGTTGATCGCGGCCGGTATACGGATAGATGGATATGCCAACATCCTAAGCGGCGTCGTCAAGTTGACCAAACTGTTACCTGATGGCCGCCAGCAGATCGTGGGTCTTCAGTTCGCGCCAGATTTTCTGGGTCGCCCCTTTGCCGAAAGCAGTGATGTCAGCGCAGAAGCGGCAAGCACAGTTCGCCTTTGCTTGTTTCCTCGGTCTGCATTGGAGGAAATGGTGCGCCAGTCACCAGGGCTGGAGCATAGACTTCACGAGCAGGCGCTTCGCGAACTAGATGACGCGCGCGAATGGATGATGATTTTGGGTCAAAAAACGGCGGGCGAAAAAGTTGCCTCTTTCCTGCTTTTGCTGGGTCGGCATGTCGACCCCTACGCGGCTGGCTTCTCCGACACATTTGAGATTCCTCTTAGGCGGGCGGATATTGCCGATTTTCTTGGACTGACAATTGAAACGGTCAGCCGACAAATATCGCATTTGCGTAAAGCAGGTGTTATCACGATTCAAAAGAACCGTAGCGTGACGGTGTGCGATATTTCGGCGCTTGAGTTGGCGTCGGGTATATGATTCTCATTGTGATGCGGTCGGTAGTAAAAACGGCATCACATAATCACATTCGAACGCTAGATGTCTGCGCAACGGTATGAACATACACCGCAGCATATACCCCAACCTTTCCGCATCTTCCTTGTGCGCCGCCGTGACGAATGCTTGAATGGATTCTTGTATGTCGCGTGCGTGGTCTTCGTCTTCCTGATGCTCGTGCCGAAGCCGATCTAGGACCGTGTGAATTTTAGTATCTTTCTTGAGTAACAGGGGAAAGATGATCGTTTCTTCAAGCCGATGACATCGACGCAGCGTTGACTGAAGCTGTTTCGCAAGGATCGCGGCGGCCCGAGTGTCAACTTTGAATGGCAGTGAATCGGCCAAATTCTCTAGCCTTTGACACAGATCAAACTGGGCCAAGATACAGGCATCAAAAACAGATGCCCCTTCAAAATAGACAGTTTCGGGGGTGCGCGGCATGAGTATCGTCTGTGCTCCTTGTCGCGGGTACGGCTTTAGACCTTGCCGTGCAGCCTACTCCCCAAATCGCGAAAAACCTTGATCCAAATCAAACCTGCCGCCGTCACCTCGTGGCATTGGTGACTTTACCTACTGCATAGCGCCGACAGGCGTGCGGCAAGGTTCAGATCATGGGAAAAGAAACGATGCTGAATAACAGACCGGACGATAGTGCAGCAAACGCGCGACCCGTATCCGGTTCACTGGATCGCGCCGAGACCCGTGCCAGCATGCGGCACCTGAAAAACGGGGACGGCCACATCGTCTTTTCACTACCGGGCATCAAATGCGGCGGGTGCGTCTCGTCAATTGAACGCGCGTTGAACGCGCGGGATGACGTGGTCTTGGCTCGTGTTAATCTTACTCTACGCCAGGCAAGTGTCACTCTTGCCGGTTCGGACACAGATCCATCGCTGATCGTCGATAACCTTGCCAAGCTCGGCTTCGATGCCATTCCAACGGAAATGGGTGATAGCGATACTTATCCTCAGGACACAACGGGCAGGCTTCTTTTGCGCGCCATGGCGATTGCCGGATTCGGGGCCGCGAACATCATGCTGCTGTCGGTCGGTGTCTGGTCAGGTGCCCAAGGGCAGACCCGCGAGACCTTCCACCTTATCTCTGCCCTGATCGCCGTTCCCGTCGTGATTTATGCGGGGCGGCCATTCTTTGCATCCGCCATAGGTGCTCTGCGCGCGGGGCGTACGAATATGGACGTGCCGATTACGCTTGGCGTGATATTGGCGCTCGTGCTCAGTTTATTTGAGACCCTCCGTAGCGGTGAGCATGTTTTCTTCGATGCCTCAGTCACCCTTCTCTTTTTTCTTCTAGCGGGGCGGTATCTTGACCACTTGATGCGTGAACGAGCACGCAGCGCGGTCACGGGACTAGCGCGGTTGGTACCGCGCGGCGCAATGGTACGTCAGAACGATGGACGGTTTGCCTATATGCGCCTTACTGAAGTGACGCCCGATGCGATCCTGTCCGTCGGTCCAAACGAACGTCTGCCTA
>DRFG01000314.1 GCA_011050655.1 Roseobacter sp.
CATGGGAACCTCCTGTTTGACGATTGAGAAGGTCCCAATCATCAAGCAAGAGCCCCAAAACACGAAAACAACGTCAAATCAGTAAGTAGAACGACCGCAACAAGCGCCAGTGCCGCGCGAGCGGCTTAGTCCAAGGGCCCTTGTCAGCCGTCTCGTGTGGCACATGGCCTCACAAAGCAAAAACACGCGGGCACTGGCGGCCGAGCCGCCGAGTTTGTGTGCAGTTTCAGCCAACGCTTTCCCGTGATCGTGAAGGAATCCGCGAACCTCTTTCAGGTTAGGGCAAGGCTGCGTGGTGAATTTCTGATGGTAAGTCATGGGTTTCATCCCGTAGTAGCGCTGCGCCAAGGTGGCAGCTTCAAGACGCCCAATTTCTCCCTTCCAAAGGCGATCGGGCCAGACCCGCTGTAGCAGCAGCTGGGTCTATCGGTCTGGCTATTGTTGATGTTTTTTTTGTTCCGGCCTCACCGGAGTTTTCGGATCTGCGCGGCCTCAAAGAAAGGCACGTGCAAGATCTGGAAATCAGGTGGCGCTGGGTCTTACCCCAAGTCGCACATTTGGGGGCCATTCCCAACTAATCTTGGACGCCCCTTAATACTGGATCGCCTTGCGCCATGCATGAGCGAGCCGTGCACTATCCGGCCCTGCCCGATGTGGTGCCGGACTCCGCTCAAGGGCTTCATACAGCATGTCGAGCGCCAAGCCCGAAAAACTTGCAAAGGACACGCGGTGATAATCCTCGATGGTGGGTATCGCGGGCTGCGCACCGGCTTTCATCATTCGGGACAGCCAGCGTGTTTCAAATTCCGGAGCATCAGACACCAGAACTCTGTCTCCCAAATTCTGAAGTAGCTCACCTACAACATTGTCGGCAGTCGGTGCATCCTTAAGCTCCTCAAACGCGATGCCATGGACCGCCGCACTCTGAGGAGCCCAGTCGGAAATATCCCAGTCATGTGCAGGCCGGATCAACGTGCTCCAAGTCTGCACTTCGCCGGCTTCCAGCCAAGAAAGTCCAATTTCAATCGGCCAGCTTTCCTCGGACAGGCTGGACGCTTCAAAGTCCAGCGTAGCGAATTTCTCAATGTCAGGTTTTATCCTCATAGTGTGACCTACCTTTCGAAAATGCCTTCATGTCCGCGTGAAGCTTCCGTTTAGCTTCGATGCAATCCACGCAATCGGTGTCATACATCGCCCATGTTTACGGGTCGGCGCGGTCTCACTAAGAGGACCGCGCACGAACTGAAAATACGGTGAGTTAGGAGATTACAATTTGGCTGACTTCGATGCAGCGGCTTCGAAAACCCGCGACCTACCTTCCGGCTCCTCGCCAATTTGGACCGGTAGTCACTGCGAAGTCGTTAGCAGATCATATATTTGCTCCGCCAAGAGTGGTCATTTCGTCGATCTTGGCCGAAATATTTCATTCGACCAAAATCTTTTTAATTCAGTGCGTTGCAACCCCTTGGCAAAACTTACCCCGCCTCATGGCAAACCAAAACAGGGGTTTTGGCATAACTATGCCCGTCACGACACTCTACACCACATTTATCATCCGCACTTGCTATGGCCGCAGCTCCCGCAGGTCATGCAGCCCTCGATCATGCGCAGGTCATATTGGCCGCAACTACTGCAGGCTTTTCCACGCGGGGCATCAAGGCCGACGACCTTAGCCTGAGGATCAGACTTAAGCCCTTGCCCTTCTCCGGCGATGAAACCTGTGGCGATCAGATGTTGCTCGATCACGCCGCCAATCGCTGCCAGCATCGAGGGGATATATTTCCCACCCATCCATGCCCCGCCTCGGGGGTCGAACACAGCTTTTAATTCTTCAACGACGAATGACACATCCCCACCGCGCCGGAATACGGCAGAAATCATCCGCGTCAGCGCCACTGTCCAAGCAAAGTGTTCCATATTTTTAGAGTTGATAAACACTTCAAACGGACGGCGATGACCGCCAATCACCACATCGTTTACCGTAATATACAAAGCGTGTTCACTGTCAGGCCATTTGATCTTGTAGGTCGAACCCTCCAGCTCTTGTGGGCGATCGAGAGGGTCAGACATATAAACTACTTCCCCGCCCTCCTGAAGAAGCGCTTGAGCAGCTGTTTCACCGGGAGCACTGTCCGTCTTTTCGGATACCGACAGAACCGAACCGGTGACATCGTTGGGCCGGTACGTCGTACATCCTTTGCACCCTTGATCCCAAGCGGCCATATAGACATCTTTGAACGCGTCAAAACTGATGTCTTCGGGACAGTTGATGGTTTTGGAAATGCTGGAATCTACCCATTTTTGTGCAGCCGCCTGCATCTTTACATGGTCAAGAGGGGCGAGGGTCTGGGCATTCACGAAATAATCCGGCAACGGTGCATCGCCTTTCAAGTCGCGCCACAGTTGCACGGCATAGTCCACGACCTCCTCTTCGCTCCTGCTCCCGTCTTTTTGCAACACCTTACGCGTATAGGCATAGGCAAAGACCGGTTCGATCCCGGAGCTCACGTTCCCTGCATAAAGGCTTATCGTGCCGGTCGGCGCAATCGAGGTCAGCAAAGCATTGCGGATACCGTTCTCGGCGATCGCGGCGCGTACGTCCTCATCCATCTGCTGCATTGTCCCGGATGCCAGATAGGCATCAGCGTCAAATAACGGAAACGCACCCTTCTCTTTGGCCAGTTCCACCGATGCCAAATATGCCGCTCGCGCAATAACCTTGAGCCAGTTCTCGGTCTGCGCTGCAGCCTCGTCCGATCCGTATTTTAGCCCGACCATTAACAATGCATCGGCAAGACCGGTGACGCCCAGGCCAATGCGGCGTTTCGCCTTTGCTTCAG
The DNA here is from genome assembly GCA_011050655.1 of Roseobacter sp. Classification (GTDB taxonomy): domain Bacteria; phylum Pseudomonadota; class Alphaproteobacteria; order Rhodobacterales; family Rhodobacteraceae; genus Sulfitobacter. The sequence continues at coordinate 2,841 of DRFG01000314.1, forward strand.
CCTCCTGCGCTTCCAGTGGAAATTTCGACACATCCACGACATTATCCATCATGCGCACCGCTGTGGCGACCAAATTGTTCAATGCTTTGACGTCCAGATGGGCAGCGGTGTCGAACGGATCAGCGACCAAGCGGGCCATGTTGATTGATCCCAGCAAACAGGCACCATAGGGTGGCAGGGGCTGCTCTCCGCACGGATTAGTTGCGGCTATGGTCTCGCAGTAGCTGAGGTTATTGGCGGCGTTGATCCGATCAATGAAAATCACCCCGGGTTCCGCAAATTCATAGGTCGCCTTCATGATCCGGTTCCATAGATCGCGCGCCTGTACGGTACGATATATCTTACCGGCGAACTGCAAGTCCCAAGCGCTGTCAGATTTCACTGCATCCATGAAAGGGTCAGTGATCAGCACGGACATGTTGAACATGCGCAAACGCGCCGGATCAGATTTCGCGGCAATAAAATCTTCAATATCAGGGTGGTCACAGCGCATCGTCGCCATCATCGCACCACGGCGAGACCCCGCAGACATAATCGTGCGGCACATGGCATCCCAGACATCCATGAAACTCAGTGGTCCGGACGCATCCGCGGATACCCCCAACACATCGGCTCCCCGGGGTCTGATCGTCGAGAAATCATATCCTATCCCGCCGCCCTGCTGCATGGTCAATGCCGCCTCTTTGAGCATGTCAAAGATCCCGCCCATACTGTCGGGTACAGTGCCCATGACAAAACAGTTGAACAAAGTCACGCGGCGGGCCGTACCCGCCCCCGCCGTAATACGCCCTGCGGGCAGAAACTTGAAATCCTCCAACGCTTCGAAAAAAGTTTGCTCCCAAGCTTCAGGCGCTTCTTCCACCTGCGCAAGATCGCGTGCAATCCGCCGCCAACTGTCTTCAACAGTAACATCACGCGGCGTGCCATCCGCATCTTTAAAGCGATATTTCATATCCCATATCTGTTCGGCAATGGGGGCGGCAAATCGTGACATAATCGATTCCTTGGAGGCTTTGTGGGAAGGTCTCAACCTTAACGCAAAATCAAAGACAAGCACAACAGCTTGAAGCAAATCAGAGATAGACTACCTTATGTCGTGCCGTGTCGGAGGGATTCTGTGGATAAGTTCATAAATATCATAAAGTTGTCAGTAGGTACTGAAACCGTGGACGATCTGACCGAATGGCAGAA
>DRFG01000315.1 GCA_011050655.1 Roseobacter sp.
CATTCTGGATCGACGCGGTATCAAGCAATGCGCTTGTACCCAATTGCAAGGTAACGAAATAGGCTGGCGTTGCCGCTCCGTCCGATTTTACCTGTAGCTGAACGCTGTTGGTCTGCGCGACTGCATCAATAGTGTTGCCACTGGCGTCGAGCCAATTGAAACTGCCGCCGATGAAATCAACCGTAACGTTCCCGGCGACGGCGCTGCCCTGGAAATCGCCGCTATACCAAACCCGGAAGACCGCCGCGTCGCCAACCATACCCAGATAGACCGGGGCCTGTGTATCGTCGGCTTTAATCGTTCCGCCGATGGCGCTGAACACAACTTCGGGGGCCAGATCCGTGACCGATGCCACGTCAATGCCGAACGCATACGAAGGTTTGACAAAGCTTACATCAATATAGCCACGGTTATTGAGTTCGGTCTTGCCAATCACCCCACCCGCGACCGGATCGGCCAGAGCACCCGAAAGTTGCAGCACATCAAACCTATAATCCGCCGCCTCGCCCGCGTTGGTGCCTGATCCGTATGTTCCGGCCAAAACCTGTACAGTCACGCGGCCCGCGTTGACAGCCCCGGTCAGGAAGTAGCGCACCGTCAGACCATCGCCGATCCGCATGGCATCGCCCGACAAGGTCGCGCCGGTGACGGCGATTTCGTCACCCAGGGTGGCAAAGTCGATCTGATCGCCCCACGTTGGGGTAAAGCGTACGTCAATCCAGGATGTGTCCAGCTTCAGTGCATCAAAGCCGACGACGCCGTTGGTATTGGCAGATGTCCCGTCACTCAGCAAAACCGTGGCTTCGCCTTCAAAGCTTGCTATCCGCTCTATGGTTGTACCGGAGGTAAAGGTGCCCTTGGTCCAATAGCGGAAACGGTAGTTTTCGGTGATTGTATCGGGGTCAACCGTGGGATCATCAGGGTTGAGCCATTCAGGTGCCTGCGTGTCGTCGAAAGCAATTTTGACGTTGGTGCCTTTGAACTCAAACTCGGGGGCAAGATCGGTGATTGACCCGATACGAAGCCCCTTCAAAGGCCGGTCAAAGCTGAGATCGACATAACCGCGACCGTTGAGTGTACCGATACCGATACTACCATCGGGGCCGGGATTAATAACCACACCCTGAGCGCCAGCTAACTTGAAGCCTAGCGTCAAGGCGCGGTTTTGCGCCCCGGTGCTGCCAAATGCGTTTTCGGCGATGGTCAACACGGCGTCGCCGACCGGTGCCGTACCCAGCAAGAATATGCGTGTTACCCCGTTACCCATATTCAGCAGCGACGTAACCGCCGGGCCCGGCTGGCCGTTCACGGTAAGCGAAAGCTTGGCGATGTCCCCGGTCGCTGCAAAGTCTGGAACGGTATCACCGCTAGCGGGCGCAATCAGAACATCGACATAGCTGACATCATTGCTATGTGACCCCAACACGCCACCGTTCACACCAGCAACCGTCAAGGCGGGGGTGACATCTTTGATGTAAGATATCTGGTCGGCTTTGAACTTCAGGGTCACTGTCTCGGATGTATTGGACGTACCGGCCAGCAAGATCGAATAGCGGTATTGGACGGCGCTAGGATTGCCGGTGCCATCATCTTGGCGAATTGGTCCGTTGGTTGTATCCAACGTCGCAGTATAGCCAGCATTGGTCGGCGCCGAAACCTCGAATTCTGCACCGCTATCCAAAATTGACGCAATGTCGATGGAATACCCGGCAGGGATCGCACCAAAGATACTGGTCAATGTCAGCGGAGTTAAGGCACCTGTAACGGCATCGATTTCGCCGATTTGCAGCACCCCATCGACCACTGTTCCGGTCACAGTGATGACGCCTGAAGATTTCACATAAGACCACGCGCCATCAATTGGCCTGATCGTCACACTACCCACAGCCGCGCCGTCAGCGAAATCGCCGGTCAGCCAATAACGGTAGGTTGGCGATGTACCACCTGTTATCAGGACCGGCGCTTGCGCGTTGTCTATTTCGATTGTGCCGATACCTGCACCCGAGAGGGTGAACTCTCCGCCGGAATCGGTAATGGAGCCGGAATCGTAAGCAATAAACCCATCAGGGACCATCGGGAACGTTACATCAATAAAGCTACGTGCGCCAAAACGGTTCACATCTATAGATGCGTCCTGACCCGGGTTGACCAGTACGGCTGTGGCACCTTCGACGACAATCTGGATTGGGCCAGTAGCAAGTGAACGGTTGCCAGAGGCATCACGGAATGCGTCATCAACGAAGGTCAGTTCATATACGCCGGGCGCAAAGTCGAAACCTGACAGGGTATACTTGAACTGGGTGATGCCCTCTGCCGCCAAATAGTCGGCCATCGTAGTACCCGTTGGGGCCACAACGGGCGCATATGTGGCACCGCCACCTGTGCCGATGACAAGCCGTACCGGTGTAGGAACCGCTGCTACGGTGATCGCGGTGCCGCCGACACGCGTCAGGGTAAATTCGTGCGCTGCATCCAGAATCGTCGCGTAATCTAGACCGTTACCAGACGGCGCGCGGAACGACATGATCAGCTCTTTCGCGCCCGCTTTCAAAACATTGACGTCAGCGGAATACCCGGTGGGTGTCGTGTCGAAGGCACCGCCCAGTGAAATGGTCGGGCTGACGATATCAAAGCTTTCAGAGGCAGTCGCGATATTGGCCAGCCCACCCCTGTTCCAGACGTTTCCGGCAAATGTGACCGTGTAGGTGCCCAACGGCAGGCTGGTATCGGCTAGGAAATAGCGGATGACGTCCTTGCCAACGATGACCCGCTGCGCATCTTGACCACCGGTGGTCTTAAGCGCGATCACCTGATTGCTCTGGTTGCGCAAAACGAACGGGGCGCCACCGCTGGCGATGGTCTGCATGTTGGCGGCGGTAAGTTCGCCGTTGATCTCAGGAATGAACCGGATGTCGATCCACGGGCCAGTGACCAAGGTCGCAGTTCCGGTTTTGGGCGCATTCGCACTGTCTACGACGCTGCTAAAGGTCGTTTCACCGGTTTGCTGGTTCAGATATGACCAGCCCTCTTGGACATATTCAAAGCTGATCGGACCTGTTGCTGTACCGGTAACCCAGAAGCGATAGGTTGTTCCACTCAAGTGAACCGGCGCAAGTGTGTCATCTAATGACACGCCTGCGGTTTTGATGATCAGTTCCGGCGCGAGGTCTAGAACCGTGTCAGACGACAACACAATTGTGGCACCTAGGTCTTCAAGGGTAACGTCGATATACCCGGCGTTATTGATAGCTGAGGCTCCGATTTCAGTGCCGGCCCCCGGTCCCGCCAATTCCTGAGTAGGATTCGCAGCGCGGTCCTGAACAATCGCGACGGCAACATCATCGCCCAGCAACGTTTGGAACCCAAAGCGCAGGCTGCCTTCGATGGTGATGATGTCAACCTGATCCGGGACCTTAGCCAGGAACAAGATAGTGGCCTCGCCCGATGCGATCTTGCTTAGGTTTGCATACAGCCTTGCCGAAAGTGACAGATTATCGGCGGCAAAATTCAACTGACCTATGACGAGAATCTTACCATCTGTCGAAATCTTGATGGTGACCTGACCGTTGAATGTGAGTTCCGACGTATAGATCGAATACAGTTTCGCACTGCCGGTAATGACCATCGGTGCCTTGAAGGCCGCTGCAAAACCGCTTTGCGACGGGTTTGCTTTAACAAGCCGGTATTGCGTCAAGACCTGACCGCGCACCATATCCAGCCAGCCATCGACACTGACATTGGCAGGCAATTGGAAGGCCGGGCCAGTCAGTTCGGCTGGCGTGGTGATGTCTGGCAGCGAGGTAAAGAAGTCGACACCGCCGGTGAAGTTGTTGATCGTCAGGCCGGTGTTGGGTTCCAGAAGGATACCACCGGGAATCTGTGCGGTAACCAGAACCCCCAGCGGGCCAAGTTCGCTCATCGCGAAGCGAATTGTGAAGCCCGACAGCCCTGCAAATGCATACCCGGCCTCGACCCCGATAAAGAAGATCCGGTCTGCGACCGCGGTTGAAGTATCCAACGTCCCGATCTCTGCTCCGTTGGCATCGATATTGATGATGCCGCCGATAAGCGTGCCTTCGATCTGTCCACCAAAGAGATTGCCGGAAACCGATACCCCAAGCGCTTCGATGCCGATAATCGGGTTCTTACCCTCAAGCAAAAGACCCACGTCGATCCGGATACCCTTGATCGTGCCTTCGAATTTCAGACCGGGATTGCCCTGCAACCCTGTCACCGTCGCGGAAAGCGTAAGAACGAACTTCTCAGGAGCTTTTTGGATATCGGCCCACTGGACACCGATTTCGGTAATACGGATTGGCAACCAAGCTGGCCATTTAAACGACGCACCTGTCGCCGACCCAACCCCGATGAACACGCCAAAACCACGTTTAGTGACAAATGTGCCGTCACCCAAGAACGCGAACTGCCGCGCCTCACCGATCAACGTGATCGAACCTACGGTAAGTTCCGCACCAATCGCGGCAAAGCTGATCAGCTCTTCGTCGTTGGCGGCGCTAGTATCCAGGTTCAGGTCAACACCGGTCAAGACAAGGTTCGGACCAAGCGTGATCCTGAACGTGTCCATGCGCCAGATAAACCCGTCAACTGCGCCATTGCTAAATGTCAGCCCCAGGCGGATCGCCTCGGTCTGCGGGTTACCGGCACGATCGCCCGGCTCTGGGCCCTGACGGTCGCGGATATCAGCGGAAATCGGTTTGCCGGGGGCGAACTTTGCACCACCAGACGCGACAAATATCGTGCCGTTAAAATTGACGGATTGGCCAAAGACCACACTAAAGTTGGTGACCCCGATGCGAAGATCATCGAATTCAAGAAGGCTTCCGAACTTGATCGGTCCACCCTGACCGTCCGTGCGTGTAGCAGCAGTCTGACCCGTTGCGGGCAAGCCGCCATAAATCAACTGGGCCTCTCCAATTGCGAAACCGTTCTCGTAGACGATCAACCCCGGCTTGCCGGCAACAGGGTTGATCTCTCCGGTCAGGTTAAAACGCGGGAACGTGACTTTGACACTGTCGATCTGGACAAGCTTCTGACCGGCACCTGCAAGTGTATTGGTGAAATCCTTGGTTGCATCGTAATCGGGGTCATAGCCGATCTTGATCGCAACCGCCTCGAATGTCATGACGTCGGGTATCGTGCCGATCAGGCTATCTGCCGTGACTTCCCACTTTCCGGTAAAGCCGATTTCGGGGTCGCCACCCGACACAGCGGCCAGAACATCCACGCTCACGTCAAACTTGACCAGAAGGCCGTTGATAACGACGCTTGTTCCGCCGGTGTTGGTCTGACCCGCCCCAGATGTACCCTGCGAAGCGCCGCCAAATACCAGCGCGGCACGGTCAGCACCCAATGCGATCGTCAGCACCAAACGCTTGTCTTTGAACGCCAGCTTATCAAGACCAATGGAAGGCGATTCAATCGTCACCGGACCGATATTGAACGATGGTCCGGTGGTCTGGCTTTCAGGAATGTTCGCAACTGTGAAGACCGAAGAGTAGACCGCCGTCAGGGTATCGACATTGGTCGCGTTGGTTTGGTCAGTGACGGTAAGGCCATGATCTGCACCAAATAGAACGGTTTGATTGTCTGTACTTTGATACGACCACGTGCCGGCAAGGAACTGAACCGTGACATCACCGACGCTGAAGGCTGCGTTGGAGCGGGTGTTCGCCGCAGGTCCCGAGGGCGCTGGCGCGGTGGACGACCCGACGGTGGGTGCGGGCGTTTTAGGCGCGATGTAATAGCGCCATGTGCTTGCCGAGATGCGGTCAACGGACGTTACGCTGCCAACATTCGCGGCGCCACCGGTCTGCATGATGCGGATTTCGTTGCCGTTGATCGTATTCACGTTCAAGTTTTGCCCGACAACAGTGCGGAACGTCACGTCGATAAAGCCGCTGGCGTTCAACAAGGACGCATCAACCGTTGCACCCGAGAATGGCTTGGCCAGATCAACCAACGGGGCTGCGGCCGCAGCGAGGCGCGCGAGGTTAAATTCAGCTTCGCCAAATCCAGCCGTCAGATTGCGCAGCACCCGGAAGCGTTCGATTTCACGCGCGCCAAGCTGGTTCGCGCTATCTTTCCAAGAATTGGCTAGGAACTCGACCTCGTAGGTAATCGGGCTGGTTGAATTGATCGCAGCAGGTTTCGAAAGGATCTGATAACGGAAGGTCGGCTTTGCCGTTCCTTCAACGCGGGTGGCGGCACCCGATACTTCGATCTTGTAGGTTACGTTGTCCTGCGTCGCCCTGATCAAGAATTCCTGTTCAACGTCAGTGATAGAACTGTCCACGATCCCGTTCGGATATGCGTCTGACGTCAAATAGTTATTGTTGTTGAATATGACATCAATGTATTCGAGCTGGTCCAGACGCACGATCTGGTCTTGCAGCGGCGATGCAAGGTCTGCGCTTAGCTTGACCAACCCGCGCAGGCTGGTGTTGTTCACCGTGCCGGTTTGCCCGTTGATCGTATAGGTCGTCAAACGTATATCCGATAGCTGGAACCCGTTGCCGCCGCCAAAGCTGAACCGTGCCGCGCCACCAAAGCCCATAGCGCGGCTTGCGTCGCCTTCAGGGTTTACAAGGATCCGGGTATCGGGCGCAAAGACTTCAATCAGACCCAAAGGCGTACGCGTGAACGTGACGTCTTGAGAGCTGATCGTCACAATGTCATTACCAGCGTTCGCTCCGATGCCGATCGACACGGAGCCAAACACCTGTTCCATCGCACCGGACGCAAACTTGACCTGTAGCGGTGCCAGTGTTTCGTCTGGATTCAGTCGTGGAATATCGCTGACCGTCGTTTGCGCTATGACCCTGCCGGAATTGTTGATCCACACTTCAACCGAACCCGTTATCCGCAAGCCATCAATGCCAACGACCGACGCTTCGCCCTTCGCATAGATAGCAAAGGTGCGCAGGCCGCTTGCCACAAACTCCAGAACCACCAGTTGGGTGTTGGTGATCAGCAGCCCAACATCGTCCGCAGTGCTTTGAAGGTCGGCCCCTTTGTCGCCCAGGAAGATACTGATGTTGCGCCCGACGATACCGCTTGTCGCACCCGCCGATTTGAAGTTGGCGAGCAAGGGATCATCAAGGTTGAGCGTGTTAACAGAGCCGGTAATGGTCAAATATGGGTCATATGTCAGCGTGACATCAACGATGCCCAGTTGAACAAAATCGCCCTCGCCTGCGCCAAATGTCACGCGATATACGGCGTCACCGATGCTTACGGATTGGTCGATATTCGTACGGGTGGTGGTGTTTATCCGCAAAACGCCCGTAGCTTCTGCGGCGAAATCACCTGCTCCGCCTTGGGCAGTCACTTCGATCTGCCCGGCCAATCCATTTTGTGGCGCGGCCGTACCATCATCATAGTAGATGATGACGCCCTTGCCGTCCTTCAGGCTGAATACTTCGTTCGCAACCGTGTCACGGTAGGTGCCGAACACGCCGGTGAATGCAAAGATTGTGCGCTTCTTGGGGTTTGCTGGGTCGGATATATCGGTGATCTGGGCAATGGAGATAGTGCCGCCGAATTCGATCTCGGGCTGGTCGCTGCTGCCGATTGTTCCCGTGCTGTTACCAAGATCAATCTTGAGACCCAGGTTTTCACCGGTGATCCTGACGAATTTCCCGGCAGGCAGGCTAAGCGTGCGGGTGGTCTGGGTGGCACCGCTGCTGTCTGTATAAGCCGCGACTTTGAACTCCTGATTCACGCTCGTCGTTGCCGTGTTGATCTCTAGCCTGAAGGTCGGCGAAGCCAATGCGAAGGTGTTTTTGCCATCGGTGAACGAAACAGCCGATAACGTGACATCAATGTTGGCGGAAATCCCTGCTGGGGTAATCAATATCAGTGCATTGCCGGTTGCTGCAAAGTTGACTGCGCCGAAGCTGGCAGTGACATTAGTGGCTGATATTTTGGTGGCGATCTGGCCGGAACGGAGCGTTGTACGCTCGAACGTTATGTCGGCCTGAAGGGCGAAATCTGCGTCTGTGGCACTGGTGGGGGTGGTAGCGGATAGATTTACAAGAAGCGAGACCCCTGTCCCGGCTGTGGTCCCGATGGCTTCGAACCCGATAACGGTATCTTTGAAACCTTGGTCTTTGAAAATCTTAAGGAAAATACTTTCTGAGGTCGGGGTCCCCGGAGACAGGCCGGTAACCTCGGTAAAGTCGAAGGCCGCAGGCAAGACGGTCTGTGGGCCAGTTGTTGCGCCAGAACGTCCTTGGTTGACCTTGATCTTGACGTTGCTCGCCGACAGCGCGACCCCGCCCACACCGACAAGGTTAACGCCTGCGACTTCGGCATAAAGGGCAGTGTAACGGTCCCCGTTCAGGGTGGCGACATAGGTCGTGTTCGCGCCGACTGTAACTTCGTCGACCTGCGACAACAGCGCAAGATCAAAGGCAAGACCTTCGACCGCCACCCCAACGGCAGCCCCGGCATTTACCGGTGCGGCAGATGTCCGCGCCGGAATATCCAGTTCAAAATACGGTCCACCAACACCAACAAATGCGTTTATGTTACGACCGCTGATCTGCGTTACAGCAAAATTCTTGCCGGAGGGATTGGCCGTAGCGGGAATAACCAGTCCCTTGGAGAAGGTCACATTACCAGAGAGGAACACATATTGATCAATGGAGATAACGGCGAAGCCGGTTACTTCAAGTATCTCTGCTGACATCGAAAGTGTCACATCGTCGGCTGCCAAAGTATTTGTCGGCACGACAAGGTTGTTAGCATTGGTATTCGCTGAAAAATTGATCGCGCGGCCAGCGGATGCGGAATTATAAAGAACCTCAAAATCGTAGGCCGCCAAGGTCAGGCCGTCGACACCAACCAGGGCCACGCTGCCCCCAGCATTTAACGCTGTGTACGAGACTGCATTCGCGGTGCCTGCGGCATATGGGGCCCCGGTAGCGGAGTCTATCGCTTGCATAAGCGCCAGACCCATGAAGCCATCAGAAATCTGCAATCCGACCAAGTCGGTCTGGTTCGCAAAGCTCTTGTTCAGATCGTAGCCAGTACCGACGAAAATATTGAGATTCCGGGCCCCGACCGTTAGCAAGCTTGTCTGTCGAATTTGTCCGTCTGCAAGGATCACGTCAAGCAAGGCATCGCCCTTGCGGAAGGCAAACTCACCCGACACAAACACGTATTCTGAAACACCAAGAACCACGGACCCCCTCACATCAATGACAGTTTGGGTAAGGTCATCAAACGTCACAGCGCTATTCTGACCGACCGTCACGTTCCAGATGGTCGTATCGCTGAAATCCAGTGTTCCGTATGGCGTCGAACCTGTACCGGTGCCGTTCACTGCAACGTTCAAGGTGCCGCGCATCACAAGGTTATCGACACCGATCAATTCCGCAGACCCCCTCGCCTTGATCGCATACCAAGACCGAAGCTCCGCTGTCGTTGTGGTGGTTGGTGCTTCCTTGACCATCATCAAACCCAAGCTATCGACGGTCAGCGCGATCCCGGTGGCGTTCGAATTCGGGTCTACTGCGGTCGCACGCCCTGTCGCGTCGGTCAGGTAGCTAGGGGCGCTTGTTCCGGCAAACACCACAACATTAGCAAGGCCGAGCTTTAGAACGGAGGTGTTGAAGGTGGCGGCGTTGGTCAACGTACGCGCCACGACGTTCTGTTCAGAGATCAGGGTCGCTTCGCCGCGGATATGGATGAAGTCTTTGACGATGATTGTTGCGTCACCGTAAAGCGCTATACCGTCCCGAGTCAGATCAAGGACGGTAACATTGGTTGGGATCGGCGCTTGGTAGATATTGGTGGCCGAGAACACGTCGTATGTGTCTGTGTTGATAGCGACGGCGGCTGACCATTCGGTCGAGGTGAAGTTTACAGCGCGTGTCCAGTCGAGGACATCAAGGGGTGCAGTGCTGCCTTTGCTGGCTGCGGAGTTCATTTCTAGTTTGGCATTGTTCAGGGTCGCTACGATACCCGGCACACCCACAAGAGTTGCAGTATCTATATTCGCCTTCAGCC